>NZ_CP084752.1:1637500-1937500 GCF_020535545.1 Roseateles sp. XES5
TAAAAATCAGCTTTTGCCATTCGGGTTCACGTCCGTTTCGCGGGAACGGTCTTGTTATTGTGTATCGGGAAGCTTGCCGTCAGCCTGCGCAATATCTCTTCGCAGACCCGGATGCAAAACCGTTTTCACGATTCCGCCGGATTTGCCGTGATCTGCGCATGCGAAAAGGCGGAAGCCGGGCGAAGGGAAGGCCATGACATCGTCACCGCGATAAACGGGAGTGATCATGGTGCCTTGTTTCCCTTCGCGCTGACTTCCGCCTTTTCACGATCCGTTGCACCGGCTGCGTCTGACGCAGCCGGCATGTCAGGAGGTTCAGGCCGACTTCTTGTCGTCCTTCACTTCTTCGTAGTCGGCATCGACGATGTCGTCGCCGGCTTCACCGGAAGAGGCGTTCTCTTCGGCCTGCTGGGCCTCGTAGATCGCCTGGCCGAGCTTCATGGAAACTTCCATGAGCGTGTTGGTCTTGGCCTTGATGTCCTCGGCGTCGGGCTCGGAGGCTTCGACCGAGGTCTTGAGGGCGGCAATCGCGTCCTCGATGGCCTTGCGGTCGGCTTCCGTGACCTTGTCGCCGTATTCCTTCAGCGACTTTTCCGAGGAGTGGATCAGGCTTTCGGCCTGGTTCTTGGCCTGCACCAGCTCGACCTTCTTCTTGTCCTCGGCGGCGTTGGCTTCGGCGTCCTTTACCATCTTCTCGATCTCGGCCTCGGACAGGCCCGAGTTCGCCTTGATGGTGATCTTGTTTTCCTTGCCCGTGCCCTTGTCCTTGGCGCTGACGTGCAGGATGCCGTTGGCGTCGATGTCGAAGGTCACTTCGATCTGGGGCAGGCCGCGCGGTGCCGGCGGGATGCCTTCCAGATTGAACTCGCCCAGGCTCTTGTTGGCCTGCGCCATCTCGCGCTCACCCTGGTAGACCTTGATGGTCACGGCCGGCTGGTTGTCGTCGGCGGTGGAGAAGGTCTGGCTGAACTTGGTCGGGATGGTCGTGTTCTTCTTGATCATCTTCGTCATCACGCCGCCCAGGGTCTCGATGCCCAGGGACAGCGGGGTGACGTCCAGCAGCAGCACGTCCTTGCGCTCGCCGCCCAGGACCTGGCCCTGGATGGCGGCGCCGACGGCCACGGCCTCGTCGGGGTTCACATCCTTGCGCGGATCCTTGCCGAAGAACTCCTTGACCTTGTCCTGCACCTTGGGCATGCGGGTCATGCCGCCGACCAGGATCACGTCATCGATCTCGCTGACCTTGACACCGGCGTCCTTGATGGCGGTGCGGCAGGGCTCGATGGTGCGCTCGATCAGCTCCTCCACCAGCGACTCCAGCTTGGCGCGGGTCAGCTTGATGTTCAGGTGCTTGGGACCCGAGGCGTCGGCCGTGATGTAGGGCAGGTTGACGTCGGTCTGCGAGCTGTTGGAGAGCTCGATCTTGGCCTTCTCGGCGGCTTCCTTCAGGCGCTGAAGGGCCAGCACGTCCTTGGTCAGATCAACGCCTTGTTCCTTCTTGAACTCGGCAATGATGTAGTCAATGATGCGCTGGTCGAAGTCTTCGCCGCCCAGGAAGGTGTCGCCGTTGGTGGACAGCACCTCGAACTGCATCTCGCCATCGACATCGGCGATCTCGATGATGGAGATGTCGAAGGTGCCGCCGCCCAGGTCATACACGGCGATCTTGCGGTCGCCCTTGCCATGCTTGTCCAGGCCGAAGGCCAGGGCCGCGGCGGTGGGCTCGTTGATGATGCGCTTGACGTCCAGACCAGCGATGCGGCCGGCGTCCTTGGTGGCCTGACGCTGGGCGTCGTTGAAGTAGGCCGGCACCGTGATCACGGCCTCGGTCACTTCCTCGCCGAGGTAGTCCTCGGCGGTCTTCTTCATCTTCTGCAGGATCATCGCGGAGATCTGCGACGGGGAATAGCCCTTGCCGCGGGCATCGACCCAGGCATCGCCATTGTCGCCCTTGACGATCTTGTAGGGAACGAGACCCTTGTCCTTCTCGACGAGCTTGTCGTCGTAGCGGCGGCCGATGAGGCGCTTGACGGCGAAGAGGGTGTTTTCCGGATTGGTGACCGCCTGGCGCTTGGCCGGCTGGCCGGTCAGCCGCTCACCGTCTTCGGTGAAGGCAACCATGGAAGGCGTCGTGCGCGCGCCTTCGGCATTCTCAATGACCTTCGCGTCCTTGCCATCCATGACGGCGACGCAGGAATTGGTCGTCCCGAGGTCGATACCGATTACTTTAGCCATGTCATTCTCTCCTTCAAGCGAACTGCCGGAACCCATTCAGGCGTTCTTTTGGCAGCCCCTAATGGTATGGTCTTATCGAAAGCGCCGGACCGAACCGAAGCTTTGCGGGGTATATAAGGACGCCTCCAGACGACTGCAAGACATTGCCGCGCCGCAAAGCGCGCGAAAATCAGCGTGTCTGGAAGGAATTCATACACCGTCGCCCCAATCCGCAATCAACCGCAATCGGCCGCGCGATTCAAGGGATGGCTTGACGTTCTTGCCGGCCCTACGGAAGGAAATCGTCCCCAACCCGCAAAAGGCGACGTTTCGGCCTGACGTTCCGGGAAAAAGGATGGCGTCGCAGCGCTCGGCGCGTCAGCCGCCGACGAGGAAGTCGAAGAGCGTCGTGCGGCGTGTGCCCGTCTCGCGTTCGCCGCCGACCTCTGCGGGCGGGATGAGGCCGTCGTCGAGGGGCGCCGCGCCCGTCTGGTCGCTTGCCACCGCCTCGCCATTGCCGGCCGGCCGCTCGTCGGTGCCGAGCGTGCGGGAGATGATGTCGAAGAGCTCGTCGCCGCCTTCCTGCGGCACCGGCTGGGTGCCGTCCAGCACCGGCTCGCCATTCGCCGTGCCGAAGAGCGGCGAGGGCGACAGGCCGGCATGGGCGGCGGTCATGAACTGGCTCCAGGCCTTGGCCGGAAGCCCGCCGCCCGTCACCTTCTTCATCGACTTGCCGTCGTCGTTGCCGAACCAGACGCCCGTCGTCAGGTTGCTCGTGTAGCCGACGAAGAGCGCATCGCGGAAGGACTGCGTCGTGCCGGACTTGCCGGCGGCCTGCCAGCCGGGAATGCGGGCATTCTTGCCGGTACCCTCGGTGATGACGCGCATCATCATGCCGTTCATCTGGGAAACGATGTTGGGCTCCAGCACGCGAGGCGGATTGTCGTAGGTGTTCTCGTAGAGCACCTTGCCGTCCGAGGTGGAGATGCGACGGATGATGTGGGGCGTTGCCTTGTAGCCGCCGTTCATGAAGGGCGCATAGGCGGCCGTCAGCTCGACCAGCGCCACCTCCGAGGTGCCGAGCGCGATGGAGGCGTTCGACTGCAGTTCCGATTCGATGCCGAGCCGGCGGGCGAGCTTGATCACCTCGTCCGGGCCGACCTCCATGACGAGCTGGGCGGCGATGGTGTTCAGCGAATTGGCGAGCGCCGAGGCGAGCGTCACCTCGCCGCGGTATTTCTGGTCGTAGTTCTCCGGCGTCCATTTGCCGATCTTCACCGGCGCGTCGTTGCGCACCGAAAGCGGCGAACGACCAGCTTCCAGCGCCGCCGCATAGACGAAGGGCTTGAAGGCCGAGCCCGGCTGGCGCTTGGCCTTGGAGGCACGGTCGAACTGGCTTTCCGCATAGTCGCGCCCGCCGACGAGCGCGCGGATCGCGCCCGTGCCGTCGATGGAGACGAGCGCGGCCTGCGAAGCGTTCAGCTTCTCGCCTTCCTTGTCCAGCACGGCGGAGATCGCCTCGTCGGCCTTCTTCTCGAGATCGAGATCGATCGTCGTGTCGACAACGAGGTCTTCCTTGATGTCGCCGATCATGCCGGGAAGCTGGGCCATGACCATGTCGGCGGCATAGTGCTGCGCGCCGGACCAGTAGCTCTTGGCGCGGGCCGGCGTCTGCGACATCGCGGTCTTGATCTCGGTGTCGGTGACGTAGCCTTCCTCGCGCATGGCGCCGAGAACGACCTGGGCGCGCGCTTCCGCCGCTTCCGGATCTCGGGCGGGCGAAAGGCGCGAAGGCGCCTTGAGAAGACCGGCGAGCAGCGCGGCCTCGCCGAGGTTCACGTCACGGGCCGACTTGTTGAAATAGCGCCGCGACGCGGCTTCCACGCCGTAGGAATTGGAGCCGAAGAAGACGCGGTTGAGATACATCGCAAGGATCTGGTCCTTGGAATATTTATGCTCCAGCCACAGGGCGAGCAGCACTTCCTGCACCTTGCGCTCCAGCGTGCGCTCCGGCGAGAGGAACATGTTCTTGGCGAGCTGCTGCGTCAGCGTCGAGCCGCCCTGCACCATGCGGCCGGTGGTGATGTTGGTCAGCATGGCGCGGGCAAGGCCGAGCGGGTCGATGCCGAAATGCGAATAGAAGCGCCGGTCCTCGATGGCGATGACGGCCTGCGGGATATAGGGCGACATGTTTTCCAGCGACAGCGCCTCGCCGCCAGTGAGACCGCGGTTGGCGATGGCGTCGCCGCTGACGGCGAGGATCTTGATGTTGGGTGGCCGGTCCGGGATCGACCAGCTCGTGGCGCTCGGCATGCGCGCGCCGTAGTAGAGCACGAGGCCGCCGACGCCGATGGCGCCCCAGATGCCGAGCACGACACACCAGTAGACGAGCCTGCGGAAGAGGCCGAAAATGCCGCCGGACGGTTCCCGGCGCCGAGCGGAGGCGCCGCGCCGCGGCCGCTCGGCCTTCGGCGGCTTGCCGCGGCCCTTGCGGCCCCCGCCGCCGGCAACACGATCACCCGCGCCGACGTGGAAGTCGTCGTCGTCTTCGCGTCCTCCCGATGCCTGGAAGGACGGTTCGATGCGCTGGGATTTTCGATTGGCTGCCATAAGCGGTCGGTTGTGCCCTCGGAACGTTGCCGTCCGTTGAACTTTAAATGCGGCGATTTAAGGGGTGGTTAAGAAGCGGTGAACGCGCGTTCATGCCTTTAGCGACAAGGCGCCCGACCCGGGAAGAGATCGGGCGGCCCGTGAGCCGCCCGAAAGACCTGTTTCAATAATAGGGCGAGAGGCATTCGCGCCGCGGGCCGTAGTTGGGCTGGTAGGTGTTGTCATAGGCGCGGTACGAGCGGTAGCGCGCATAGCACCAGTCGGTGTGGCGCGGATTGATGCCCTCGTAGCGCGGCTCAGCATAGCCGTCATTGGCGATCGCGCCGCCGATGATCGCGCCCGCGCCGAAGGCCGCCAGCGGATACCACCAGCCGTCCGAGTGGCGGCGATAGCCACGGCGCTCGTGACGGTAGCCGCGATGGCCGTTATGCCAGCCGCGACGTTCGCGATAATACTGCACCTGCTCGACGTTGGAGGTCTGAGAAACGCCGGCGTTCGGCAGCGGCATGGCGAAAGCCGGCGCTGCGACGAAGGTCGTGGCGAACATGGCGGCGGCCAGGGCGGCGGAAAGGCCGGTCTTGATCGTTGTCTTCATGTCGGTCTCCCTTGGATGTCACTGTTTTACAGTGAACTAGACGGATCATAGCATGAAAGAATTCGCCTGAACCGTGCATGAACCGAAACCATCTGTGGTTTCAGTCCTCGCCGCCGCTCGCCCGGGCGATGAAACGCGACCGCTCGTAGATCAGGATCACCACCAGCGCCATGATGAAGGGGACGATGAGGTAGAACAGGCGGAAGACGGCAAGCGCGGCCAGCACCGCCGCGGGATCCATATCCGGCAGGCCGGCGATGAAGACGAGTTCCAGCACGCCGATGCCGCCCGGCGCATGCGAAAGCAGCGCGACCGAGAAGGAGGCGAGGAAGATGCCGAGCACGACGAAATAGCCGGGATTGCCCCCTGTCGGTAGCACGAAATAGATGATCGCCGCCGCGCCGATCAGTTCGATGGGCGCGATGACGAGCTGGCGGAAGACCAGCGAGGGCTTCGGATATTCCAGCTTCAGCCAGCGCGTATTGACCGGCTTGAAGCCGACAAGGCTGCCGATGACGTAAAGCGCCACCAGCGCCAGGATGACGAAGCCGGTGGAGAGCGCCGCCTCGATGGGCAGGAAATTGGAAAATCGCCCGATGATCTCGGGCTCCAGCACCAGCACGAAGCCGAACAGCATGACGGTGCCGAGCGCGAAGGTGAAGGAGCAGAAGGCAACGAGAAGCCCGACCTCCGATCCCGTCAGCCCTTTCGACGTGTAGGCCCGGTAGCGCACGAGCGCCCCGGAGAAGACCGAGGCGCCGATGTTGTGCGACAAGGCATAGGTGGTGAAGGAGGTGAGGGTGATGAACCACAGCGAGATGCGGTGGCCGAGATGTTCGAGCGCCAGGTGATCGTAGGCCGCGAGCGCCGCATAGGCCAGAAGCGTGGCGAGGCAGGCAAGGACCCAGCCGGAGACAGGAATGGCGTGCAGGCTCGCCACGAACTCGTCGAGCGAAAGGCCGCGCAGGTCCCTGTAGAGGATATAGACCGACAGGGCGATGGCGATGGTACTGACGAGCGGCCAGAAGAACTTCCTGAGCCGCTTCATCCTGCCTTGCCCCCGGTTTCCAGCGCATCGCCGCCCGAGCAGCAGAAATCCTTCGCGTTCCGTCCTGGCGCCATCCTTGCCCTTTCCCCATCGTGCAGGCCTGTCGTCGCCTTGCGGCGTGCGGCCCTTGTCGTTGATCAGTTGGCCAGCATTTCCGTTCTTCGCGGTTAATGCCGGCCAACATCGTCATCACATCTGCGTCAGCGCGCCGCGAGCGCAGCGAGGATCCGCACCCAGGAGCGGATGCCCTTCTCGAAGGAGCGCAGCTCGTATTTCTCGTTCGGCGAATGGATGCGGTCGTCCGACAGCGCGAAGCCGACGAGCAGGGATTCCATGCCGAGCATCTTCTGGAAATCGCCGACGATCGGGATCGAGCCGCCCATGCCGATGACGACCGCGGGCTTGGGCCATTCGTCCGACAGCGCGGACTTGGCCTTGTTCAGGAGGTCCGAATCGTAGGGAAGCTGGATCGCCGGCGAGCCGCCATGGGCGTGGAAGGCCACCGAGCAGTCCGCCGGGATCTTGGCGCGCACATAGGCGCGGAACGCATCGCGGATCCTGGCCGGGTCCTGCTTGCCGACGAGGCGGAAGGAGACCTTGGCCGAGGCTTCCGCCGCGATGACCGTCTTGAAGCCCTCGCCCGTATAGCCGCCGGTGATGCCGTTGATCTCGGCCGTCGGACGCGCCCAGGTGAGTTCCAGCACGGAGCGGCCCTTTTCGCCCGAGGGGATCGACAGGCCGATCTCGCCGAGGAAGCTTTCCGCCGTCTTGCCGAGCGTTTCCCAGGCCGCCTTGATCTGCGTCGGGGTCTCTTCCACGCCGTCATAGAAGCCATCGAGCGTCACGCGGCCGGTCTCGTCATGCAGGCCGGCGAGGATGTCGGTGAGGATGTGGATGGGGTTGGCCGCGGCGCCGCCGAAATAGCCGGAATGCAGGTCGCGGTCCGCCGCCTTGACGATGACTTCTTCACCGACGAGGCCGCGCAGGCCCGCCGAGATCGCCGGCGTGTCGCCGTCCCACATGCTGGTATCGCAGACGAGCGCGAAATCGGCCGTCAATTCCGCGGCGTTGGCCTCGAGGAAGGGCTTCAGCGACGGCGAGCCGGATTCCTCCTCGCCCTCGAACAGGATGGTGACACGGCAGGGCAGCGCGCCGACCGTTTCCTTGTAGGCACGGCAGGCTTCCACGAAGGTAAGCAGCTGGCCCTTGTCGTCGGAGGTGCCGCGGCCGGTGATGATGCGGCGGCCGCCCTCAACCTCGCGCACGGCGGGCTCGAAGGGATCGTTGTCCCACAGGTTCAGCGGGTCGACCGGCTGGACGTCGTAGTGACCGTAGAACAGGACATGCGGCGCGTCAGGCCGGGCGCCGTCGTGATGGGCCACGACCATCGGATGGCCGGGCGTGTCGCGCACCGTGGCGTTGAAGCCGAGCGAGCGCAGTTCCGCGACCAGCCACTCCGCCGCGCGGCGGCACTCCGCCTTGAAGGCCGGATCGGTGGAGATGGACTTGATGCGCACCAGCTCGAACAGGCGTTCGAGGCTGGCCGGAATATCGGCGCTGGCGCGGTCGAGGACGGGGAGAATATTGGTCATGGTCGAATCCCTAAAGCCTGCTGCGCCAGGACGCGGGACGCGGCCTTGCGATGGCAACAGGCACAAATCAGAAGCACTGCGGCGCGACATTAGACCGATCGTGTCGGCGAGAGCAAATCCTCTGACGGCTTTGCGACGCTCAGACGCGCGGGTCGCGTCCGAGATTGGCGAGCGCCATGCGCATATATTCCAGAACCAGTTCCCGCTCGAAACGGCGGAAGCCCTGGAACAGCGCCTCTTCCGTCGCGGAGGCGGCCGTCAGCGCCGTCTCGCGCAGGCTCCTGCCGCGCGTCGTGAGAAAGACGAGCTGGGCGCGTTTGTCCTTGGGATGGCGGCGCCGGGAGATGAGGCCGTCCCGCTCCATGCGGGAGAGGGTGTTGGCCATGGTGGCCTGTTCGATATCGAGCCGATCGAGCAATTCGCGCTGGGTGAGACCGTCGCCGCTCCACAATTCCAGCAGCACGGGGAACTGGCCGGGCGCAAAGCCGGCTCCATCCGCCCGCGCCTGAAGTGCGCGGGACGCCGCCTTCGCCAGGAGATTGGCGAGGTATGCCACCGACTCCTTCCGGTCAAAGTCCATGGAGGGAAGGCTATGCCGGTTCGCGGCGGAAGACAATCAGGGATCGGGCAGGGATCGGGCGGGGATCGGAAGCATGGATCGCAGGCGATGCATCGCCCGGAATGAAAGAAGCCGCCGGCGACAGGAGGCTTGTCGCGGCAGCTTCTTCCGAATTATGGACAAAGGCCCGGAGAGGGGGATAAGGCCTTTGTCCTCAGTCTGGCGCGGCGGGGGACAGGCCGTATGCCAGACAGCGGCTTGATCAGGTGCCGATGAGGAATATTTGTGTGTCCGAATGTGGCTTTTCAAGGGATTCAAGCCGCCCGGAAAATTACAAATTGGTAACGTTCGCGTGAGGCTTTGCGGGGCCTTGAAAGGCCCTGCCGGGCGCAATGAACGATGGACGCGGCAGGCCGCCCGCGCTATCCATTCACCCCATGAAAAAAGGTGATCATCTCTTCCTCGTCGACGGCTCCGGTTTCATCTTCCGCGCCTTCCACGCCATCCCGCCGCTCAACCGCAAATCGGACGGTTTGCCGGTCAATGCCGTCTCGGGTTTCTGCAACATGCTGTGGAAGCTGCTGAAGGATGCGCGCAACACCGACGTGGGCGTGACGCCGACCCATTTCGCGGTCATTTTCGACTATTCCTCGAAGACTTTCCGCAACGAACTCTACGATCAGTACAAGGCGAACCGCACCGCGCCGCCGGAAGACCTGATCCCGCAGTTCGGCCTCATCCGCCATGCGACGCGCGCCTTCAACCTGCCCTGCATCGAGAAGGAAGGCTACGAGGCGGACGACCTGATCGCCACCTATGCGCGGCTTGCCGAGGCAAGCGGCGCGGGCGTCACCATCGTCTCCTCCGACAAGGACCTCATGCAGCTCGTGACATCCAACGTCTCGATGTATGACGGCATGAAGGACAAGCAGATCTCCATTCCCGAAGTGATCGAGAAATGGGGTGTGCCACCGGAAAAGATGATCGACCTGCAATCGCTGACCGGCGACAGCACCGACAACGTGCCGGGTGTGCCGGGCATCGGCCCGAAGACCGCCGCCCAGCTTCTGGAGGAATATGGCAATCTCGATACGCTGCTTGCCCGCGCCGAGGAGATCAAGCAGGTCAAGCGGCGCGAGAACATCATCGCCAACCGCGAACTCGTGCTGCTGTCGCGCCAGCTCGTCACACTGAAGACCGATACGCCGCTCGACATGCCGCTCGACGAGCTGATCCTGCATCCGCAGGACGGGCCGAAGCTCATCGCCTTCCTCAAGGCCATGGAATTCACCACGCTGACGCGGCGCGTGGCTGAAGATTGCGCCTGCGACGCCGGCGCCATCGAGGCAGCGAACGTGCCGGTCGAATGGGGCGCGGAGGCGCATGGCCCGGATCTCGACAAGGGCGATGTCGCCGGCCCGGCTCTGGTCCTCGACGGCAACGAGACTGCGGCCGGGGCGGCCACGACCCTGCTGCCGACCGCACGGCCGGGCGAAGCGACCCCCGCGGCGCTGGCAGCCGCCCGCGCGGAGCGTTTCTCCACGAGCCCCATCGACCACTCCACCTACGAGACGGTGCGCGACCTCGAAACGCTCGACCGCTGGATCGCCGCTGCACGCGAAACCGGCCTCGTCGCCTTCGATACCGAGACGACCTCGCTCGACGCCATGCAGGCCGAGCTTTGCGGCTTCTCGCTCGCCATTGCCGACAATGCGAAGGACCCTACGGGCATCGCGATCCGCGCCTGCTACGTGCCGCTGAACCACAAGACGGGCGTCGGCGACCTTCTCGGCGGCGGGCTTGCCGAAGGGCAGATCCCCATCCGCGCCGCGCTGGAGCGGCTGAAGTCGCTGCTTGAGGACCCGTCCGTCCTCAAGGTCGCGCAGAACCTCAAATACGACTATCTCGTCATGCGCCGCCACGGCATCACCGTTCAGGGTTTCGATGACACGATGCTGATGTCCTATGCGCTCGATGCGGGCGTGACGACGCACGGCATGGACACGCTTTCGGAGCGCTGGCTCGGCCACAAGCCGATCGCCTACAAGGACGTCGCCGGCTCCGGCAAGGGCGCGCAGACCTTCGACATGGTCGATATTTCCCGCGCCACGGCCTATGCGGCGGAAGACGCCGACGTGACGCTGCGCCTCTGGCACGTGCTCAAGCCGCGGCTTGCCGCCGAGCGCATGACGACCGTCTACGAGCGGCTGGAACGGCCGCTGGTGCCGGTGCTCGCCCGCATGGAAGAGCGCGGCATCACCATCGACCGGCAGGTGCTCTCGCGCCTGTCCGGCGAGCTGGCGCAGGGCGCGGCCGCCTTCGAGGACGAGATCTACGAGCTGGCCGGCGAACGCTTCAACATCGGCTCGCCCAAGCAGCTCGGCGACATCCTGTTCGGCAAGATGGCCCTGCCCGGCGCGTCGAAGACCAAGACCGGCCAATGGTCGACCTCCGCACAGGTGCTGGAGGACCTTGCCGCGCAGGGCCTTCCCCTGCCGCGCAAGATCGTCGACTGGCGCCAGCTCACCAAGCTGAAATCCACCTATACCGACGCATTGCCCGGCTTCGTGCATCCCGAGACGAAGCGCGTGCACACGTCCTATGCGCTCGCCGCGACGACGACCGGCCGCCTCTCCTCCTCGGATCCGAACCTGCAGAACATTCCGGTTCGCACCGCCGAGGGGCGGAAGATCCGCACGGCCTTCATCTCGACACCCGGCCACAAGCTGGTGTCGGCCGACTACAGCCAGATCGAACTGCGCGTGCTCGCCCATGTCGCCGATATACCGCAATTGAAGCAGGCCTTTGCCGACGGCGTCGACATCCATGCCATGACGGCCTCCGAAATGTTCGGCGTGCCGGTCGCCGGCATGCCGTCGGAAATCCGCCGCCGCGCCAAGGCGATCAATTTCGGCATCATCTACGGCATCTCGGCCTTCGGTCTCGCCAACCAGCTCTCCATCGAGCGTTCGGAGGCGAGCGATTACATCAAGAAGTATTTCGAGCGCTTCCCCGGCATCAAGGACTACATGGACAGCACCAAGGCCTTCGCCCGGGAGCATGGCTATGTCGAAACGATCTTCGGCCGCCGCGCGCACTACCCTGAAATCAAGTCGTCCAACCCTTCGGTGCGCGCCTTCAACGAGCGCGCCTCGATCAACGCGCCGATCCAGGGTTCGGCCGCCGACGTCATCCGCCGCGCCATGGTGAAGATGGAACCGGCCCTCGCCGCCGCCGGCCTTTCGGCCCGCATGCTGCTGCAGGTGCATGACGAACTCATCTTCGAGGTCGAGGACGGCGAGGTCGACAAGACCATCCCCGTCATCGTCGACGTCATGGAAAACGCCTCCATGCCGGCGCTGTCGATGAAAGTGCCGCTGAAGGTGGACGCCCGTGCCGCGGTGAACTGGGACGAGGCGCACTGACCATCACGGGCTGCTTCACGCGAGGCAGCCCGACCCGTTCGCTCCCGCCGGGACCTCAGTCCTCGACAATCTCCGCATGCCCCGTCTGGATGTTCCAGAGGTTGCGATAGAGCCCGGGACGGTCGACCAGCTCGCCATGCGAGCCGGACTGGATGATCCGCCCCGCCTCCATCACGTGGATGGCGTCGGCATGGACCACGGTCGAGAGCCGGTGGGCGACGAGGATCACGGTGCGCTTGCCCTTCATCTTGGCCAGCGAACGCTGGATTGCCGCTTCCGTCTCGTTGTCGACCGCGCTCGTCGCCTCATCGAGGATGAGGATGGCCGGGTCGATGAGGAGGGCGCGGGCGAGCGCGATGCGCTGGCGCTGGCCGCCGGAGAGCTTCTGGCCGTATTCGCCGATCTGGCTGTCGTAACCGTCGGGCAGGTCACGGATGAAGCCATCCGCTTCCGCCATGCGCGCGGCCTCTTCCACTGCGGCGCGGCTCGCCTCCGGCCGGCCATAGGCGATGTTGTCGGCGATCGAGCCGGCAAACAGCGTCACCTCCTGCGGCACCCAGGCCATGCTCTTGCGCAGCCGCGCGCCAGACCAATCCGCAAGCGGCACGCCGTCGAGCAGGATGCGGCCCTTCTGCGGGCGGATGAAGAGCCCGAGCAGCTTGATCAGCGTGGACTTGCCGCTGCCGGTGGGGCCGACAAGGGCCACCGTCTCGCCCGCCTTGATGGCGAGGTTGATATCCGTGACGCCGCCGGGGCTCGTCGCATAGCGGAAACCCGCGCCGTCGATCTCGAAGCGTCCGGCGACCACGGCATCGTGATCGCCATGCGGTTCGCCGCGCGGCTCGTCGAGCAGGCGCAGGATACGGCGGGTCGAGGCCATGGCGCGCTCGTAGAGATCGGCAATCTCGGCAAGGCCGGTCATCGGCCAGAGCAGGCGCTGGGTGAGGAAGACGAGGAGACCATAGGCGCCGACCTGCATCTGGCCGGTCAGCGTCAGCCAGCCGCCGATGAGGAAGGTGGCGAGGAAGCCGGAGAGGATCGCCATGCGGATGATCGGAATGAAGGCGGAGGAGACGCGGATCGCCGCACGGTTCGCCTCGACATAGCCGAGGCTTTCCTTCGTCAGCGAGGCCGTCTCGCGCGCTTCGGCGCCGAAGGCCCGGATCGTTTGCAGGCCCTGCAGGTTGGTGGTGAGGCGTGCGCCGAGGCCGCCGGCCCGCGCCCGCACCGCATCGTAGCGCGCCTGCGCCCGCCGCTGGAACCAGAAGGCGCCCGCGATGATCGCCGGCACCGGCGTGAAGGCGATGACCGCAATGAGCGGGCTGACGATGAAGAACACCGCGCCGACGAGGATAACGGCGGAGAAGGTCTGGATCAGCTCGTTGGCGCCGCGGTCGAGGAAACGCTCAAGCTGGTTGATGTCGTCGTTCAGCACGGCGACGAGGTCGCCGGAACGGTTTTCCTCGTAGAAGCTCGTCGGCAGGTGCTGGGCGTGGTCGTAGCACAGGATGCGCAGCCGGTGCTGCACGTCCTGCGCCAGCCCCCGCCAGAGAATCTGGTAGAAATATTCGAACAGCGACTCGCCGAACCAGATGAGGAAGGTGGCGATACCGAGCAGGGTGAGCTGCTGCACCGGATCGGTGATGCCGACCTTCGCCACGAAGGAATCCTTGCCGCGCACCACCACGTCGAGCGCGATGCCGATGAGAATCTCCGGCATGACGTCGAAGACCTTGTTGATGACGGAGGAGGCAACGGCGCGCAGGACGCGCCCCTTCTCTTCGCTGACAAGCGAGAGCAGCACCCGGAGCGGATGGCGCTTCGCGGTGGACAGGGGAGCGGCAGTCTCGGAGACGGTCATGGAGCGGAACCTGTTGGCGGCGCGGGGAGAGCGCCCGGGAGGGATGCCTCCGGCTCTAGACGGATGCATTCCCGCTGGCAATCGCCTAAATCCACCGCACCGGCAAGGGCAGGCTTAACGCGGCCTTAACGCTGCCTGCCGCTTGATCGGTCCGGCCCCGGCACGATGCGGCGGCGATGGAGGCATGGCATGCGATCCTCATTTTCCGCAAGCGCGCTTTTTCGGCTGACGGCCTGCCTGACGGCACTCGCCATGCCCGCCCAGGCCGGCGCGGCCTGCCTTGCCGGCATCAACCTGGCCGGCGCCGAGTTCGGCACGGGACGGGGCACCTATGGCAAGGACTACATCTACCCCTCCGCCGAAACCATCGCCTATGTCGCCGGCAAGGGGTTCAATGCCGTGCGCCTGCCGTTCAAGTGGGAGCGGCTGCAGCCGCGCCTTGGCCGCGGCTTCGACAAGGCGGAACGCGACCGGCTTGCGGCGACCGTCAAGGCGCTGCGCGCGGCCGGCATGACCGTCATCCTCGACCCGCACAACTACGGCTACTATGACGACGGGCAGATCGGCTCTCCGGCGGTACCGGACAGCGCCTTCGCCGATTTCTGGCGGCGGCTTGCCGAGGACTACAAGGACGATGCCGGCGTGCAGTTCGGCCTCATGAACGAGCCGCACGACATGCCCGCCCCGCAATGGCTCGCCACCGCCAACGCCGCCATCGCGGCGATCCGCGAAGCGGGTGCGACGAATTTGGTGCTCGTGCCGGGCACGATCTGGACGGGCGCGCATAGCTGGGAGGAACCACGGGAGGGTGGTGCCAACGGCACCGTCATGCTCGGGATCGAAGACCCCGCCAACAATCACGCCTACGAGGTGCACCAGTATCTCGATGACGATTTCTCCGGCAAGGCAGCCGCCTGTGCGCGGGCAGACGATGCAGTGAAGGCGCTGGAGCGCTTTACCGACTGGCTGAAGCGCAACGACAAACGCGGTTTCCTCGGCGAATTCGGCGGCTCGGCCGAACCGGCCTGCCTCGATGGCCTTGCCCGCATGACGGCGCTGGTGCGCAAGGAAGCCGGCGTCTGGACCGGCTGGACCTATTGGGCGGCGGGCGACTGGTGGTCGGCGGACGAGCCGCTCAACGTCCAGCCGACGCCCGCCGGCGACCGGCCGCAGCTTGCCGCGCTGGCGGCGGGTGGCGCGCTCCCAGCCAAGCGGGATGCCTGCCCCGCGCTGCGGTAAACCTCTTTTTGGGCAGGGATTCCCGTTTTCCCGCGCGCTTTTGCAACGTGGCTAACGAAAGCTGAACGGGGGCAATCCGTATCGTTGCGGGACAGTGCTACCTTCCCGCAACCTGCTGGGGAATCAGCCTTGCTCAGGATTTCTTCAGAATTGACGGAAACCTCGCGTTTCAAGGTGATCCAGCGCCCGCCAGGGTTTCACAAAATCTTATCCATGTCCCTTCAGCCGATCTTATCGACCGCGGCGTAAGCCTTCCGGGAACGATAAGCAAAGGCCAGCTGTCCGGCCGCAAGAAGCGATGGAGAAGAACATGAAGCAGAAGATCCGTGATATCCTAGGCAAACACGGTGGCCTCCCGGTTCCGGTCGATACGCTCGCCGACGATGCCGACCTCTATGCGGCGGGCCTGTCCTCCTTCGCCTCCGTGCAGGTGATGCTCGGCATCGAGGAAGCCTTCGACGTGGAGTTCCCCGACAACCTGCTCAACCGCAAGTCCTTCCAGAGCATCGACGCGATCACGCGGGCCGTTTCGAGCCTCGTCGGCAATGCGGAGGCCGCCGAATGACCCTCACCATCGGCTCCAGCCTCACGGAGCGCGCCGAGCGCGTTTCCGCCGTGGCCGCGGCCCATGCCGACGACGTGGACGTCAAGGGCCGTTTCCCCCGGGAAGCGGTCGACGCCATGATCGCCGAGCGGCTGCTGTCCATCCAGATTCCCGCCAGCCTCGGCGGCGAGGATGCGTCGATCTCCGAGATCGCCGAGGTCTGCTCGCTGCTCGGACAGAGCTGCTCGGCGGCGGCCATGGTCTTCGCCATGCACCATATCAAGCTGTCGAGCCTCGTTTCGCACGGGGCGGGCGATGCCTGGCACTCGGCCTTCATGCGCCGGGTCTCCGACGAACAGCTGCTGCTCGCCTCGGCGACGACCGAAGGCGGCATCGGCGGCAACCTGCGCAACAGCATCTGCGCCATCGAGATCGACGGCGACACCTGCCGCCTCAGCAAGGACGCCACCGTCATCTCCTACGGCGCCCATGCGGATGCCATTCTCATCACCTCCCGCTCCCACGCGGATGCGGCCTCGACCGACCAGGTCATGACCGTCTTCACCAAGGACCAGTATACGCTCGAGCAGACCCATGTCTGGGATACGCTCGGCATGCGCGGCACCTGCTCGGACGGCTGGCTCTTCAAGGGCGAGGCGCCGAAGGCACAGATCCTTCCGAAGCCCTTCGCGGAAATCGCCGCCCAGTCCATGCTCGCAACCTCGCATCTGCTGTGGAGCGCGGTCTGGTATGGCATCGCCGTCAACGCGGTGTCGCGGGCGCAGGCCTTCGTGCGTGCCGCGGCCCGCAAGAGCCCCGGCGTGACGCCGCCCGGCGCGCTGCGCCTTGCCGAGGCGTCGAACCTGCTGCAGCTCGTCAAGTCCAACACCATCGCCGGCCTCAAGGAATATGAAGCCGCCAAGGCGGACCCGGACCGGCTTTCTTCCATGGGCTTCGCCGTGGCGATGAACAACGTGAAGATCGCCTCCTCCGAGACGATCCTCGCCATCATCAACCAGGCCATGCTGATCGTCGGCATCATGGGCTACAAGAACGGCACGCCGTTCAGCCTCGGCCGGCACCTGCGCGACGCGCATTCCGCCCAGTTGATGATTTCCAACGACCGCATCCTCGGCAACACGTCGAACCTCCTGCTTGTCCACAAGCAGGACACCAGCCTGATCGGGTGACACCATGGACATGCAGACCTCCCTTCTCGACCGGCTCTTCGATACGGGCCTTCTCATCGACACGGGCGTCGAAGGCCTCTACGGCCGCAGCGGCGCCTTCGAGGACGTCATTGCCCGCTTCGAACGGCTGATCGACGCCTATGGCGGCGTCGATGGCGCGGAAGCCATGCGCTTCCCGCCGGGCATGAACCGCGCGCATTTCGAATCCAGCGGCTACATGAAGAGCTTCCCGCAGCTTGCCGGCACCGTGCACAGCTTCTGCGGCGGCGAACTCGACCATATGAGCCTCCTGCAATGCATGGAGGTCGGTGGTGACTGGACCAAGGACCAGAAGGCGACGGACATCGTGCTGACGCCGGCGGCCTGCTACCCGCTCTACCCGACGATCGCCAAGCGCGGCCGCCTGCCGGCCAAGGGCGGCCTCTACGATCTCCAGTCCTACTGCTTCCGCCACGAGCCGTCGAACGATCCGGCCCGCCAGCAGCTGTTCCGCATGCGCGAATATGTCTGCATGGGCACGCAGGAGCATGTGACGACCTTCCGCCAGACCTGGATGGATCGCGGCCTCGAAATGATGGCCAAGCTCGGCCTCGACGTGACGATGGACGTGGCCAACGACCCGTTCTTCGGCCGCGCCGGCCGCATGCTCGCCAACAACCAGCGCGACCAGAACCTGAAGTTCGAGCTGCTCATCCCGGTGACCTCGGCCGCCAAGCCGACCGCCTGCATGAGCTTCAACTACCATCAGGACGCGTTCGGCGCGAAATGGGGGCTCAACCTCGAAAACGGCGACGTCGCGCATACCGCCTGCGTCGGTTTCGGCCTGGAGCGCATTGCGCTTGCCCTCTTCGCCCGCCACGGCCTCGACATCGCCGCCTGGCCGGTCGATGTCCGCAAGGTGCTGGGATACCAGGACTGACATGACCGCCGTCTTCGCCGGGCTTGATCCCGAGACCTACCGGCCGCACGCGCTGCACGACGCGGAGCGCATGTGGCCGGAGACGAATTGCTATGTCGATCTCTGGATCGAGGTGCTGAACGCGTTCGGCACCGCCCCGGAGGCGATGCTCGGCTTTTCACTGACCCAGGATTTCGAGGGCGACCAGTTCACCTTCTTCAAGGTGCCGCTGGAAGACCTCGAAACGCTCTACGGTATCCGGTGCACGGAACTGGCCATTTTCGACCGAGTGGAGAGCCATGTCGCGACACAGATCGCGCGCGGCCGGCTCTGCCTCGTCGAGATGGACAGTTTCTACATGCCCGATACCCGCGGCGTCGCCTACCGGCAGGAGCACGGCAAGACGACGGTGGCGATCAACCGGCTGGACCTTGAAAGCAAGCGGCTCGACTACTTCCACAATGCCGGCTTCTTCCGGCTGGAGGGCGAGGATTTCGACGGCCTCTTCCACCTGAACGATGGCCCGGAGGACCTGCCCTTCCTGCCCTATACGGAATTTTCGAAATTCCCGGAGCAGCAGCCCGACGCGGCGCATCTGCGCCAGGCGGCCAAGCGCCTGCTTGCCGCGCATTTTGCACGGCGCCCGGCGGAAAACCCCGTCGCGGCCTTTGCGAAGGTCTTCTCGCAGCAGGTCGAGGCCGTGGCGGACCGCCCCTTCGGCTTCTTCCACAAATATGCCTTCAACACACTGCGCCAGCTCGGCGCCAATTTCGAGCTTGCCGGCAGCCATCTCGACTGGCTGGGCACCGGGAACGAGGCTGCCGACGCCGCGCGGAAAATTTCCGAGACGGCGAAATCCGTGCAGTTCCAGCTTGCCCGCGCCGTGGCGCGGCGAAAGTTCGGTCCGCTGGCAACGGCGCTCGATCCGGCGATCGAAGCGTGGGATAATCTGATGGCCCTGTTGGCCGCCCGCATCGACTGAAGGAAGACGGAATGTCCGAGACCGGAAAGGCGCTCTCCACCGGCTGGCGCATGGCCCTGACACCGGCCGGCGCCGCTGCCGACCCGGCAGCGCTGCAGGACCTTTCCGATTTCCTCGACGCGCCTGTACCCGGCACCGTCGCCGGCGCGCTCGAACGCGCCGGCCGCTTCGACCGCACCGCGCCAGAACCGCTCGACCATCTCGACGCCTGGTACGTGCTCGACCTTTCCGGCGAAGCCCCTGGCGATGCCGTGCTGCATTTCGACGGTCTTGCGACAATCACCGAGATTTGGTGGAACGGCGCGCTCGTGCACACCTGCGACAGCATGTTCATACGCCACGATCTGCCCGTCACGCTGACCGGCAGCGACTGCCTCGCTCTCTGCTTCCGCGCGCTGAAACCGCATCTCGAAAAACGCGGACCGCGCGCCCGCTGGCGGCCGCAGATGATCACGCCGCAGGGCCTGCGCCTCGTTCGGACCACGCTGCTCGGCCGCATGCCCGGCTGGTGCCCCGAGGTTCACGCGGCCGGTCCCTGGCGGCCGGTCCGCCTGTCGCGGCCGACCCCCGCCCATGCCTCGGACATCCGCCTCTCCGCGCGCCTTCACGAAAACGGCAAGGGCCAGCTGGAGATCGGCTTCACGCTCGACTGCGCGACCACGCCAAGGGTGGAATGCGCCGGCGTAAGCGTCGAAGCGATTGCCAATGGCGACCACAGTTTCAGCGCCAGCCTCACCATTCCCCATGTCGAAGCCTGGTGGCCGCGCACGCATGGCGCGCCCGTGCTGCACGATATCTGGCTCGTCGTCGATGGCGCGCGCCACAAACTCGGCCGCACCGGCTTCCGCCGCATCGAGATCGACCGCGGCGCCGATGGCCGCGACTTCGCCCTCATCGTCAACGGCGCAAGGGTCTTCTGCCGCGGCGCGGTGTGGACCAATGCCGATATCGTCGACCTGCCGGGTGAGCGCGCACGTTATGAGCCCCTTCTGACGCTCGCCGCCGAAGCGAACATGAACATGCTGCGCATCGGCGGCACCATGGCCTATGAGACGCCTGACTTCTTCGCGCTATGCGACGAGCTCGGGCTGATGGTCTGGCAGGATTTCCAGTTCGCCAATTTCGATTACCCGGCTAACGATCCTGCTTTCATCGAGACCGTGCGCAGGGAGATTTCGCAATTCCTCGACGCCACGGCCGCGGCCCCCTGCCTTGCCGTGCTGTGCGGCGGCAGCGAGATCGACCAGCAGGCAGCCATGCTCGGCCTGCCGGAAGCGGCCTGGGCCGGTCCGCTGACGCGTGACATCCTGCCTGCCCTCGTCGCCGCGCATCGGCCCGACGTGCCCTATGTGGAGAACGCCCCGAGCGGCGGCGCCATGCCCTTTTCGCCCAATGCCGGCGTCACGCACTACTACGGCGTCGGCGCCTATTGCCGGCCGCTGGAGGATGCGCGCCGCGCCGGGGTGCGCTTTGCCGCCGAAAGCCTCGCTTTCGCCAATGTGCCGGAACAACCGACGCTCGACAGCCACCTGCCGGTGCCGGCCGTGCACGACCCGCGCTGGAAGGCGCGCGTGCCGCGCGACCGCGGCGCCTCCTGGGATTTCGAGGACGTGCGCGACCACTATCTCGGCCTCCTCTACGGCGAAGACCCGGCGCGCCTGCGCCGCGAGAATCCGACCCGTTATCTCGATCTCTCACGCGCCGCCGTCGGCGAGGTGATGGAGGCGACCTTCGCCGAATGGCGCCGCCCGCAATCGACCTGCAACGGCGCGCTCGTCTGGACCTTCCAGGATCTCCTGCCCGGCGCCGGCTGGGGCATCGTCGATGCGACGGGCGTGCCGAAATCCGCCTGGCATGCGCTGCGCCGCGCCTTCCGTCCGGTGCAGATCGCCCTTTCCGACGAGGGCACGAACGGTCTCGACGCGCATGTGATCAACGACAGCGCCGACGAACGGCACCTGACGCTGGAACTCACCTGCCTGCGCCACGGTCGTCAGCCCGTCGTTTCGGGTCGCACGGAGCTCGCGCTTGCGCCGCATGCGGCGCTGACGCTGCCGGCAACGGAGCTCTTCGGCGCCTTCTTCGATACGACCTATGCCTTCCGCTTCGGCGCGCCCGCGCATGACGTGACGGTCGGCCGGCTGGTCGATGCGGACGGAACCGTGGTCGCCGAGGCATTCCATTTTCCGCGCGGCCGGGCGGCGGCGGCGGTTCCCGCCACGCTCACGGCCATGCTTCATCAGGATGCACAGGGCTGGGTGCTCGATCTGTCGGCGGAGCGCTTCGCCCAGTCCGTGGTAATCGAGGCCGAGGGCTTCCTGCCGTCGGACAACTGGTTCCATCTCACGCCCGATAGCGTGAAACAGATCCGCCTTGCGCCGCGCCCCGGCACCGATCCGGCGACAAGACCGGCCGGCGATATCCGCGGCCTCAACCTCGAATCCGTCACGGCCTTCTGACGGCGACGGCCGGGGACCTGCAAGAAATCAGGGATGATTTTTCAGGGCGCGTCAGAAAAAGACGTGCACCGGCCACTGCACCGGCCGGCGGGATGCGGAAAGACGGCTGCCTTCGAGCGGAAGCCGTTCTTCCGTTACGCTGCCCCGATCCTTGTCGGAACCGGCGTCTTCGGTCTTCGGCTGGAAGCCGACCGGATAGAGGTTGAAGTAACCGAGCGTCACGCCACCGAGATACATCATGCCACTGCCTCCGTCGTTGTTACGATCCGTTCAGCATCATGGCGAAATCGTGGCGGCTGTCAATAGTCTATAGATTTAGTGTTCTACTTGCCCCTTGAAGCCTGCGGGCCGGAAGGGATACGAGACGGTCTCGACCCACCCGGTAACCGCCTTGTACACGCTGGATAGAACCGAACATTTCGAGCAGGAGATCCGCAAGAGCCGGTTCCTCGCCATTGCCTGCCCGGTCGACAGCGAGGCAGAGGCGAAGGCGCGGCTGGCCGAGGTCTCGGTGCCGGCGGCGAACCACAATTGCTGGGCCTGGCGCATCGGTCAGGCCTATCGCTTCAGTGACGACGGCGAACCGAGCGGCACCGCCGGCAAGCCGATCCTGCAGGCGATCGACGGTCAGGCGCTCGACCGCACGCTGGTGGTGGTGACGCGCTGGTTCGGCGGCATCCTGCTCGGCAGCGGCGGTCTCATTCGCGCCTATGGCGGCACGGCGGCGGCCTGCCTGCGCGCGGCGGCCAAGACCGAATATGTCGAGCGCACCGCACTCTCCGTCTCGCTCGGCTTTTCCGACCTCGCGCTAGTCAAGGCGCGGCTTGCCGCCTTTGCCGGCCTGGTGATGGACGAGGAAACCTATCACGATACGGGCGCGCGCCTTTCCTTCCGCGTACCGGCGGAAAGGGCCGAAGAGATCGGCCGCCTGATCGTCGATCTCACCAGCGGGCGGGCGGAAATCGACGGCTGAGGGACGGTTTTCCCGTCCGTTTGAAATAAAATCGCCTTTCCTTCCCGCACCGGCTTTGGAGAACGGTTTGGCGTCTCGGCGAGGACTTGCCGAAAGGCGTCTTCTCCGCGCCGCGATCGGCGCAAAGTTGCGCTCTTTCCCGCCTCCGCGCGGCAGCGTGCCGCTATAGGCAAGGCCGGTTTTTCGGTCTATCTACCGGCCGGACCTATTCTTGCGGGCACCTTGCCCGCGCTCCCCGCACGACAGAGAGGACGAACCCATGAGCCTTCGCATCAACGACATCGCTCCGGACTTCACCGCCGACACCACGGCCGGCCAGATCGGCTTCCACGAGTGGATCGGCGACGGCTGGGCCGTGCTCTTCTCGCACCCGAAGAACTTCACCCCGGTCTGCACCACCGAGCTTGGCGCCATGGCCGGCATCGAAGGCGAATTCCGCAAGCGCGGCGTCAAGATCATCGGCATCTCCGTCGACCCGGTCGACAGCCACACCAAGTGGAAGGCCGACATCCGCACCGCCACCGGCTTCGACGTCGAATATCCGCTGATCGGCGACAAGGACCTGAAGGTCGCCAAGCTCTATGACATGCTGCCGGCCGCTGCCGGCGAAAGCTCGGAAGGTCGCACGCCCGCAGACAACGCCACCGTGCGCTCGGTCTTCGTCATCGGCCCGGACAAGAAGATCAAGCTGATCCTCACCTACCCGATGACGACGGGCCGCAACTTCGCGGAAATCCTGCGCGCGATCGATTCGATCCAGCTCACCAGCAAGCATCAGGTCGCAACGCCGGCCAACTGGCAGCAGGGCGACGACGTGATCATCACCGCCGCCGTTTCCAACGAAGACGCGATCACGCGCTTCGGCTCCTTCGATACGGTGCTGCCTTACCTGCGCAAGACGCGCCAGCCGGCCGCCTGAGCATTTAGAACCGGACCAAGGAAAGCCGGGGTCGCAAGACCCCGGCTTATACATTGCGAGGCCGGAGCATCGGTTATGATGCTCCGGCCTCGTTTGTCATTTGGGTGGTTGCAACACCTAGATGACGGTGCGTAGAGCGGTTGGGCCTTAGCCGGCTTGAACTTTCCGTTCGGAAAAAAGCAGAACCCTTCGCGCATTTCGAGGCTTCGTCGAACCGTTGAGAGAGCTTCGCGCTCGCGTATAAGGGAGACCAGCCTCGTGTCCCATGCTAGCCGTTTTGTCGGCATCGACATATCGAAATCGTCATTCGACATCTGCATCCTGCCGGAACGACAGGTGGCGACCTTTGCCAACACGGCTGAAGGCATTTGCACGTTCATCGCTCTCATGGCCGATCTCGTGGGGATAGAGCGCCTGGTGATCGAGCCGACCGGCGGCTATGAACGCGGTGTGGTCGACGCCTTGCTCGCCGCCCGCCTGCCCGTCGCCAAGGTCAATGCAAAGCAGATCAGGCAGTTCGCCCGCGCCTGCGGCCAGCTCTCCAAGACAGACAGGATCGATGCCTTCGTGCTCGCCGACTATGGACGGCGCATGGAGAGCAAGGTTCTGGCGCCACCTTCACCGGGGCAGACAATGCTGGTCGATCTGGTGTCACGCTACAGGCAATTGTCGCACATGATCGTGCAGGAGAAGAACCGGCGGGAAAAGCTGACCTGCAACGCCGGTGGCAGGACGCGGGAATGGATCGAGGAGACGTTGCGCTTCCTCATCGAGCAGCGTCAGTCGGTCATCGAGGCGATGACCGACTGCCTGAAGGCGGATGCGGCTCTCAAAAGCAAGGCCGCTGTGCTGATGTCGCTCAAGGGGATCGGCCTGCGCACAGCCTGTTTCCTGATCGCCGGCCTGCCGGAACTGGGGCACGTCGACAAGGGGCAGATCGCCAAGCTGGTCGGGGTTGCGCCGCTTAACCGGGATAGCGGCCTGATGCGGGGCAAGAGGATGATCGCCGGAGGTCGAAGGCCGGTCAGGGATGCGCTCTATATCGCGGCCCTGCCGGCAATCCGCTTCGATCCAGACATGAAGGCGCTCTTCCAGCGCCTCAAGGCAAAAGGCAAACCGGGAAAGGTCGCCCTCGTCGCCGTCATGCGGAAGATGATCGTCATTCTTAACGCCAGAATGCGTGATCAATCAGCAACCACGATTGACGCCTAACACCGTTGCTTTTTCATTTTACGCGCAGGATGAAGTTGGCGAAGCGCTTCTGCACGAAGGGGGAAACCACGAAGACCATGGCGAACACCATGATCGGCGTGATGACCGCCGTGCGCTGCCAGGTGGTCCAGCCCTCGGTCAGCGGCAGCACGATGTAGAGGATCGCGGTGATCAGCGGATAGACGGGCAGGAGCGTGGCAAGCGCGAGATGCGGCTTGGAGAGTTTGCGGGCGGGAGAGGCCTGGGTCATGGGAGGAGCCTTTATAGAACGGAACGTTTCGTTTATATAGAAACGAAACGTTCCGTTCAAGTACCTTTCGTGCTACAGCAGGAAAAAAGGAAATGGACATGACAGAGGCAGAGACACAGGCCCCGCGCCGATCCATCGGCGCCACGCGCAACCCCGCCAGCCAGGAGGCGATCCTTCAGGCAGCCGAAGCGGTTCTGATGGAAAACGGGCTCGGCGGCTTTTCCATCGAGGCGGTGGCGCGGCGCGCGCGCGCCGGCAAGCCGACTATCTATCGCTGGTGGCCCTCGCAGGCCGCGCTGCTGCTCGACGTCTATCATTGCCGCAAGAAGGTGAACTTCAATTTCCCCGACAAGGGCAATGTGCGCGACGATCTGCGGGCCTATCTGACGGGACTTCTGGCCACCTGGGGCGAAGGCACCAGCGGCGCCGTCTTCCGCTGCGTGGTGGCGAAGGCACAGGGCGAGCCGGATGCGCTCGCCGCCCTTTCTGCCTATATGGCCGAGCGCCGCAGCCAGAGCGGCAAGATCATCGAGAAAGCACAGGCGCGCGGCGAGGTGCGCGATGACGTGCGCCCCGAACTGGTGATGGAAATGCTTTCGAGCTTCGCCTGGAGCCGCCTCCTCACCGAGCGGCTGGAGGTCTCCGACGCCGAAATCGAGGGCGTGCTCGACATGGTGCTGGCCGGCATTGAAGTGAAGCCGGCCGCCTGATCGTTCAGCCCGCCGTGTAGACGAGCCGCAGGCCGCCATCCGCCTCGATTTCGGTGGCGACGTCTTCGTAGCTCGACAGGCGGGGATGGCTGGTCTCGATGGCGTGGTGATGCGTCGCCGTTATCGCGACCACATGCGCGCCGGCGCTCTCACCGGCCAGAATGCCTGCCGGCACGTCCTCGAAGACGAGGCAATCGGCCGGATCGAAGCCGAGGCGCCTTGCGCCGAGGATGTAGCCTTCCGGCGCCGGTTTGCCCTTGCTGACATCTTCCGCCGTCACGATCATGTTCGGCAACGGGATGCCGGCGGCGGCAAGGCGGCGATGGGCAAGCGCCACGGGCGCCGAGGTCACGATGCCCCAGCGTTCGGCGGGCAGCGCGGCAAGGAAGGCCAGCACGCCGGGAATGGGCACGATGCCGCCCAGATCCTCGAGCTCGCCGCGTTCCAGTTCCTTCACCTCTTCGGCCGGGTCGACGCCGGGCAGGCCGAGCCGGGTGATCGTGTCGATGCCGCGCACGCCATGCATGGTGGGCAGGAAGGTCGCAACGTCGAGCCCGTGCTTCAGCGCCCAACGGCCCCAGACACGCTCAGTGGCGGCAACGGAATTGAGAAGCGTGCCGTCCATGTCGAAGAGGAAGGCGGAGAAACTGCGGGCAAAGACGGGACGTGCGGACAAGGGGAACCTGCTGGCTGGGAGGGGAGTGTGCAAAGCGGGCGGACCCATGGATTACCCGCTGCCGCCGCGTGAAGCAACCGCGCTCACACGGTTGTGTCCGCCGGCCCGCCATCCCATCTTTCTGTTGTTGCCCGACGAATGTGCCGCGAAGTGATTCCACTCCGGCGAAAAATGCTCTAGCTCTCGACCCATGCCGCACAAGGTCTTCCTCTCCCGCCTCAAACTCACGGATTTCCGCAACTATGCGGGCCTGTCGCTGCCGCTCGACGGGCGGCATGTCGTGCTGACGGGACAGAACGGCGCCGGCAAGACCAATCTCATGGAAGCCGTCTCATTCCTCTCGCCCGGCCGGGGCCTGCGCCGCGCCGCCTATGGCGACGTGCCGCGCGCCGGCAGTGCCAACGGCTTTTCCGTCTTCGCCACCCTCGAGGGCATGACGGGCGAGGTCGCTATCGGCACCGGCACGGAGGGCGGCGAGGACGGACAGGCGCGAAAGCTGCGCATCAACGGCACGCCGGCCCGCACGGTCGATGAACTGCTCGATCACCTGCGCGTGCTCTGGCTCACCCCCTCGATGGACGGGCTCTTCACCGGCCCTTCGGCCGACCGTCGCCGCTTCATCGACCGGCTCGTGCTGTCGCTCGATCCCGAACATGGCCGCCGGGCGACGGATTTCGAGAAGGCGATGCGCGGGCGCAACCGCCTGCTCTCCGAACCGCGGCCCGACCCCGTCTGGCTGACGGGGGTGGAAAAGCAGATGGCGGAGCTGGGCGTCGCCATGGCCCATGCCCGCCACGAACTCGTCGGTCTCCTCTCCGGCCTCGTCGAGGCGGCGCGTGACGACGGGCCGTTCCCCTCCGCCACGATGCGCCTGTCCGGCTTCCTCGACGAAGAATGGCTGCGCCCGGCCTACGAGATCGAGGAGATCTATCTCGAGATGCTGCAAAACGGCCGCTACCGCGACGCCGCCGCCGGCCGCACCCTGGACGGCCCGCACCGCGCCGACCTCCTCATCCGCCACCGCGAGAAGGACATGGAGGCCGAACGCTGCTCGACGGGCGAACAGAAGGCATTGCTCGTCGGTCTCATCCTCGCCCATGCCGGGCTTGTGGCGAGCATGACCGGCCATGCGCCGGTGCTGCTGCTCGACGAAATCGCCGCCCATCTCGACGAAGGCCGCAGGGCCGCCCTCTTCGACCGCGTCGATGCGCTCGGCGGCCAGGCCTTCATGACCGGCACCGACCGTGCGATGTTCGATACGCTTGGTGCGCGCGCGCAGTTTCTCACCGTCTCGAACGGAGGCATCCTTTCATGACCGACCCGCTGAGTTCCGAAGAGATCGACCGCTATCGCCGCCATATCGTGCTCGCCGAGATCGGCGGGGCAGGTCAGCAGAAGCTGAAGACGGCCCATGTGCTGATCGTCGGGGCGGGCGGCCTCGGCGCGCCGGTCATCCAGTATCTCGCCGCCGCGGGCATCGGCCATATCGGCGTTCTCGACGACGACACGGTCTCGCTCTCGAACCTGCAACGCCAGGTGATCCACGACACCGCCGGCCTCGGCACGGCGAAGATCGCCAGCGCCGAGGCGGCGGTTTCCCGCCTCAACCCGCATGTGCGCTTCACCGGCATCGCCGAGCGGCTGACGGCGGACAATGCCCCGCGCCTGCTGGCCGGCTACGACCTTCTCATCGACGGTTCGGACAATTTCGACACGCGCTATGCCGCGGCCGATGGGGCGGAGGCAGCACGCATTCCGCTCGTCACCGGCGCCGTCGGCCGCTTCGATGGGTCGCTGACGGTGCTGAAGCCCTATGAAGCCGGGGCGGACGGCGCGCTCAATCCCGGCTACCGCGATCTCTTCCCCTCCGCCCCGCCGCCCGGCGTCGTGCCCGCCTGCGCGGAGGCCGGCATCGTCGGCGCGCTGACGGGCGTCATCGGCACGCTGATGGCGATGGAGGCGATCAAGCTGGTCACGGGCGCCGGCGAACCACTGGTCGGACGGCTGCTGCTCTACGACGGGCTGGCCGCGCGCTTCGAGACGCTGAAATACAAGCGGCGCACACCGGAGGCCCGATGACGGATATCGTCGAGATCGGTCCGGATTTCGACCGCTGGGAGGACCTGCTGGCGCTTATCCTTGCGGCCTTCGCTTCCATGGACGGCGTCATCGACCCGCCATCGTCCGCCCATCTGTTGACGCCGGAGACGCTTGCCGCCAAGGCCCGGCAGGAGATCGCCTTCGTGGCAGAGGATGGAGAGGCCCTCGTGGGCTGCATCTTCTGCCGGCCGGAGGACGGGGCGCTCTATATCGGCAAGCTCGCGGTCGCCCGCAACCAGCAGGGCAATGGCCTCGGTCGTCGCCTGCTGGAGCGCGCCGAAGCGCTCGCCCGCGCAGGGAACCTGCCGGCCCTGCGGCTCGAAACCCGCATCGAGCTCATCGCCAACCATGAAACCTTCGCTCGCTGGGGTTTCGTGCGGACGGGCGCCTACGCCCATCCAGGCTTTACGCGCATCACCGCCATCGAGATGCGCAAGTCGCTTTAGACCCGGCTCGGCAGCACCCGGTCCGGCGGGCGGTGGCCGTCGAAGAAGGTGCGGATGTTGATCACCACCTTCTCGCCCATGTCGACGCGGCCCTCGATCGTCGCCGAGCTCATATGCGGCAGCAGAACGACCTTGCCTTCGGCGGCCAGCTTGAGGAGCTTCGGATTGACCGACGGCTCGTTCTCGAAGACGTCGAGGCCGGCGCCGGCGATCTTGCCTTCCCGCAGGCACTTGATCAGCGCCGTCTCGTCGATGATGCCGCCGCGCGCCGTGTTGACGATGTAGCTGGTCGGCTGCATCAGCTCCAGGCGGCGGGCCGAAAGCAGGTGGAAGGTGGCGGGTGTCGAGGGGCAGTTGACCGAAACGATATCGACGCGGGCCAGCATCTGGTCGAGGCTGTCCCAGTAGGTCGCTTCCAGCGCGTCTTCCGTCTGGGGATTCACGCGGTTGCGGTTGTGATAGTGGATGGAAAGGCCGAAGGCCTTGGCGCGCTTTGCGACGGCCGTGCCGATGCGGCCCATGCCGACGATGCCGAGACGCTTGCCCCAGATGCGCCGGCCGAGCATCCAGGTCGGTGACCAGCCCGACCATTCGCCCCGGCGGTCGGTGAGGATGCGTGCACCCTCCGCGAGGCGGCGCGGTGCGGCGAGGATCAGCGCCATCGTCATGTCGGCCGTATCCTCGGTCAGGACGTTCGGCGTGTTGGTGACGGTGATTCCCTTTCGCGCCGCCGCCTCCACATCGACATTGTCGACGCCGTTGGAGAAGCAGGCGATCAGCTTGAGCTGCGGCCCGGCCTGCTCGATCAGCGCGGCATCGATTCGGTCCGTCAGCGTCGGCACGAGCACGTCCGCGCTCTTCACGGCGGCGACGAGTTCGGGCTGGCTGCGCGGCGTGTCGTCGATGTTGAGTTCGGCGTCGAACAGTTCGCGCATCCGGGTCTCCACCACCTCTGGCAGGCGGCGGGTGATATAGACCTTCGGTTTTTTCTTCTGCGTCATGGGATGTTCCGGCGTCCTGTTGACGGGTCCTTAACCAAGTTGGGCAAGGATTGCTTCATCAGGGGCATTTTCTACCAGACCCGGTCGCGAAGACAATCCGCCCATGGGGCCGTTCCCGCGATTTGCCATCTTGCACCGGTCCGGCAGCCCGATGTCCTTCAAAAATATGTGCGGATTTTCCATGCGTAACCTTGTCGTGCGTCTCAGCCTTGCCGCCCTTGCGGGCATCCTCGTTTCCGTCGCGGGCGTCCAGTTCGCCCACGCCCAGGCGGCCAAGGGCCCGAGCGGCCTGCCGCTGCCGCGCTTCGTCAGCCTGAAGGCCAAGAGCGTCAACCTGCGCGTCGGCCCCAGCGTCGACTATGCCGTGGCCTGGCGCTACCTCAAATCCGGCATGCCGGTGGAAATCATCCAGGAATACGATAACTGGCGCCGCATCCGCGATGCCGACGGCACGGAGGGCTGGGTGAACCAGGCGCTGCTCTCCGGCGAGCGTACCGCCGTCGCCGCGCCGTGGATGCGCGGCAAGGGCGACAACATATTCGTCAACATGCGCCGCGAAGGCATGCCGAACGCCACGCTGGTCGCCAAGATCCAGCCCGGCGTCGTGGTCAAGGTCGGCGAATGCAACGGCGACTGGTGCCGTGCCGAAGTGGACGGCACGGCCGGCTGGGTCTCGCAGAACGAGATCTGGGGCGCCTATCCCGGCGAAGCCTTCAAATAAGGCCGGCCTTTCGGCCCTCTTCCGCCAGCGACAGCAGCGGCCGAGGGCCGACCTGCTGGATGACGAGGCCGGCGGCAAGGCTGCCGAGGCGGCCGCAATCGGCCAGCGAACGACCCGCCGTATAGCCGTACAGGAAGCCGGCGGCGTAGAGATCGCCCGCACCCGTCGTATCCACCACGCTCGGCACGCTGATCGCGTCCACCTTGGTCCGCTCGCCCTTCGTCAGGATGACCGAGCCTTCCTCGCTCATCGTGACGGCTGCAAGCCGGCAATCCTGAGCAATGCGCGTCAGGGCTTCCTCGAAATCCTGGGTCTCGTAGAGCGCCAGCGCTTCGGCCTTGTTGGCGAAGACGATGTCGATGGTGCCGGAGCGCATGAGATCCAGGAACTCGCCGCGGTAGCGGTGGACGCAGAAACTGTCGGACAGCGTCATCGACATTTCGCGGCCATGGGCATGGGCGATGCGGGCGCATTCGCGGATCGCGTCCTTGGCGCGCGGCGGATCCCACAGATATCCCTCGAAATAGGTGACCTTGGCGTCGGCGACGACCTGCTCCTCGACATCCTCAGGGCCAAGCTCGACGCAGGCGCCGAGATAGGTGTTCATCGAGCGCTCGCCGTCCGGCGTCACGAAGATCATGGAGCGGGCGGTCGGCGGCGTGCCCTGAAGCGGCTTCGTCTCGAAATGCACGCCCTGGGCGCGGATGTCGTGAATGAAGATGTCGCCGAGCTGGTCGTTCGCGACCTTGCCGAAATAGGCGGCCTTGCCGCCGAAGCTGGCAACGCCCGAGGCGGTGTTGCCGGCGCTGCCGCCGGAGGCTTCGAGCGCCGGGCCCATGCGGGAATAGAGCAGTTCCGCCCGGTCCGCGTCGATGAGGTTCATCGCGCCCTTGATGATGCCGTTGTCGGTGATGAAGTTCTCGTCGCAGCGCGCGATGATGTCGACGATGGCGTTGCCGACCGTCAGCACGTCGAATTTGGTCATGCGGAAGTCCCGTCTCGATTTGGTAAGAGCCGGGATTCGGTCTTAACGGATTTTGCGGAAGTTGAAAGAAAAAGCCGCCACGCCGTTTCCGGCGGGCGGCTCGATGCCTCGGTGCGAAACCGATCAGTCCTTGGCGCGCTCGACGTAGGAACCGTCTTCCGTCGCGATGACGACGCGCGTGCCGGCCGTGATGTGCGGCGGCACCAGCGTGCGGATGCCGTTCGACAGGATCGCCGGCTTGTAGGACGAGGAGGCCGTCTGGCCCTTGACGACCGGTTCCGTCTCGGTGATTTCGAGCGTGACGTGACGCGGCAGGTCGATGGCGATGGCAACGCCTTCGTGCACCGACAGGATGACCGTCATGCCTTCCTGGAGGTAGGCCTTCAGGTCGCCGATGTCGTCACGCGACATGGTGAGCTGGTCGTAGCTTTCCGGGTTCATGAAGTGGAAGCCGTCGCCGTCCTCGTAGAGGTAGTTGTGCTCACGGTCCTCGACGAAGGCGCGCTCGACCTGCTCGGTCGTGCGGTAGCGTTCGGAGACCTTCGTGCCGTCCGAGATGCGGCGCATGTCGATCTGCGTGACCGGCGTGCCCTTGCCGGGGTGGAAGTTCTGCGCCGTCAGCACGACATAGAGCTTGCCTTCGACCTCGAGGACATTGCCCTTGCGGACGGAAGAAGCGATGATCTTTACCATAAGTCTTCCTTGTAACTGGATGGATCGCGTCGTAGAGGACCGCCAAGAGACGTTGCCCCGAACGCTGAAAAACCGTTTTCGGGGCCGCAACTATCCTATATTCCGGCAAAAGACCAGTCTCGCCGCCGGTCCGGCTGAAGAAACCTGTCACATGTGCGCCACAAGCCCCAAGCCTTCGCCCTGGTGGACGCCCGACGTCCATGCCGATCGCCGGCCGTTCCTTCTCGCGCGCAACCGTATCCAGGCGGCGCTGCGCGGCTGGTTCGCGGCGCGCGATTTCATCGAGGTCGACACCGCGACGCTGCAGGTCTCGCCCGGCAACGAGGCGCATCTGCACGCCTTTGCGACCGCCGCCATCGGCCATGCCGGCACGAAGACGCCGCTCTACCTGCACACCTCGCCGGAATTCGCCTGCAAGAAGCTCCTGGCAGCCGGCGAGCAGCGCATCGCCTGCTTCGCCCATGTCTACCGCAACCGCGAGCGCGGGCCGCTGCACCACCCCGAATTCACCATGCTGGAATGGTACCGGGCAGGCGAGACCTATGACGTGCTGATGGCGGACTGCGGCGCGATGCTGGCGCTTGCCGCCGAGGTCACGGGCGCGACGATGCTGAGCTATCGCGGCGCGACCTGCGACCCGGCACTCACCCCGGAGCGGCTGACCGTCGCCGATGCCTTCACGCGGCATGCCGGCATCGACCTTCTCGCAACGATCCACGCCGACGGCTCCACGGATCGCGAGGGCCTTGCCGCGCGCCTTCGGACGGCCGGACTGCGGGTCGCCGGGGACGATACCTGGGCCGACCTCTTCAGCCGCGTGCTGGTGGAGAAGGTGGAGCCGGAACTCGGCTTCGGCCGCGCCACCATCCTGTGCGAATATCCGACGGCCGAGGCCGCGCTGGCGCGCCCCGCCCCGCATGATGGGCGCGTCGCCGAGCGCTTCGAGCTCTATGCCTGCGGCGTGGAACTCGCCAATGCCTTCGGCGAACTGACGGACGCTGCCGAGCAGCGACGCCGCTTCGAGCTGGAGATGGCCGAGAAGGCCCGCGTCTACGGCGAAACCTATCCGCTCGACGAGGATTTCCTCGCCGCGCTCGCCCTCATGCCCGAGGCGAGCGGCATTGCGCTCGGCTTCGACCGGCTGGTCATGCTGGCGACGGGCGCCGCGCGCATCGACCAGGTGCTCTGGGCGCCGGTCGCGGAGACGCAAGCATGACGGCCGCGCGCAGCCTGACGACAGTCGCCGAACTCGCGGATGCCGGCCTCGTCTCAGAGGCCCGGCGCGCCGGCGCTACGGCCGTGGCCGACCGGTATGCCGTCGCCGTCACGCCGGCGCTGGTGCCGCTGATCGACCGGAACGATCCGCACGATCCCATCGCCCGCCAGTTCGTTCCCGATGCGGCCGAACTCGTCACCCTGCCGGAAGAGCGCGCCGACCCGATCGGCGACCTCGCCCACAGCCCCGTCGAGGGCATCGTGCACCGCTATCCGGACCGCGTGCTGCTGAAGGCCGTGCATGTCTGCCCGGTCTATTGCCGCTTCTGTTTCCGCCGCGAGATGGTGGGGCCGGAAGGGCTCGGCACGCTGTCCGCCAAGGCGCTGGATGCCGCCATCGCCTATATCGCGGACCGGCCGGAAATCTGGGAAGTCATCCTGACCGGCGGCGATCCGCTCGTGCTCTCCCCGCGCCGCCTGCAGGCGATCCTGGAACGGCTGGCCGCCATCGCGCATGTGAAGATCGTGCGCTTCCACACCCGCGTGCCGGTGGTCGATCCTGCACGGATCGACGCCGCCCTCATCGCCGCGCTGAAAGCCTCCGGCAAGACGACCTATGTGGCGCTTCACGCCAACCATCCCCGCGAGTTCACGGCCGAGGCACGCGCCGCCATAGGACGTATCGTCGATGCGGGCCTGGTAATGATCAGCCAGACCGTGCTGCTCAAGGGTGTCAACGACGATGCGGCCGTATTGGCCGAGCTGATGCGCACCTTCGTGGAAAACCGCATCAAGCCCTATTACCTGCACCACCCGGACCTTGCGCCCGGCACCGCGCATTTCCGCCTGACGCTCGCCGAGGGCCGGGCGCTGGTCGAAGGGCTGCGCGGCCGCGTCTCCGGCCTCTGCCAGCCGGCCTATATCCTCGACATTCCCGGCGGGCACGGCAAGGTACGGGCGGATTCCACGGCGGTGGAGGAAGCGGGCGACGGCTGTTTCCGCGTGCGCGACTTCCGCGGCGAGACCCATGCCTATCCGCCGGGCGAGGAACAGGCGTAGCCCAGTCCTTCTCTCGCGAATGCGCCGCCCTCTTCTCGGCCCTGCCAGATCAAATCGGAAGGACGGAGGAAAGGATGGCGGGTTCTGGCTGAGGGTCGGCAGCGACAGCGATGTCCACCGCCGCCATTCGCGTCAGGCCGATCTCAAAACTCTTCCCAATCCCCGTCATTCCCCTTGTCCTGCTGCACGCCAAGCGCACCGGCGAGCTTTTCGCTGAGGGCGAGAGCGGGCGAGGTAACGGGGCGGGACCTTTCAGAGGCGGCCTTGATGTTCCACTGGCCGGGAGACTTGCGGGCGATCTTGGGTTCCGGCGCGGGCGCGGCCGGCGGCGCCGGGGGCGTGGCCGGCACGATATGCAGATGCGGCGCATGCATGGTGCGGCCGGGAGCCGCGGCGCCGCCGACGTCGAAGCGGGCGATCAGCGCATTCAGCGCCTGCACTTCCGAGGCGAGGCCATGGCTGGCCGCCGTCGTCTCCTCCACCATGGCAGCGTTCTTCTGCGTGCCCTGGTCCATGGCGTTGACGGCGGTGTTGATTTCCGAAAGGCCAGTCGACTGTTCTCGTGCGGCCTCCACGATGGCCTGGACGTGGCCGTTGATCTCCTGAACCTCGGTGACGATGGTCTGCAACGAGCGCCCGGTATCGCCGACCAGCGACACGCCCGCGCGCACCTGCTCGCCGGACGTATTGATCAGGGTCTTGATCTCCTTGGCCGCCTCGGCGCTGCGCTGGGCCAGCGCGCGCACCTCGCTGGCCACCACGGCAAAGCCGCGGCCCTGCTCGCCGGCCCGCGCGGCCTCCACCGCGGCGTTCAGGGCCAGGATATTGGTCTGGAAGGCGATGCCGTCGATGGTGCCGATGATGTCGCTGATCTCGCTGGAGGACTTCTCGATCTCCTGCATGGCCGCGACGGCGCGGCGCACGATCTCGCCGGATTTTTCCGCGCCCGAGCGAGTACGGGCAACGAGCGCGCCGGCCTCTTCCGCCCGGCGGGTCGAATCCTTGACGGTGGTGGTGATTTCTTCCAGCGCGGCGGCGGTCTCCTCGACGGAGGCGGCCTGCTGCTCGGTGCGGCGCGACAGATCGTCGGCGGCAGCGCGGATCTGGCTCGCCCCGGCATCGATCGCCCGGGCATTCTCGCCGACTTCGCGCAGCGCATCGCTGAGGCGCGCGACGGAGGCGTTGAAATCCTCGCGCAGGCGGTCGAGATCGCCATCGAAGGGCTTTTCGATACGGCAGGTCATGTCGCCGCCCGCAAGCCTGCCCAGCGCTTCGGCAAGGCTGGCGACGGCCTCCTGCACGCGGCCGCTGTCGCGGGTGCGCTCGGCCTCGCGGGCATGGCGCTCGCTATCGGCCCGCCGGCGGTCGTCCTCACCCTGGCGCTCCAGGCGCTGGCGATCGGCGGCGTTGTCGCGGAAAACGGCGACCGTGCCCGCCATCTCGCCGATCTCGTCCGTGCGGTCGGCATGGGCAATGGCAGCGGCCGTATCGCCCGAAGCGAGGCGCTTCATCGCACCGGCAAGACCGTTCAGCGGCTTCACGACACGGCGGTTAACGAGGAAGACGGCGGCGATGGCAAGGCCCATCGCGGCGGCGAGCGCGGCCCAGGTCAGCGCGAAGGCGGTGCCTTCCTCACCGCGGGCGGCCTGGATCGTTTCGTCCGTCACCGCCTGGGTGCGCGCGACGAGGTCGTTGAGCGACGTTGTGATCGCATCGGCGCTCGCCTGCATCGGCCCCTTGTAGACCTCCAGCGCCGGGCCCTTGGCCGCGATGGCGGAGAACTGGATCAGCTTGGCCGCATCGTCGAGATAGGTCTTCAGCGTCGACTTGATGCCGTCGACCTCGGTGACCGTGGCCGCATCCGCGCTGTTGGCGGCGGCGTAGGATGCCACCATGCCGGCAAAGGCGTCCGCCCGTTCCTTGATGCGCGCCTCGACGCGGCCGATCTCATCCGGGTCCATCGACAGGAGGTGTTCGGAATAGGTGGCGTTGAGTTCGGCGAAAGCGTGGCTGAGTTGCAGGATCGCGCTCATCTGCGGCATGCGCTCGGTGCCGATGCGCTCGATATGGCCGGTCATCGCCGAGAGGGAACGGAAAGCGACGGCGCCTTGCAGCGCGCCCAGAACGACCATGAGGGCAAAGAGCGCGGGCAGGAGCCTGCTGATCCGAACATTACGCATGACAGTTCCCTGATTTTCTGGCGGCCCGGTTTCCTGCGGGTGCGCGAAAGTCTAGGAGCGGCCGTTTAACGCGGGCTTAATGCGGGCCGTCGCGACGCGCCTTGCCGCCGGCTTTTCCACATCCTACATGCGAGGACGAACAGGAGTTTTCGATGATCCTCGACGCCGCCCGGCTTTCGCTCGCCAACCTTTTCGCGCCCGAGACGCGCAGCGTCTTCTGGAAGGTCCTCGGCCTCACCCTCCTTGCCCTCGTCGTCCTCTGGTTCGGCCTGCGCGAGAGCTTCATCGCCTTCGCCTGGCCATGGCTCGAGGGGGCGATGATGCCGGACCTGCCGCAATGGGCCGGCTGGCTCACCTTCGTCTTCGGCATCGTCGCCAGCCTCGGCCTGGCGCTCGGCCTTGCCTTGCTGCTGGCACCCGTGACGGCGATCATCGCCGGCTTCTTCCTCGACGACGTCGCCGAGGTCATCGAGAAGCGCGACTATGCCGCGGACAGTCCGGGCGTCGCGCTGCCACTCGGACAGGCGATCGCCGGCTCCGTCAAGTTCCTCGGCATCGTCATCCTCGGCAACCTCCTCGCCCTGTTCCTGCTGTTCATTCCCGGCGTCAATCTCGTCGCCTTCTTCCTCGTCAACGGCTACCTGCTCGGCCGGGAATTCTTCGAATTCGCGGCGATGCGCCACCGCACGCCGGCGGAAGCGCGGCTGTTCCGGTCCAAGCACGCGTCCACGGTGCTCATCGCGGGCATGCTGGTGGCGACCTTCCTGGCGATCCCGATCGTCAACCTGCTGACGCCGCTCTTTGCCGCCGGGCTGATGGTGCATCTGCACAAGGCGCTGAGCCGCAAGGACCCCGGTTTTTCACTGCGGCAGAATTGACGCGTCGTAGAGCGCCGCGTAATCCGCGCTCGGCGGGATCGGCTTGATCACGTCGATCAGCACCCCGTTCGAATCGGCGGTAATGAAATGGCGCTGGCCGAAATCCTCGTCCCTGATATCGCGCAGGATCGGCAGGCCCGCCGCGCATAGGGCCGCATAGACGGCATCCACGTCCTCGACCTCGAAATTGAGCAGCAGACCCGAGACCTTGCCGCGGCCCACGGCCGGGATCGTCTCGTGGCTGCCGTCGAGCACGGCGAGCGTCACCTTCTCGTCCTCCTTCGACTGGAGATGGACATACCAGTCGCTGGTGAAGAGGGCCTCGAAACGGAAATGCGCCTCGTAGAAGGCCACCGTGCCGGCGACATCGTCGGTCATGATCACGGGATAATAACTGGTCGTCTTCATCGCTTTCCCTTTCGTTCGATTTAACATACAGTCTGTATGTTTCTATCAATTAACATACATTCTGTTTGTATGTAAAGGGGCGCAATGGCACGCAGCAACAAGGAACGCACGGAGGCGACGCGCCTCGCCCTGATCGAGGCCGCACGGCGGCTTTTCGTGGAGAAGGGGTATGCGGAGACCGCGACGCCCGACATCGTGGCCGAGGCCGGGGTGACGCGCGGCGCGCTCTACCATCACTTCGAGGACAAGAGGGCGCTCTTCCGCGCCACGCTGGAACGCGAGGCCGAAGCGGTGGCGGCGCATATCGAAGCCGTCTCCATACCGGCGGGCTCCGCGCGGGCGGCGCTGCTGCTCGGCGCGTCGGCCTATTTCGACGCGATGGCGGTGCCCGGCCGCACGCGCCTGCTGCTGCTCGAAGCGCCGGCCGTGCTCGGTTTCGAGGCGGTGAGCGACATCGACCGGGACAATGCCGAGGGCACGCTGAAGACGGGTCTTGCCGGCCTGCTCGGGCCGGGCGCGGACGCCGGAAAGCTGGAGGCGCTGACCGGCCTCCTCTCCGCCGCCTTCGACCGGGCGGCAATCGCCATCGAGGCGGGCGCCGACCGGAAGGCCTATGAGAACGCGATTGCCGCGTTGCTCGACGGGCTCGTCAGGGCGTAGGGCCGAACATCTGCGCCGGCAGCTCGACCAGCGGGGCCGGTACGTCGCAGGTCTTTTCCGGCGACTTGCAGAGATCGGCAATCACGCAGCGCTCGCACTCGGGCTTGCGCGCCTTGCAACAGTACCGCCCGTGCAGGATCAGCCAGTGATGCGCGTGGTAGAGATATTCGTCGGGGATGAGCCGCATCAGCTTCTCCTCCACCTCGTCCGGCGTCTTGCCGGGCGCGAGGCGCAGGCGGTTGGCGATGCGGAAGATGTGCGTATCGACCGCCATCGTCGCCTGTCCGAAGGCCATGGAGAGCACGACATTGGCCGTCTTCCGGCCGACGCCCGGCAGCATCACCAGCTCCTCGCGGGTGCGCGGCACCTCGCTGCCGAAGCTGTCGACGAGCATCTGGCTGAGCGCGATGACGTTCTTCGCCTTGTTGCGGTAAAGCCCGATCGTCTTGATGTAGTCGCGGACCTTCTCTTCGCCGAGCGCGAGCATCCTTTCGGGCGTGTCGGCGATCTTGAAAAGCGCGCGCGTCGCCTTGTTGACGCCGGCATCCGTCGCCTGGGCGGAAAGCGCCACGGCGACGACGAGCGTGAACGGATTCACATGCTCCAGTTCGCCCTTCGGCTCCGGCCGCTGGATGGAGAAGCGCCGGAAGATTTCCTTCAGTTCGTCCTGCGAATAGAGGCTCTTCACCCGCGCGGCCGGCTTGCGGCGCTGCGGGGCGGGGGGCGCGTTCTTTTTGGTCTTTCCGTTTTCCATCCTGCTTCTATAGTCATGCGTCATGACCCAAGGCAACGCCGACATCACGATGAACGACCTGCCGGTCTTTTCCGCCGAGCTGCACCCCTACCGCTCGCTCGGACGGAACGGGCACCGCGTGTTCTTCATCATCGCGGGCGCGCTCAGCTTCGCCCATATGGCCGTCTTCATGATCTCCGGCGCCTGGCCGGTGGTCATGTTCTTCGGCGTGGATTTCCTGATCCTCTTCGGCGCCTTCTGGCTGAACAACCGCGCGGCCAAGGCGAAGGAAATCGTCTCGCTCTCGCGCACCAACATTTCCATCCGCAAGATCAGCCCGGCCGGCAAGGAGACGGAGACCGTCTTCAACCCGTTCTGGGCGCGCTTCCTCGTCTCGCGCAAGGCCAAGATCGGCATCACCGCCATGCGCCTGCGCGGCAACGGCCGCGAGACCGAGATCGGCATCTTCCTGCCGCTCGACGACCGCGAGCGCTTCGCCTCCGCCTTTTCCGGCGCGCTTGCCCGCGTGAAGCGGGGATACTAGGGATCGGCAGGAATCGGGTGGCGAGCACGCCAAGGGCGTGCTTTTCTGGCGGCACAGGAGAAGAACGATGAATATTGCCGCGACGTTGCAGACCGACATCACCCCCGAAGGCGACGACTACACGACCGTCCGCCGCGTCATCGAAATGATCACCGAGGATTATCGCGACCAGCCGGGGCTGGAGGATATTGCCGGCCGTCTCGGCCAGTCGCCGACGCAGTTGCAGAAGACCTTCACCCGCTGGGCCGGCCTTTCACCGAAGGCCTTCCTGCAGGCCGTGACGCTCGACCACGCCAAGCGCCTGCTGCGCCAGGAAGAGCTGCCGCTGCTCGAAACGAGCTTCGAGGTGGGCCTTTCCGGCCCCGGCCGGCTGCATGATCTCTTCGTCACGCACGAGGCCATGTCGCCCGGCGAATGGAAGGCGCGCGGGGCGGGCCTGACGATCCGCTACGGCCTGCACCCCTCCCCCTTCGGCCAGGCGCTCGTGATGATCACCGACCGGGGGCTTGCCGGCCTCGCCTTCACCGACGAGACGGACGGCATGGACGCCTTCGAGGATATGTCCTCGCGCTGGCCGAATGCCGACTATGTCGAGGACCGCGAGGCGACCGCCGCCTATGCGGAACGCATCTTCGACCCGGAGCGCTGGGACCCGAAGGAGCCGCTGCGCGTCGTGCTGATCGGCTCGGATTTCCAGGTCCGCGTCTGGGAGGCGCTGCTGCGCATTCCCATGGGCTGCGCCGTCACCTATTCCTCCATCGCCGAAACGCTCGGTCAGCCGACCGCCTCACGCGCGGTCGGCGCCGCCGTCGGCCGCAATCCCATCTCCTTCGTGGTGCCCTGCCACCGGGCGCTGGGCAAGAGCGGCGCGCTCACCGGCTACCATTGGGGCCTGACGCGCAAGCGCGCCATGCTGGGCTGGGAATCGGGCAAAGCCTGAAACGCAAAAGGCCGGCGTCTTCGCCGGCCTTCGTCTTTTCGGGCGGAACGTTCGTCACTGGATGAGGATCGCCCTGAAGTCGTTGACGTTCGTGCCGGTCGGGCCGGGCACGAAGAGATCGCCCAGCGCATCGAAGACGGACCAGCTGTCATTGCGCGACAGGAACTCGGCCGCATCCTTGCCCTTGTCGGCGAAGCGCGCAACGGTGGTCCCGTCGGCGAAGGCGCCGGCATTGTCCTCCGAACCGTCGATACCGTCCGTATCGGCCGCCAGCGCAAACAGGCCTTCGAGGCCATCGGTGGCGCAGGCGAAGGAAAGCAGGAACTCGCCGTTGCGGCCGCCCTTGCCCTTGCCCTTGATCGTCACGGTGGTTTCACCGCCTGAAAGAATCACGACGGGTTTGCGGAACGGCCGGTCACGGCGCACGACTTCCGCCGCGATGGCGGCATGGACACGGCCGACTTCCGAAGCCTCGCCCTCGATGGCGTCCGACAGGATGACGGCTTCGACGCCGGCCTTCTTCGCGGCTTGCGCCGCGGCTTCCAGCGAGACGGCGGCGGAGGCGACCAGCTTCACCTCGTTGCGGGCAAAGCGCGCATCCGACGGCAGCGGCGGCTCGTCCTTGCCGTCGCGGATATGGCGCATGACGGCTTCGGGCAGGTCGAGGCGGTAGCGCTCGATGAGACGGAGCGCATCGGCGCGGGTCGTCGCATCGGCAATGGTGGGACCGGAGGCGACGAGGGCGGGATTGTCGCCCGGAATATCGGACACGACCAGCGAGACGACGCGGGCCGGATGGGCGAGCGCGGCAAGGCGGCCGCCCTTGATGCGCGAGACCTGCTTGCGCACGGCGTTCATGGCGCTGATCGGCGCACCGGAGGCGAGCAGGGCCTTGTTGACGGCAATCTCGTCGGCAAGCGTCAGGTCGCCGGCGGGCGCCGGCAGAAGGGCCGAGCCGCCGCCGCAGACGAGGGCTACGACGAGGTCGTCTTCCGTCAGGCCGCGTACGGCGGCCATCAGCCGGCCGGAAGCAAGAAGGCCGCTGTCATCGGGCACGGGATGGGCGGCTTCGAGGATTTCGATGCGTTCGCAGGCCACCGCATAGCCGTAACGCGTGACGACGACGCCGGTCAGCGGCGCGTCCCACAGGCGCTCGAAGGCGCGGGCCATCTGCGCGGCGCCCTTGCCGGCGCCAATCACCACCGTGCGGCCCTTCGGCTTTTCCGGCAGGTTGGCAGCCAGGACCTTGTCCGGGTCGGCGGCGGCGACCGCAACGGAAAAGAGGTTTTCAAGAAAGGCGCGCGGATCGGCGACGGGCGGCATGCGGTTCCTCCAAATCATGCGGGCAAACAGGCGGGCGGATCATATTAAACAGCCCCTCATCCGCACGCCAGCGCCGTCTCCTCCGAAACGGCCGGCGGGATGAGAGGCTGTCTTTCCTCCTCCAGAAAGGATGACCGGGCGGGGCTCCCCTCCCCGCCCGGTCAGGCCGTCATGCGACGGCGTGGTTCGCCATGCGCTCCAGCGCCGTGACGAGACCTGAGTGATCGAGACCTGCATCGCCATGGGCGGCGCACTGATTGAAGAGTTCCTGCGTCGAAGCCGTGTTGGGCAGCGAAACGCCCAGCGTCTTGGCGCCCTGGAGAGCCAGGTTGAGGTCCTTCTGGTGCAGCGAGATGCGGAAGCCCGGATCGAAAGTACGCTTGACCATGCGCTCGCCGTGCACTTCGAGAATGCGCGAGGAGGCAAAGCCGCCCATCAGCGCCGAGCGCACGCGTGCCGGGTCGGCACCGGCCTTGGAGGCGAAGACGAGGGCTTCGGCAACGGCTTCGATGGTGAGCGCCACGATGATCTGGTTGGCGACCTTGGTCACCTGGCCATCGCCGCAATCGCCGACGAGCGTGATGTTCTTGCCCATGAGCTGGAAGAGCGGAAGCGCCCGGTCGAAGGCTTCCTGCGAACCGCCGGCCATGATGGAGAGCGATGCGTTCTTGGCGCCGACTTCACCGCCCGAGACCGGACCGTCGACATATTCCGCGCCGGTTTCACGGATCTTCTTGGCGAATTCCTTGGTGGCGATCGGCGAGATCGAGCTCATGTCGATGACGAGCTTGCCGGCCTTGAGGCCAAAGGAGACGCCGTTCTGGCCGAAGAGCACGTCTTCGACTTCCGGGGTGTCGGGCAGCATCAGGATGATCGTGTCGACCGTTTCGGCAAGCGCCTTCGGGCTCTCGACGATCTGCAGGCCGTTGTCGACCAGATCCTTGTGCGGCGGGATGAAGAACTTCGAGGTGAAGACGGTGTGGCCAGCGTTCTGAAGGTGGCGCGCCATGGGGGTGCCCATGATGCCGAGGCCGATGAAACCGATATTTGCCATGATCTAACTCCCAGTCTTGAAAAAATGTGGTTCAGCGGCCGACTTCAGCGAGCCAGCCGAGGCCTTCCTCGGTGGTCGTGCGCGGCTTGTATTCGCAGCCGATCCAGCCGTCGTAGCCAAGCGCATCGAGCGTCTTGAACACGAAGGGATAGGCGATCTCGCCGGTGCCCGGCTCGTTGCGGCCCGGATTGTCGGCAAGCTGCACGTGGGTGATCTGCCCCTGGTGCTTCTTGAAGGTGCCGATCAGTTCGCCTTCGGTGCGCTGCTGATGGTAGAGGTCGTACTGGATGTAGAGGTTGTTGGAGCCGACTTCCGCGATGATCGAGGCCGCCTGGTCCGGGGTGTTCAGATAGAAGCCCGGGATGTCGAAGTGGTTGATCGGCTCGATCAGCAGCTTGATGCTGTGCTTGCCGAGTTCGCTTGCCGCGAGCTTGAGGTTCGCAACGAAGGTGGAGCGCAGCACGCTGTCGGACACGCCGGCCGGTGCGATGCCCGACAGGCAGTTGATCTGCTTGCAGCCGAGCGTCGTCGCATAGTCGATGGCCTTGGCGACGCCTTCGCGGAACTCGTCCACACGATCCGGCAGGACCGCGATGCCGCGCTCGCCGCCAGCCCAGTTGCCGGCCGGCAGGTTGTGCAGGACCTGGGTCAGGCCGTGCTTGTCGAGTTCGGCGCGGATCGCTTCCTTGTCGAAATCGTAGGGGAAGAGATACTCGACGCCCTCGAAGCCGGCCTTCGCGGCCAGGGCGAAGCGCTCCATGAAGGGCGCTTCGTTGAAGAGCATGGTCAGGTTGGCCGCAAATTTCGGCATGGTCGTCTCCCTTTATCCGGTGCGTTCCAGGAAAGCCGCCGGGCGGCTCTCCTGCAACAGCTTGTCCTTAGTCGAGCAGCGCTGCCAGCGTCGCCGTCGGGGCATCTTCGCCGCGTTCCGCCAGTTCCTCGAACTCGACGACGGCGTTGATGTCGGCACCCATGGCGATGTTGGTGACGCGCTCGAGGATGAACTCGATGACGACGGGAACCTGGTGTTCCTTCATCAGCTTCTGGGCCGTGTTGAAGGCTTCCTGGAACTCGTTGGCGCTGCGGACGCGGATGGCCTTGCAGCCGAGACCTTCGGCAACCGCGACGTGGTCAACACCGTAGCCGGCTTCCGAGTCGCCGTTCGCGTTGATGTTGTCGAAGGCCAGCGAGACCTCGAAGTCCATGTTGAAGCCGCGCTGCGCCTGGCGGATGAGGCCGAGATACGAGTTGTTCACGACGACATGCAGGTAAGGCAGCTTGTGCTGGGCGCCGACGGCCAGTTCCTCGATCATGAACTGGAAGTCGTAGTCACCCGACAGAGCGACGATCGGACGGTCCGGATCGGCGGCGCGAACGCCGAGCGCTGCCGGCAGCGTCCAGCCGAGCGGGCCGGCCTGGCCGCAGTTGATCCAGTTGCGCGGCTTGTAGACGTGCAGGAACTGCGCGCCGGCGATCTGGCTGAGGCCGATGGTCGAGACGTAGCAGGTGTCGCGGTCGAAGGCCTTGTTCATTTCTTCGTAGACGCGCTGCGGCTTCAGCGGCATCTGGTTGAAGTGCGTCTTGCGCAGCATGGTGCGCTTGCGCTCGCGGCATTCGTCGCCCCAGACGGACCAGTCGCGCAGCTTGCCGGCGGCCTTCCATTCCTTGGCGACCTCGATGAAGACCTTCAGCGCGGCGCCGGCGTCGGAGACGATGCCGAAATCCGGGGTGAAGACGCGGCCGATCTGGGTCGGCTCGATGTCGACGTGAACGAAGGTGCGGCCTTCCGTGTAGGTCGGGATGTTGCCCGTGTGGCGGTTTGCCCAGCGGTTACCGATGCCGAAGACGAAGTCCGAGGCGAGCAGCGTGGCGTTGCCGTAGCGATGCGAGGTCTGCAGACCGCACATGCCGGCCATCAGCGGATGGTCGTCCGGGATCGTGCCCCAGCCCATCAGGGTCGGGATGACGGGAACGCCGACCGTTTCGGCGAACTCGACCAGGAGGTCCGAAGCATTGGCATTGATGATGCCACCGCCGGCGACGAGCAGCGGGCGCTCGGCGGCGTTCAGCATGGTCAGGGCCTTCTCGGCCTGGGCGCGGGTCGCAGCCGGCTTGTAGGGCTCGAGGGGCTCGTAGGCGTCGATGTCGAATTCGATTTCGGCGAGCTGGACGTCGATCGGCAGGTCGACCAGGACGGGGCCCGGACGGCCCGAACGCATCGTGTGGAATGCCTTCTGGAAGACATAGGGAACGAGGCCCGGCTCCATGACGGTGACGGCCCACTTGGCGACCGGCGCCGCGATCTTGGCGATGTCGACAGCCTGGAAATCTTCCTTGTCGAGGCGGGCGCGGGGCGCCTGGCCGGTGATGCACAGGATCGGGATCGAGTCGGCAGAGGCCGAGTAGAGGCCGGTGATCATGTCGGTGCCGGCGGGGCCGGACGTGCCAATGCAGACGCCGATATTGCCGGCGCTCGCACGGGTGTAGCCTTCAGCCATGTGGCTTGCGCCTTCGACGTGGCGGGCCAGGACGTGGCGAACCGAGCCGCGCGCTCTCAGCGCCGAATAGAAAGGGTTGATCGCTGCGCCCGGGACACCGAAGGCACAATCGATGCCTTCCTTTTCCAGAACCAGGACCGCTGCATCGACAGCACGCATTTTAGCCATGGGAACTTCCTCCGTCTCTCGCAACGGAAGGTACCCCATTCCGATTTTCGCGCAACAGGAAAATGGAAATGCATCCCATCAGATGGAAATAAACATTTTCAACGAATCTGGAACAATCGCGCGCGGCAGGCTATGGCATGATGCGGCGACGAGGAGAGACCACCATGGCGGAGCATCAGGAAAAGACGAGAGGCCGGCCGGGACGCAAGGCGGGCGAGAACGCGGCGCCCTCCTCGGTGCAGGTTCTGGACAGGAGCCTGAAGCTATTGGATCTGGTGGCACGGGCCGACGGCGCGGCGCTGACCGACCTTGCCGACCAGTCCGGCATGGCGCCATCCACGGTGCACCGACTGCTCACCTCGCTCGCCCAGCACGGCATGGTGGCCCATGACGGGGAGACCGGCGCCTGGACCATCGGCGTGAAGGCCTTCGAGATCGGCACGGCCTATCTTCGCTTCCGCAAGCTCGGCACGATCAGCCGCCCCTTCCTCAAGCAATTGATGGAAGGCTGCGGCGAGACCGCCAATATCGCCATCGAGGACGATGGCGACGTGGTGTTCATCTCGCAGGTGGAAAGCCATGCGCCGATGCGCGCCTTCTTCCGCCCCGGCCGGCGCGGGCCGATCCATGCCTCCGGCATCGGCAAGGCGATCCTGTCGACCTGGCCGGAGGCGCGCATTGCCGCGCTGCTTTCCGGCCGCACGCTGCAGCATTTCACCGACAAGACGCGCGACAGCCTGCCGGCGCTGCTTTCCGACCTGGAAGCGATCCGCCGCCGCGGCTGGTCGATCGACGATGAGGAACATACGCTCGGCATGCGCTGCGTGGCCGCGCCGATCTTCGACGAATACGGCGAAGCCGTTGCCGGCATTTCGGTATCCGGCCCGGCGGTGCGCCTGCCCGACGCCAAGGTGGATGCGCTCGGACCTGTGGTCCGGGCCGCCGCGGAAGGCGTCACCAAGGCAATGGGCGGCCGGCTGAACGGCAAATAAAAACGCCGCCGTATTCGAGACACGGCGGCGCGATTGATCTCAGCCCTGATCGGCCGTCAGGCGTTTTCCAGCAGACGACTTGCGGCCGCGGCGCGTTTTGCACCCTTCGCCTTCATCGGCGTGCCGGCGACATAGACCTCCGCAACGCAGCGGTCGTCGCCCATGGTCTGAAGCACGAACAGCTCCTCCAGCAGCGATTTCGCGGTGCGCATGCGATATTCCATCGCCGGCTTGGCGGTGGAATCGAGCACGACGATATCCGCATCCGCCCCCGCATGAAGCGAGCCGATATGCTTTTCGAGCCCGAGCGCGCGGGCATTGCCGAGCGTCATGCGATAGAAGGAATTGAACGGCGTCAGCTTCTGGCCGCGAAGGTGCAGCACCTTGTAGGCCTCGTCCATCGTTTCCAGCATGGAGAAACTGGTGCCTGCGCCGACATCCGTCGCCACCGACCAGCGCGCGCCGGCCTTGTCGAACCGGTCACGATCGAAGAGACCGGAACCCAGGAAAAGGTTCGAGGTCGGGCAGAAGACGCCGACGCTTCCGGTTTCGGCAAGAACCGCAATCTCCCGATCGCTCAGGTGAATGCAGTGGCCGAGCAGCATGCGCTCGTTCAGAAGGCCGTAACGGGCATAGATGTCCGTATAGTCCTTGGCTTGCGGATAGAGCGAGGTCGCGAAGGCGATCTCGTCGTGGTTTTCCGAAAGATGGGTCTGGACGTAGCAGGTGGGATGCTCGGCGACGAGCGCCTGGCTCATCTCCATCTGCTCCGGCGTCGAGGTGATGGCGAAACGCGGACTTATCGCATAATGCGCACGGCCGCGGCCGTGCCACTTCTCGATCAGCGCCTTCGTCTCGTCATAACCCTGCTGCGGCGTGTCGCGCAGCGCGTCGGGCGCGTTGCGGTCCATCATCACCTTGCCGCCGATCATGCGCATGCCGCGCGCTTCGGCCGCCGAGAAATAGGCGTCGACGCTTTCGGGATGCACCGAGCAATAGGCAACGGCGGTGGTGGTGCCGTTCGACAGGAGTTCGTCGAAGAACCGGTCCGCCACGGCCGCCGCATGGGCGGCATTGGCGAATTTCTGCTCTTCGACGAAAATATAGGTGTTCAGCCATTCGAGGAGCTGGGCACCGTAGGAGGCGATCGCCTGAGTCTGCGGGAAATGCAAATGCGTATCGATAAGGCCCGGCAGAACGAGGTTGGGCCGGTGATCGGCCACCTCGACATCCGCGCCAGCAAGCTTGCCGATATCGGCATAATCGCCTGCGTCCACCACCTTGCCGTCACGAACGAGGACGGCACCGTCCTCGAAGTAACGGTAGGAGGTCTTGTCGTCGATGCCCTGGGGCTCGGCGACGAAGGTCAGCACCCGTCCGCGAATCAGGCGCTCGCTCATTGGGTCTTCTCGCCGCTGATCGCGCTTTCGTACCAGGCGACGAAGAGCTTGCGCTCCTCGTCCGAGACCTGGGTCACGTTGGCGGGGGGCATGGCATGCGAGCGGCCGGCCTGCAGGTAGATTTCCCGTGCATGGTTGGCGATCTCGGCATCCGTTTCGAGCGTCACGCCTTTCGGCGGCGTGACGATGCCTTCCCAGCCCGGTTCCTTGGCGTGGCACATGGCACAGCGCCCGGCGATGGTGTCGCGCACCTGCGGGAAGGCTTCCGCCGTGACGAAGGGTTGCTGGGCGGCCGAGACCTTGGCATCGGCGGTTTCACCGGTCAGCACCTTCGGCACCGTGGAGAGCCACATGATGATGACGAAGAGCAGGGCGGTGGCAAGCCAGGTCCAGGTCGGATTGCCCGTGCCGGCATGCGTGGTGTTGAAGTAGTGGCGGATCGTGACGCCCATCAGGAAGACCAGCGACGCGATGATCCAGTTGAATTCCGTGCCGAATGCCAGCGGGTAGTGGTTCGACAGCATGAGGAACAGCACCGGCAGCGTCAGGTAGTTGTTGTGCGTGGAGCGCTGCTTGGCGATCTTGCCGTATTTCGGATCGGGCGTGCGGCCGGCAATGAGGTCGGCAACGACGATGCGCTGGTTCGGCATGATGATGAAGAACACGTTCGCCGACATGATCGTTGCCGTGAAGGCACCGAGATGCAGGAAGGCGGCGCGGCCCGTGAAGAGCTGCGTGTAGCCCCAGGCGACGACGACGAGGATGAAGTACAGCGCCACCATCAGTCGCGTGTTGTCGTTGCCGAACGGCGACTTGCAGATGAGATCGTACATGATCCAGCCGAAGGCGAGCGAGCCGAGCGAGATGGCGATGGCCACCGGCTTGGAAACGTTCAGCACGTTCGGATCGATGAGATAGAGGTCCGCGCCTGCGTAATACAGGAGACAGAGCATACCGAAGCCGGAGAGCCAGGTGACGTAGCTTTCCCATTTGAACCAGACGAGGTGCTCGGGCATCTTGGCCGGCGCCACCAGGTATTTCTGGATGTGATAGAAGCCGCCGCCGTGCACCTGCCACTCTTCGCCATGGGCGCCTGCCGGCAGGTCAGGGTGCTTCTTCAGGCCCAAGTCGAGGGCAACGAAATAAAAGGATGAACCGATCCAGGCGATGGCCGTGATCACGTGCAGCCAGCGGACTGCAAACATTATCCAATCCCAGGCTATGGCATATTCGTACATAGGGACCTCCTCCCGCTTTCCATGAACTTGTTTGCCATCAACTCATTTACCCGGAAATCCCGGTGAATCCCCAAGTCTTTCAAAAAAAACTAAAAGATGCCCGGCCACTTTGCTCCGCACGCCAATGTGGTAGAAAGAATCATGTCCTATCTCGATAATGTGCGCGTCTTCGTTCGCGTGGTCGAACTCGGTACTCTCTCGGCGGCGGGCCGCGACCAGCGCGTCACGCCGGCGGTCGCCAGCAATCGTATCAAGGAACTGGAGCGCCATCTCGGCGTGCGGCTGTTCAACCGCACGACGCGAAAGCTCTCGCCGACCGAACACGGCCGTGTCTTCTACGAGGGCGCGGTGAAGATCATCGAGGCGGTCAACGAGGCCGAGGCGGCCATCGCCGACCTTTCGCGCAATCCGAAGGGCTCGCTGCGCATCACCGCGCCGCTCGGCATTGGCCGGCGCCTCATCGCATCCGGCATTCCGGAATTCCACGACAAGTATCCCGATATCGAGGTGCGGGTGCGCCTGTCGGACCACAATGTCGACATCCTCGCCGAAGGCGTCGACGTCGCCTTCAAGCTGGGCGTGCTGGAGGATTCCAACCTGCGCATGCGCGGCATCCTGAAATGCGAGCGCGTGCTCTGCGCGTCGCCCGCCTATCTCGCCCGCCGCGGCACGCCCGCACATGCGGATGCTCTGATCGCGGACCGGCACGACTGTCTGCTGCTGCGCTACCCCGGTTCGAAGGAATATTACTGGACGCTGGTGACGCCCGAAGGACCGCGCAAGTTCGAGGTCGGCGGTCCCTATGACAGCGACGACGGCGACGTGCTCACCCAATGGGCGCTGGAGGATCGCGGCATCATCAACAAGCCGCTCTTCGAGGTGAAAGCGCATCTGCAGGAGGGGCGCCTGGTGGAAATCCTCAAGGACAGCCCGCCTGCGACCGTGCAGCTTGCCGCGATCTATCCGCACAAGCGCTTCCAGGATCCGAAGGTGCGGCTGATGATCGATTTCATGGCCGAGCGCTGTCAACGCCTGATCGGCAAGCTTCTCGGCGAGACCTTTGCTCCCGAAGCCTCTAGCGACTGACGGCGTCTGCTGCATTCACCCGTCTTCCTGCCCAGGTCAGCGCCGCGGTCATGATCTCGGCCGCCGCCAGCGTGGCGATGACGGCGGGACGCTTGTCCTTCACCGCCGTGCCGCCGATCGGGCAAACGAGCTTTTCGAAGAGATCCGGCTGGCCCGCCTCGCGCGACAGCCAGTTGCGGAAGGTGGCGCGTTTCGTCTTGGAGCCGATCATGCCGACATAGGCGGCATCCGGGCGTTTCAGCGCCTCGGCGGCGATCAGGAAATCGAGGGCATGGTCGTGGGTGAGAATCACGAAGCTGCTGCCGGCGGGCGCGTCGCGCACCACGGCCTCGGGCATGGCGGTGAGGCAGGTCTCGATGCGCGGCACCGTGGAAGCGATCAATTCGTCCTCGCGCGTATCGACGAGCACCACCCGGAGCGGCGCGAGCGAAAGCGCCATGGCAAGCGCATCGCCGACATGGCCGGCGCCGAAGACGTAGACATGCGGACGCGAGGCCATCTCGCGGTCGCTGCGGGCGATGAGGTCCCGGCCGATAGCGGGCGTGACGCCGGCGAAGGACAGGCCGACGCGCCCACCGCAGCACTGGCCGATCTCCGGGCCGAGCGGCACGTTCATCGGCTCGGCGGCATGGCCTAGACGCAGCGCCCGGCGGGCGTGGTCGATCGCCATATATTCGAGCTGTCCGCCGCCGATGGTGGCGAAGATCGCCCGCTCGGACACCAGCATCCAGGCATCCGTGTCGCGCGGCGTGGAGCCCGCCGCGCCCGTCACCTCGACCAGGATGACCGCCGGCTCGCGGCGCAGGAAATCCCGTATGTCTTCGCGCGCCGCCGGCATTGCCTCACCCCTTTTTCGCGGCTTTCAGCCGCTCGATGGTCATCAGCACCCGTTCAGGCGTCGCCGGGGCATCGAGACGCGGGCAGACCGTGTGATCCGCCACGCTCGCCACCGCATCCGACAGCGCATGCAGAACGGCAAGACCGAGCGGCAGCGGCGGCTCGCCGACCGCCTTGGAGCGGTGGATGGTCGGCTCATAGGCTTCCGACCAGTCGGTGAGCGCCACGTTGAAGATCTTCGGGCGGTCCGAGGCGAGCGGGATCTTGTAGGTGCTGGGCGCGTGGGTGAGCAGCAGGCCGGTCTGCGGGTGCCACTTCAGCTCTTCCATGGTCAGCCAGCCCATGCCCTGCACAAAGGCGCCCTCGACCTGGCCGATGTCGATGATCTTGTTCAGCGAGCGGCCGGTATCGTGCAGGATATCGGTGCGTTCGACGACATATTCGCCGGTCAGCGTGTCGACGGAGACTTCCGAGCAGGCCGCGCCATAGGCATAATAATAGAAGGCGTGGCCACGGCCCTTGGAGCGGTCCCAGTGGATCTTCGGCGTCTTGTAGAAGCCGGCCGCCGAGAGCTGAACGCGCGCCGTATAGGCCTGCTTGACGAGGTCGTTGAAGGCGATCTCGGCATTGCCGATGCGCACGCGGTTCGGCAGGAAGACGACCTGGTCGCGCGGCACCTGATGGCTTTCCGCCGCGAAATCGATCAGCCGTTCCTTGATCTGGCGCGCGGCGTTCTGCGCGGCCATGCCGTTGAGGTCGGCACCCGAGGAAGCTGCCGTCGGCGAAGTGTTCGGCACCTTGGCCGTCGTCGTCGCCGTGATCTTCACGCGGTCGAGGTCGATCTGGAACTCTTCCGCCACCACCTGCGCCACCTTCAGGTGCAGGCCCTGGCCCATTTCCGTGCCGCCATGGTTCATGTGCACGGAACCGTCCGTGTAGACATGCACCAGCGCGCCGGCCTGGTTGGATTCCGTCTTGGTGAAGGAGATGCCGAATTTGACCGGCGTCAGTGCGATGCCGCGCTTGACGAACCGGCTTTTCGCGTTGAATTCGGCAATCGCCTTGCGGCGGCCGGCATAATCGGCGCTCTCTTCAAGCTCCGCGACGATGCGCTGGATGATGCAGTCCTCGACTTTCTGGTGATAGGGCGTGAGGTTGCGATCGCCGGCAACACCGATCTCGTCGTAGAAATTCAGCTTGCGGATATCGAGCGGATCCTTGCCGACGGCGAAGGCGACCTCGTCGATGACGCGTTCCGCCCCCACCATGCCCTGCGGGCCGCCGAAGCCGCGGAAGGCGGTGTTGGAGACCGTGTTGGTATAGAGCGGCGCGGATTTCGCATGCACATGCGGGAAGAAATAGGCGTTGTCGCAGTGGAACAGTGCGCGGTCGCCCACCGGGCCGGACAGGTCGGCGGAGAAGCCGGCGCGCAACGCGAAGGTATAGTCCACGGCAAGGATCCGGCCCTCGTCGTCGAAGCCGACATCGTAGTCGATGGCGAAGTCGTGGCGCTTGCCGGTGGCAGCCATGTCCTCGTCGCGGTCGAGACGCACCTTCACGGCGCGGTTCAGCTTCTTGGCGGCGATGGCAGCCAGCGCCGCGCACTGGTTCGCCTGCGTTTCCTTGCCGCCGAAGCCGCCGCCCATGCGGCGCACTTCCACCGTCACGGCATGGCTCGGCACGCCGAGCGCGTGGGCGACCATGTGCTGCGTCTCGCTCGGCCCCTGGGTCGAGCAATAGACAATGACCTCGTCGTCCTCGCCCGGCACCGCGAGCGAGACCTGACCTTCCAGATAGAAATGGTCCTGCCCGCCGAGCCGCATGCGGCCCTTGACGCGCCGCGGGGCGCTTTCGAGGGCGCCGGCCGCGTCGCCGCGCTTCAGCGTCAGCGGCGTCACGACCTGCTTGTGCTTGGTGACGTCGAGATCCCAGATGTCGATATCGGCCAGCAGTTCCTCGTATTCGACTTTGGCGAGACGCGCAGCGCGGCGGGCCTCGTCGCGCGTCTCGGCGATGACGCAGAAGATCGGCTGGCCATGGAACTGGACCTTGCCGTCGGCAAGCACCGGATCGTCGTTCATGTAGGAGGGCGAGATGTCGTTGACGCCAGGCACGTCCTCATGCGTCAGCACCGCGACGACACCCGGCGCAGCGCGCACCGCGGAGAGGTCGACGGATTTCAGGATGCCGTGCGCCACGGTGGAGAGGCCGAGGCCGGCATGCAGCGTGCCGGCGGGCTCGGTGATGTCGTCGATATAGACGGCGGTTCCGGCCACATGCTTGTGCGCGGAATCGTGGCGCACGCTGGTGTGGACGCCGCCTTCAATCTTTTCAGCCTTGAGATCGGGGGTGTGCTTGTTCATGGCTCACGCAGCCTCGTATCTGGACACCTGTACCGGTGCCTCGCTGGATGTGGTTTCCGCATAGAACCGCAGCAGCAGGTTCTTCGCCACAAGGGCGCGGTATTCGGCGGTAGCGCGCATGTCGGTCAGCGGCGTGTAGTCTTCCGCATATTTCTCCATGGCCGCTTCCACGGTCGCCTCGGTCCACGGCTTGCCGATCAGCGCGGCCTCGACGGCCGTGGCGCGCTTCGGCGTCGCCGCCATGCCGCCATAGGCGATCGTGACCTCGGCCACCGTGCCATCGCCAGCAAGCGTCAGACGGAAGGCGCCGAGCGTCGCGGTGATGTCCTCGTCGCGGCGCTTCGTCACCTTGTAGACGGCGAAGTTTTCCGCAGCCGGCGGCACCGGGACATGCACGGCCTCGACGAACTCGCCGGGCTGGCGGTCCTGCTTGCCATAGGCGATGAAGAAGTCCTGCAGGAGGATGGTGCGCCGCACGGCGCCCTTGCGCAGGGTGAGCGTGGCGCCGAGCGCGATCAGCGCCGGCGGGGTATCGCCGATGGGCGAGCCGTTGGCGACGTTGCCGCCGATTGTGCCCATGTTGCGCACCTGCTGGCCGCCGATGCGGGCGATCAGTGGCCCAAGCGCCGGAATGTGCCGCGCCAGGGTTTCCATCGCCTCGGTATAGGTGACACCGGCACCGATGGAGATCGTGCCGTCCTTTACCGAAAGGGATTTCATCTCATCGAGCCCGGCGATGAAGACGACGGGCGTGATGTCGCGCATCTGCTTCGTCACCCAGAGGCCGACGTCGGTGGAGCCAGCAACCACGGTGGCCGTCGGCGAGGCTTCCAGCACGGCGGCGAAATCGTCGAGATCGGCCGGTACGACGAAACGCTGCTTGCCTTCGCCGACTTCGACGCGGGCGCCGTCCTTCAGCGCCTTGAGACGCGCGATCATCGTGGCACGCTCGGCCAGAAGCGGATCCTTGTCCGTGCCGCCATATTCGGAAACGGCGCGGGCGGCGCGCAGGATCGGCTCATAACCCGTGCAACGACAGAGATTGCCTTGCAGCGCGGTTTCGATCTCCTGGTCCGTCGGGTTCGGCGACTGCATCCACAGCGCGTAGAGCGACATGACGAAGCCCGGCGTGCAGAAGCCGCATTGCGACCCATGATAATCCACCATGGCCTGCTGCACCGGATGCAGCCGGTCGCCGGCACCGGCGAGATGCTCGACCGTCACGATGTGACAGCCATCCAGCGAGCCCATGAAGCGGATGCAGGCATTGACGCCCTCATAGACGAGACCGCCGGCCGGGGTAAGGCGGCCGACAAGCACGGTGCAGGCGCCGCAGTCGCCCTCGGCGCAGCCTTCCTTGCTGCCCTTGAGCAGGCGGGAAAGGCGCAGCCAGTCGAGCAGCGTCTGGTCCGGCGTTACGTCTTTAAGGGAGACGTCCTGGCCGTTGAGAATGAAGCGCAGTTCCGAGCGGATTTTGGCAGCCGCCATGGGTTTAACTCCCGCGGTAGGTGGAATAGCTGAAGGGCGAGACGAGGAGCGGCACATGATAGTGCGCGCCCTCGTCCGCAAGGCCGAAGCGGATCGGGATGATATCGAGGAAAAGCGGGCCATCCCCCGTCCGGCCAAGGTAATCGCCGGCGTGAAAGCGCAGCTCGTAGGAGCCGGCCTTCATGGTCTCGCCGGAAAGCAGCGGCGCATCGCAGCGGCCGTCGTCATTGGTTTCGGTCGTCTTGATCAGCTGGAACGTATCGCCTTCGACCCGATAGAGGTCGATGCGCAAACCTTCAGCCGGCTTGCCGCGCGCGGTGTCCAGAACGTGGGTCGTGAGCCGCCCGGCTCCGTGGCTGTCAGACTGCATGGTTTCCTCCCGAGCACAATGCGCCTGCAATCACTATCCGTCACCCCCTTTCCACTGAAAAGCGGGGAGATCGTTCGAGACTTTCAAAATTTCCTGAGGAATGACGCGGACGAATCCGGGTTAGCATTTGTCATCGAAAAACGTTTGGAGGAGCGTTCCATGCGATACTGTCGCGACATGCACGGATACGGAGAAACCACGCCCAAGGCCGCCTGGCCCGGCCAGGCCCGCATCGCCCTGCAGTTCGTGCTGAACTACGAGGAAGGCGGCGAGAACTCGGTGCTGCACGGCGATGCCGGCTCCGAGCAATTCCTCTCCGAGATCGTCGGCGCCGCCCAATGGCCGGGCCAGCGCCACTGGAACATGGAATCGATCTATGAATACGGCGCGCGCGCCGGTTTCTGGCGCCTGCACCGGCTGCTGACGGAAAAGAACGTACCCGTCACCGTCTACGGTGTCGCGACCGCTCTCAAGCGTTCGCCCGCCCAGGTGGCCGCGATGATCGGCGCCGGCTGGGAAATCGCCTCGCACGGCCTGAAATGGGTCGAGCACAAGGACATGAGCCCGGAGGACGAGCGTGCGGCGATCGCCGAGGCCGTTCGCCTGCACACGCTCGTCACCGGCGAGCGGCCGCGCGGCTGGTACACGGGCCGCTGTTCCGTCAACACGGTCGATCTCGTCGCCGAAGCCGGCGGCTTCGACTATATCTCCGACACCTATGCCGACGACCTGCCCTACTGGTACGAGCATGCCGGCAAGCAGCAGCTCATCATTCCCTATACGCTCGATGCCAACGACATGCGCTTTGCAACGCCCCAGGGCTTCAACAGCGGCGACCAGTTCTTCAGCTACCTGAAGGATTCCTTCGATGCGCTCTATGCCGAAGGCAAGGCCGGCAGCCCGAAGATGATGAGCATCGGCCTGCACTGTCGCCTGATCGGCCGCCCCGGCCGCGTCGTGGCGCTCGCCCGCTTCATCGACTATGTGCAGAGCCACGAGAAGGTCTGGATCGCCCGGCGCGTCGACATTGCCGAGCACTGGGCGAAGACCCATCCGCCGCAGCCTGTTGCCGAACGCCCCTCGCAGATGGCCGAGGCGGCCTTCGTCAAGCGCTTCGGCGACATCTTCGAGCATTCGCCCTGGGTGGCGGAACGGGCCTTCAAAGACGAACTTTCGCCGGCGAACGACACGGCCGTCGGCCTTGCCGCCGCGCTCACCTTCCAGTTCCGCGCGGCAAGCGACGAAGAGCGCCTTGGCGTGCTCGTCGCCCACCCGGACCTTGCCGGCAAGCTAGCGCAAGCCAAGCGCCTGACGGCAAGCTCGACCGAGGAGCAGGCCTCCGCCGGCCTCGACGCCCTGACGGACGAGGAGCGTGCACGCTTCACCGAACTCAACGACCGCTACGTCCAGAAATTCGGCTTCCCGTTCATCATCGCCGTGCGCGACAACACGAAGGCCAGCATTCTTGCCGCCTTCGAGACCCGCGTCGCAAACGATCGCGAGACCGAATTCGCCACCGCCTGCAAGCAGGTGGAACGTATCGGGCTGCTGCGGCTCAAAGCCCTGCTGCCGGCCTGAGAGAGCGGCCATGTCGACCGACGTCGTCTTGCCCGCCTTCACCCGCGGAACGATCAACCTTGCCGCCGCAAGCCTCGGAGCGAAGGGCCTCACCGCCACGGACGAATTCTTCGGTCCGCTGTCGCGCATGCTGGCGGACGGGCCGGCCGTCTACCATGCCGGCCTCTACGATGCGCACGGCAAGTGGATGGACGGCTGGGAAACCCGCCGGCGGCGCGGCCCCGGCCACGACCATGCCGTGGTCGCGCTGGCGACCGCCGGCCGCATCCGCGGCTTCGAGGTGGATACGGCCTTCTTCACCGGCAACTACCCGACGGCCTGCTCCATCGAGGGCTGCCATGCGCCGGAGGGACCGGACGACAGGACGGAGTGGGTGGAGCTTTTGACGGCAAGCCCGCTCGGACCGAGTGCCCGGCATTTCTTCGATTGCACCGCGGAAGGGCTTTTCAGCCATGTGCGGCTGCGAATCTATCCCGATGGCGGGGTGGCGCGGCTGCGCGTCTATGGTATTCCGGCACTCGACCGCGCCGAAGGCCCGATCGATCTTGCGTCCGCCTTGTCCGGCGGACAGGTCATCGCCTTTTCCAACGGTCACTACGGCCATCAGCGCTTGCTCGCGCCGGGCCGTGGCGTCAATATGGGTGACGGCTGGGAAACCGGCCGCCGCCGCGAGCCCGGCCACGAATGGATCGTGGTCAAGCTTGCCGCACGGGCGACGATCGAAAGCATTGTCGTCGACACCGCCCACTTCAAGGGCAACTATCCGGATGCCTGCTCCATGCAGGCCGCCGACCTGACGGGCACGACGGGGGACCTCCCCACCCTTGTCAAAGCCGCGTCGATGTTCTGGCAGGAACTCCTGCCCGAGCAGAAACTGGCCGCCGACCGTATTCATACGTTCGACGGCGATCTTGTGAAGAAGGCGGGTGCCGTAACGCATGTCCGCCTGAACATCCATCCGGACGGCGGCATCAGCCGTCTGCGTGTTTTTGGCCAGCAGGCCGAGGGAGGAAAAGCATGAAGACCATCGACATCAAACCGCTGACCCGGGAGGCCTTTGCGCCCTTCGGCCAGGTCATCGAGCAGGACGGCGCGCACAATTTCCCGATCAATGCGGGCAAGTGCACGCGTTTCCACGACCTCGCGAACATCGAGACAACAGGCGAGAAAGCCCGGCCGATGATCAGCCTTCTGCGCGGCGAACCCTATCCGCTGCCGCTGGAACTGAAGATGGTGGAACGCCATCCGTTCGGCAGCCAGGCCTTCATTCCGCTCAGCGACGCAACCTTCCTCGTCGTCGTGGCCGAAGAGACGGAAAGCGGCCCGGCCGAACCCATCGCCTTCCGCACCGCGCCCGGCCAGGGCGTCAATATCGGCCGCAATGTCTGGCATGGCATCCTGACGCCGCTCGACAAGGTGTCGGATTTCGCCGTGGTGGACCGCGGCGGCGAGGGCGTGAACCTCGAAGAGCACTTCTACGAGGAAACCTTCGTGGTCCGCTGATCCACCCACCGGGGATGCGGATCCGCCGGCCCGCCTCCACGGGCCGGCATTTTCGTACCCGATTTTCTGCCTCCTTCCGAAGGGCGATCGCATGAAACGAAACGGGCCGCGCTCATCGCGTGGCCCGTTCCTTTTTGGTTTGGCCTTCCTCCGATCCCTGAAGGGATGGACCCTGGTAGCAATAGCGCGAACCTTGAAGAGCTGAAGACCGTCCCGGTTCGCCGATCCACCCCGCGGGGGAAGGCGGTTTGGCCGAGCCGCCCCTGCGGGCCGGCATTTTCGCACTCCGGTTTTCCCACCCCTTCCCGAAAGGGGAACCGTACAAAACGAAACGGGCCACGCTCATCGCGCGGCCCGTTCCCTTTCAAGTTGCGCTAGGCTCGCCCGTCATTCCGCGAAGAAGGCGAAGCGGATGACGAAGAGCGCGGCGACAACCGCCGTTGCCGGATGGATATCCTTCCACTTGCCGGTGAAGAGCTTCAGCACGACGTAGCTGATGAAGCCGAAGGCAAGACCGTTGGCGATGGAATAGGTGAAGGGCATGGCGAGTGCAGTGAGCGCTGCAGGCGCCGCTTCCGTCAGGTCTTCCCACTCGACTTCCGTCAGTTCCCGCATCATCAGGCCGGCGACGTAAAGCAGCGCCGGAGCCGTCGCGAAGCTCGGCACGGAGCCGGCAAGCGGGGAGATGAAGAGGGCGGCGAGGAAGAGGATGGAGACGGTGAAGGCGGTGAGGCCCGTACGACCGCCGGCCTGAACGCCCGAGGCGCTTTCGACATAGGCCGTGGTGCTGCTCGTGCCCATCAGCGAGCCGGCGACGATGGCCGTGCTGTCGGCCAGAAGCGCGCGGCCGAGGCGGCTCTTCTTGCCTTCCTGGATGAGATTGGCGCGCTTGGCGACGCCGATCAGCGTGCCCGTGGCGTCGAAGACTTCGACGAGCACGAAGACGAGAATGACGTGCAGCAGGCCGCCATGCAGCGCACCCATGATGTCGAGCTGCAGGAAGGTCGGCAGGATCGAGGGCGGCATGGAGACGACGCCGCGGAATTCGCTAACGCCGAGGGTCCAGGACAGGACCGTGACGACGAGAATGCCGATGAGGATGGCGCCCTTGATGCGCAGCGCATCGAGCACGGCGATGACGAAGAAGCCGAGGATCGCGAGCAGCGGGCCGGTCTGCTTCAGGTCGCCGAGGCCGACGAGCGTTGCCGGGTTGTCGACGACGATACCCGAGCTCTTCAGTGCGATGATGCCGAGGAAGAGGCCGATACCGGCGGCGATCGCGCTTCTGAGCGAATGCGGGATGCCTTCGATGAGCCAGCTACGGACACCCGTCACCGTGAGGATGACGAAGATGAGGCCGGAGATGAAGACCGCGCCAAGGGCTTGCTGCCAGGTGAAGCCGAGCGCGGCCACCACGGTGAAGGCGAAGAAGGCGTTGAGGCCCATGCCGGGCGCCATGCCGATCGGCCAGTTGGCCATGGTCGCCATGACCATGGAGCCGAGCGCGGCGGCGAGACAGGTTGCGACGAAAACAGCGTCGCGGTCCATGCCCGTCGTCGACAGGATATCCGGGTTGACGAAGATGATATAGGACATGGTGAGGAAGGTCGTCAGACCCGCGATCACCTCGGTGCGCACGGTGGTGCCGTGCTCACTCAGCTTGAAAAGCCGTTCAAACATAGTTTCTCCCCCTGGCGGTCGCGTGCCGCGCCGCCGTGCGATAGGTTCGGACCGGATACTCCTCCCACGGTCCGTCGCGGATCGTTCCGCGCCTGTGCGCGGCGGGCAGCCGAAGCCGGCCACTGCGATCACAGTTTCGTCATATTGCGTGTTCCGGCGCGCTTGCGCCAGCGGGCAATTTCCCCGGATTTTCGCGAAACTCTTTCACGGTGCGCTGACGCTCGCCGCTGCGCCTATTCGCAGACGTCGACCCATTGCCCGGCAACGAGCGCGGCCATGCGGTCGGGAGCGATGCGCACCGCCGCATTGGTCGCGCCGGCAGCCGGCACGACTTCGGTGAAGGCGCGCAGCGACTGGTCGCAATAGACGGGGAGGGGGGAGGGAAGGCCGAAGGGGCAGACGCCGCCGACGGGATGGGAGGTTGCGGCCACCACCTGCTCGGCATCGAGCATGCGGGGCTTAGCCGCGAAACGGTCCTTGAATTTCCGGTTGCTGAGCCGGGCCGTGCCGGCGGCGACCAGAAGCACGGTTTCCTCGCCGATGCGCAGGCAGATCGTCTTGGCGATCTGCTCGGGCGCAACGCCATGGGCTTCCGCAGCCAGCGCCACGGTCGCCGAGCTCTGCTCGGTGACGAGAACGGCAACGTCAGGGGCGTTTTCTGCGAAGAAGGTGCGGACGGATTCGAGCGACATGGCATTTCATAACCAGCCCGGCTGCCTTCGTGCAAGAGCGGACGGCATGCAATGCATTTATGCCCGGGACGGCATAAATGCTGCGGAAGGTGCAATGCCGGCGGTCGAAAGGCATCGATGAGGTCCGTGCCGACGGACGATCTTGATGATCGAGGCGCAGGACGTGCGCCAGTAGCGAGGTGTCGTTGCTCCCGACAAGGCACGAACCGCCGCCCTGCGGCGGAGGAAGTTTCCCGCCACTTGGAAGAGGCGGATACGGATGATGAATACTTCGCAATTACATGAGAATTACTCAATAATTGAGAATTTCCCTTCACAGCACCCGCCACAGCACGGTGCATCGATAGTTTCGCCCTGCGAAACGCAAACAGAGAGTGGTATCTTCCGTTACGTAAGGCAATCACGCGGCGTATCCCGCGTGAAAAAAGGGATTATCTCTGCGTGCACTCCTTAAAACGCACTTCGAATAAGTTGCTTTCCGTCAAAGATACTTGTCATTCTCTAGTAAAAATCGAAGCTGGAAGATGAAATTATCGATTTGCTAACCAATCTGGGCAACCCTAAAGTCCACCCCGACGATGCCGTCGGAAGAGCACTCATGTGCGGCATGACTTCATGACGTCAGAAATGAATTCGGCGCGGCTGAAGCGACATGTCCACTCCAGGAAATGTCCATCATGAGAATCAAGACGCAGTTCATTGTCCTTGCTTCGGCCACCGGCGTGGCGATCGCAGGCCTCATCGGCAGCCTTTGGGGTTATGCCGGCGCGGCCGACGACGTCACACGCGCCTATGATCAGAAATACAAGTCCTATCTCCTGGCGGACAATTTCCGCCAATCGTCCGACGACCTGACTCGCCTCGTGCGCACCTATGCCGAAACCGCCGATCCGTCCTTCAAGGACCAGTACAACGCTGTTATCGAGATCCGGAACGGCACCCGTCCACGGCCCGAAGATTACCACCGCATCTACTGGGACTTCGTGGCGGGCGGCGACGCCAAGCCGCGCCCCGACGGTGCCGCCATTTCCATGCACGACCTGATGAAGCAGGTCGGCTTCACCGACGAGGAATTCGCCCTTCTCGACGAGGCGAACAAGCGCTCCGACGCGCTCGTCAAGATCGAGACCGAGGCGATGAATCTCGTCGACGGGCACGCGCCGGACGCCAAGGCGAAGGCGACGACCATGCTGAACTCGCCCGAGTACCACAAGTCCAAGGCCGAGATCATGAAGCCGGTCGACGCCTTCTTCGTGAAACTGGAAAACCGCACCCAGGGCGCCGTCGACGAGGCGACCGTGCGGGCATCCTTCTACTGGATGCTGATCACCGCCGCCATGTCCACGCTGGCCCTGATGCTCGCCATCGTCGGCTTCGTGACCTTCAAGCGCATCATCGGCGGCATGGAAAAGCTGCGGCGCTCGATGGGCGAGGTGGCCGACGGCCATCTCGACACCGAGATCGGCCTTGCGAAGAACAATGACGAAATCGGCGACATGGGCAAGGCGCTCGAAGTGTTCCGTCAGGGCGCCATCGCCAACCGGCGGCTGGAACAGGAGGCGACCGAGAACCGCGAGCGGGCCGAGGCCGAACGCGTCTCCATGCAGGAAAAGGCCGAGGCCGATGCGGCCGAACGGCTGCGCGTCGCCACATCGGGCCTGGCGGCGGGCCTGAAGCGTCTGGCCGGCGGCGACCTCGCCTTCCAGCTCAACGAGGCCTTCGCGCAGGATTTCGAAGCGCTGCGCCATGACTTCAACCGCTCCGTCGCCCAGCTCGGCACCACGCTTACGGAGATTTCCGGCTCGATCTCCACGCTCGACACCGGCACCCGCGAGATCGCCGCCGGCACGGACGACCTTTCCAAACGCACCGAACAGCAGGCCGCCTCGCTGGAGGAAACCGCTGCGGCGCTGGACGAGATCACCGTCAACGTCGCCAACTCCTCCAAGCGCACGGAGGAGGCCAAGGATGTGGCAAGCCGTGCCAACCGGTCGGCCGCCGAATCCGCCGAGGTGGTTTCCCACGCGGAAGAAGCGATGCGGAAGATCGAGGAAAGCTCGCAACAGATCTCCAACATCATCGGCGTCATCGACGAGATCGCCTTCCAGACCAACCTGCTCGCCCTGAATGCGGGCGTGGAAGCGGCGCGCGCCGGGGAAGCCGGCAAGGGCTTTGCGGTCGTGGCGCAGGAAGTGCGTGAACTGGCCCAGCGTTCGGCGCAGGCGGCCAAGGAGATCAAGGGGCTGATCCAGAACTCCTCCGCCGAAGTCGGGACCGGCGTGAAGCTGGTGCGCGATGCCGGCGCGGCGCTGAAGACCATCAGCGGCTTCATCGTCGAGATCAACACCCACATGGAATCGATCGCCACCTCCGCCAAGGAACAGTCGGTCGGGCTTGCCGAGGTCAACACCGCGGTCAATGCGATGGACCAGACCACGCAGCAGAACGCCGCGATGGTGGAGCAGTCCAATGCCGCCTCCAACACGCTCGCCAACGAAGCCGTGCGCCTGCGCGACCTCGTCTGCCAGTTCCGGCTCGACGGCATGCCCTCCGCCGCGCCCCGCGCCGCGCGCACTGCCGATGCTCCGCACGCCTCCCCGGCCCGCGCGCTCGGCCGCAAGGTGGCCACGGCCTTCAGCGGCAATGCCGCGCTCGATACCCGCGGTGGCGGCGGCGAATGGGAGGAATTCTGAAACTCCCCGTCCTCCGACAAAAAACCCGCCTGCGACCATCGCAGGCGGGTTTCGTCTTTTCAGGACGACGTAGCCCTCTTGCCGGTCAGTGCGAATCCTTCGGCACGACATTGCCGCGCGCACCGCGCAGGAAGTCGAAGTCCGCGCCGGTATCGGCGCCTGTGACATGATCGTGGTAGAGCATGCCATAGCCGCTTGCCGGGCGCTGGACAGGGCTCTTCCATTCGGCAAGGCGCCGTTCGATCTCGCCCTCCGGCACATCCAGATGCAGACGGCGGTTCGGCACGTCGAGCTCGATCATGTCGCCATCGCGCACGATGGCGAGCGGTCCGCCGGCCGCTGCCTCGGGGCTCGTGTGCAGCACGACGGTGCCATAGGCGGTGCCGGACATGCGCGCATCGGAAATACGCACCATGTCGGTGATGCCTTTCTTCAGCACCTTCGGCGGCAGGCCCATATTGCCGACCTCCGCCATGCCGGGATAACCGCGCGGACCACAGTTCTTCAGCACCATCACGCAGGTCTCGTCGATATCGAGATCGGGATCGTTGATCTTGCGCTTGTAGTCGTCGATATCCTCGAAGACGACGGCGCGGCCGCGGTGCACCATCAACGACGGCGTCGCCGCCGAGGGCTTGAGCACGGCGCCCTTCGGCGCAAGGTTACCCTTGAGCACGGCAATGCCGCCTGCCTGCGCCAGCGCCTTCTCCGTCGGCAGGATGACGTCCTCGTTCCAGTTGGCGACGTCCTTGACCTCGTCCCAGATCTTGTCGCCGGAGACGGTCAAGGCGTCCTTGTGGAGCAGTCCCGCCTCGCCAAGCCGCTTCAGCACTACGGGCAGGCCGCCGGCATAGAAGAACTCTTCCATCAGGTATTTGCCCGACGGCATGAGGTTGACGATGGTCGGCACGTCACGGCCGAGGCGATCCCAATCGTCGAGCGTCAGATCGATGCCGACGCGGCCGGCCAGCGCCAGGAGGTGCACAACCGCATTGGTCGATCCGCCGATGGCGCCGTTGGTGCGGATGGCGTTCTCGAAGGCTTCGCGCGTCAGGATGTCGGAGGGTTTCAGGTCGTCCTTGACCATCTGCACGATGCGCCGGCCGGTGAGTTGCGCCATCACGCGGCGACGGCTGTCGACGGCAGGGATCGCCGCATTGCCCGACAGCGCCATGCCGAGCGCCTCGGCCATCGAGGCCATGGTGGAGGCAGTGCCCATCGTGTTGCAGGTGCCGGAAGAGCGGCTCATCGCCTGCTCCGCGTCAAGGAAATCCTCCTTGCTCATCGTGCCGGCCTTGATCGCCTCCGACATCTGCCAGAGCGCCGTGCCCGAGCCGACGCGCTCGCCGCGGAACCACCCGTTCAGCATCGGCCCGCCGGTGACCACGATCGAGGGAATGTCCGTGGAGGCCGCCCCCATCAGCAGCGAAGGCGTGGTCTTGTCGCAGCCGACCAGCAGCACCGCGCCGTCGATCGGCTGCGCGCGCATCGTCTCCTCCACCGCCAGCGCGGCAAGGTTGCGGTACATCATCGCCGTCGGCCGGTAGGTGTTTTCCGAGGCGGAGAAAACGGGAACCTCCAGCGGGAAGCCGCCCGCCTCCCAGACGCCGGCCTTCACCTTTTCCGCCAGCTCCCGCAGGTGGCCGTTGCAGGGCGTCAGATCCGACCAGGTGTTGAGAATGCCGATGACAGGGCGCCCATCGAACAGATCGTGCGGATATCCCTGATTCTTCAGCCAGCCGCGATGATAGATGTTGTCGCGCGAGGTGCCGCCGTACCACTCCTGCGAACGCAGTTTGCGCGGCCAGGGGGAGGGTTTGAATGTCATTGTCGTGCCTTGCTTTCTGTTCTGCGGGCGAAACGGCACGCGCGCCCACGGGCGCAAATCGCCATCCTCCCTGTGCCCCACAGGGAACGCGGAACGCACATAACAGTCAAATCATCAATCGATATCGTTGCATATCAATTGCGTCATGATACCGCCGCCGCTAGATTGGCGACATGAAAGCGCATTACCTCAAGCTCAACCAGCTTCGCTTCATCGCCGCCCTGAAGCGCCGCGGAAAGCTGAGCCTTGCCGCAGAGGACATGAACATCTCGCAGCCGGCCGCTTCGCGCACGCTGGCCGAGATCGAAGCGCTGGTCGGCCGGCAGATCTGCAGCCGCAACGCGCATGGCTTCGTCTTCAATGAATTCGGCGACGTTCTGGCGGCGCGCGCCAGCCGCGTGGTGGCAGAGGTGGAAAATATCGGCCGCGACATCCGCGAAGTGGCCGACGGTCTGCGCGGCCGTGTCCGGATCGGCGCGGTGACGGCCGCCGCCGTCGCCCATGTGCTGCCCGCCTCGCTGGCGCTGCGCGCCCAGGCTCCGCACGCCCAGCTTCAGGTGGATGTCGAGCCCAGCCTCACCCTCATGCAGCGCATGCGCGCCGGCGAATACGATTTCGTGCTGGCCCGCCTCAGTGCCGCCGACGACCCTTCCGCCTATGACGTCCGGCCGATCGGCGAGGAAGTGTTGAGTTTTGCGGTACGCCCCGATCATCCCCTCGCCGATCGAAGCCGGCTCAGTTTCCGTGATCTTTCCCCCTTCGACTGGATTCTCCAGCCGGCCGGCTCGCCGATCTGGACAACGGTCGTCGATGCCTTTCGCGCCGAGCAGGCGGATTTTCCCGAGCGGGTCACCTATTCCGCCTCCGCGCTCCTCACCCTCGCAACGGTTTCCCGCACCAATGCCATCGCGCCGCTGGCACGCGAAGTCGCGGCACTCCTGATGGCGGAGGACCTCAACGCCCGCATCGTGACCCTCGACATGGCACGCAAGGCCAGCGTGCCCGCCTATAATGTCATCCTGAACAAGGGCGCGCTGCTCTCCCCGCTCGCCCAGCGTTTTCTTTCGCTGATCGAGGCCGAAATCGCGCACGCCGGCGCCTGACGGGACAATGCTCCGCCCTTCTCACGGCAGACGGGTCACAAGCGGGGTTGCGGCCGGCCCTTCGCGCTCGTATCTCATTGTCAGCGATATGAAACCTGTCGGGAGGGCGTCCCTTGACCCTATCGAAAAACCTTCTGCTCCGCCTGGAGAATCCGGACCTTTTCGCCGCGATTGCCGAGGCGCCGCGGCTGCCGCTTTCCTCAGGAGGAAAGACATTTTCGGTCTTCAATCCGGCGACCGGCGAGCTCCTGGCCGAGCTGCCCGACATGGGCGTCGCCGAGACGCAGGTCGCGATCGAGCGTGCAGCAGCAGCGCAAGTCGAATGGGCCGCTATGACCGCCCGCGAGCGCTCGGACACGCTCTGGCGCTGGCATCAGCTGATCGTCCGTCATACGGATGATCTCGCGATCATCCTGACGGCGGAGATGGGCAAGCCGCTTGCGGAGGCGAAGTCCGAGGTCTCCCACGCCGCCGCCTATCTGCAATGGTATGCCGAGGAGGCCAACCGGATCTATGGCGAGACGATCGCGGCCCCGTCGCGCGACCGCCGGATGATCGTCATCAAGCAGCCGATCGGGGTTGTGGGCGCCATCACGCCGTGGAACTTCCCGGCGTCGATGGTGGCACGCAAGATCTCACCGGCCCTTGCGGCGGGCTGCACGGTGGTCTTGAAGCCGGCCGAGCAGACGCCTTTGGTTGCGGGTGCGATGTTCCTGCTTGCGGAGAAGGCCGGTTTCCCGCAGGGCGTGGTCAACCTGATCTATGCCTCGGAGGGCGATGCAGTCGGGCGCGAGCTTTGCACGAATGCGACGGTGCGCAAGATCAGTTTCACGGGTTCGACGGAGGTCGGCCGTTTGCTGATGCGCCAGTGCTCGGACCAGGTGAAGAAGCTCAGCCTCGAGCTTGGCGGGAACGCACCGTTCATCGTGTTCGACGATGCGGATGTGGACGCTGCGGTCGACGGCGCAATCCAGGCGAAGTTCCGTAATGCGGGCCAGACCTGTGTCTCGGCGAACCGTCTTTATGTTCAGTCCGGCGTTCATGATGAGTTTGCATCGAAGTTCACGGAGCGTGTGAAGACGCTTCGTGTTGGCGATGGCTTTGATGGGGACGTTGCGATTGGTCCGCTGATCGACACGCGTGCGCTGGCCAAGATTTCGGGCCACGTTTCGGATGCGGTTTCGCTTGGCGGCCGTATTCTTTGCGGGGGTCACCGTCTTGATGGTGCCGGTACGTTTTACGCTCCGACGGTATTGGTTGGGATAGGGCGAGAGATGCGGATCGCGCGTGAGGAGACATTTGGTCCTTTGGCGCCGATCATCCGCTTTGATGATTCTGATGCGGTTGTTCGAGAGGCGAACGACACGATCTACGGATTGGCTGCGTATTTCTACGCGTCGAACCTGAGCCGTGTGTGGCGTGTTGCGGAGGCTCTGGAATACGGGATGGTGGGGATCAACACGGGTCGGATGTCTTCGGAGGCAGCGCCGTTTGGGGGTGTGAAGCAATCGGGGATGGGCCGTGAGGGCTCGCGTCACGGCTTGGAGGACTATCTTGAGATGAAGTACCTTTGCATGGGCGGGATCTGAGTTTTCAGTCTGGAACGCAAAAAGCCCCCGCGCATTTCTGCGACGGGGGCTTTTGTATGATTTGGTTGCGGGGGCAGGATTTGAACCTACGACCTTTGGGTTATGAGCCCAACGAGCTACCAGACTGCTCCACCCCGCGTCACCGGGTTTTTGCCTAGGCAAAATACCCACGGTTTTTGCCCTTGGGCAAAAATCCGTTATTCCGGTCCGGTATTTTGCCGGAGGCAAAATACCGTTGTTTTCGAGAGCCTCGTTTGGGAGGTCCTTAAAGCATAAAGGCCGCTTAGCAAGCGGCCCTTTGATCGGCTTGGGCCGAAGATGTGTCGAGAAGATTTGCGTCTTTGTTTAAGACTTGATTGCCTTTAGCAGACCTGGCAGCGACCTACTCTCCCGCGTCTTAAGACGAAGTACCATTGGCGCTGGGGCGTTTCACGGCCGTGTTCGGAATGGGAACGGGTGCAGCCACCCCGCCATAACCACCAGGTCGGCTAAGGGCAATCAATTGAGAAGCTGGTAGAGGAAGGAAGCCTTCCTCGTTTGTCTTTTTTTGTGAACACGTCTGGATCATGGCCCGCTTGGGGCCGATGAGCATGAACAATGAGAACGATCAAGCCAATCGAGCTATTAGTACCGGTAAGCTTCACACATTGCTGCGCTTCCACACCCGGCCTATCAACGTGGTCGTCTTCCACGGCTCTCAAGGGAATACTCGTTTTCAGGTGGGTTTCCCGCTTAGATGCTTTCAGCGGTTATCTCTTCCGCACTTAGCTACCCGGCAATGCCACTGGCGTGACAACCGGTACACCAGAGGTGCGTCCACTCCGGTCCTCTCGTACTAGGAGCAGGCTCTCTCAATCTTGCAGCGCCCACGGAAGATAGGGACCAAACTGTCTCACGACGTTTTAAACCCAGCTCACGTACCTCTTTAAATGGCGAACAGCCATACCCTTGGGACCGGCTACAGCCCCAGGATGAGATGAGCCGACATCGAGGTGCCAAACACCGCCGTCGATATGAACTCTTGGGCGGTATCAGCCTGTTATCCCCAGAGTACCTTTTATCCGTTGAGCGATGGCCCTTCCATACAGAACCACCGGATCACTTTGTCCTACTTTCGTACCTGCTCGACTTGTCAGTCTCGCAGTCAAGCACGCTTATGCCAATGCACTATCAGCACGATTTCCGACCGTGCCTAGCGTACCTTCGAACTCCTCCGTTACACTTTGGGAGGAGACCGCCCCAGTCAAACTGCCCACCATACACTGTCCCCAACCCGGATCACGGGCCAAGGTTAGACCTCAAACACACCAGGGTGGTATTTCAACGTCGGCTCCATAAGATCTAGCGACCTTACTTCAAAGCCTCCCACCTATCCTACACAGATCTGTTCAAAGTCCAATGTAAAGCTACAGTAAAGGTTCATGGGGTCTTTCCGTCTTTCCGCGGGGAGATTGCATCATCACAAACATTTCAACTTCGCTGAGTCTCTGGAGGAGACAGTGTGGCCATCGTTACGCCATTCGTGCAGGTCGGAACTTACCCGACAAGGAATTTCGCTACCTTAGGACCGTTATAGTTACGGCCGCCGTTTACTGGGACTTCAGTCAAGAGCTTGCACCCCATCATTTAATCTTCCAGCACCGGGCAGGCGTCACACCCTATACGTCGACTTTCGTCTTTGCAGAGTGCTGTGTTTTTAATAAACAGTCGCAGCCACCGATTCTCTGCGGCCTCATTCGGCTCCATTTGTACAACTTCACCTACTAAAGGCACACCTTCTTCCGAAGTTACGGTGTCAATTTGCCGAGTTCCTTCTCCAGAGTTCTCTCAAGCGCCTGAGAATACTCATCACGCGCACCAGTGTCGGTTTGCGGTACGGTCTATACGGTGGAGCTATTTCCTGGAACCGCTTCCCCGCCCAGACAATCCAATAAGTCTGAACAAGTTACGCAATCCGTCACTACCACCAGGCCCACGAATATTAACGTGGTTCCCATCGACTACGCGTGTCCGCCTCGTCTTAGGGGCCGGCTAACCCTGCTCAGATTAACTTTAAGCAGGAAACCTTGCGCTTACGGCGAGGGGGCTTTTCACCCCCTTTAACGCTACTCATGTCAGCATTCGCACTTCTGATACCTCCAGCAGGCTTCACAACCCACCTTCACAGGCTTACAGAACGCTCTCCTACCACGTGCAATAAATTGCACATCCGCAGCTTCGGTAACTGGCTTAGCCCCGTTACATCTTCCGCGCAGGACGACTCGATCAGTGAGCTATTACGCTTTCTTTAAATGATGGCTGCTTCTAAGCCAACATCCTGACTGTTTTAGCCTTCCCACTTCGTTTCCCACTTAGCCAATCTTAGGGACCTTAGCTGGCGGTCTGGGTTGTTTCCCTCTTGAGTCCGGACGTTAGCACCCGGTGCTCTGTCTCCCAAGCTGTACTCTGCGGTATTCGGAGTTTGCCAAGGTTTGGTAAGTCGCCATGACCCCCTAGCCTAAACAGTGCTCTACCCCCGCAGGTAATACTTGAGGCACTACCTAAATAGTTTTCGGAGAGAACCAGCTATTTCCAAGTTTGTTTAGCCTTTCACCCCTATCCACAGCTCATCCGCTAGTTTTGCAACACTAGTCGGTTCGGACCTCCAGCACCTGTTACGGTACCTTCATCCTGGCCATGGATAGATCACTTGGTTTCGGGTCTACACCCAGCGACTAATTCGCCCTATTCGGACTCGGTTTCCCTGCGCCTTCCCTATTCGGTTAAGCTCGCCACTGAATGTAAGTCGCTGACCCATTATACAAAAGGTACGCAGTCACCCTTGCGGGCTCCTACTTTTTGTATGCATGCGGTTTCAGGATCTATTTCACTCCCCTCCCGGGGTTCTTTTCGCCTTTCCCTCACGGTACTTGTTCACTATCGGTCGATTACGAGTATTTAGCCTTGGAGGATGGTCCCCCCATATTCAGACAGGATTTCACGTGTCCCGCCCTACTCTATTCGTGCCTAGTTCCACAATCAACATTTCTCATACGGGGCTATCACCCGCTTTGGCCGGACTTTCCATTCCGTTCTGATATGCCAACTGCTAAAACACGAGGGCTACTCCGATTTCGCTCGCCACTACTTTCGGAATCTCGGTTGATGTCTTTTCCTCGAGCTACTGAGATGTTTCAGTTCCCTGCGTTCGCTTCTTACCCCTATGTATTCGAAAGTAAGATACCTTATTTCAATGCTTGGAAACCTAAGCCGTACAAAAGCACAGCTTAAATTCTCCAAGCATTTAAGGTGGGTTGCCCCATTCGGAGATCCATGGATCAAAGCTCATTCGCAGCTCCCCACGGCTTATCGCAGCGTATCACGTCCTTCATCGCCTGTGCATGCCAAGGCATCCACCAATTGCCCTTACGACACTTAATCGTTCTCATTGTCTATGCTCATCACTAGCTCCATCCCATAGGAATGCAGCGGGTGGGGCTACCTTTTACAACCCAACCCACTCATGATGCCATCGACGTGTTCGACAGACCGCTTTATCGGAGCCACGCCGAGCGGCTCGCTTGCAGTCTGTCTTTAAGACCAGCTTCTCGAGATCAAATCCGGTACCGTGCGGTTAGACAACGGTAATCCGATCACTCATCAGAGGCGACACAAGGCCGCCAACAATGAACGATCTAGAGCGACAAGCTTCCTTCCTACCTCCAATCCCTCACCAATCTCCGGCCGGCTAGGCCATCAAAAGGTTCACTGGGAAAGGGCTCGGACGTCTCGGGCAGAACCCAAAACACCTGGAAGCCTCCAGATCAATCTTCTCTTCACAATGTATGCAGAACAGGCGCACTGCCATTTGGCAGACGCAAACTTTTTCCTTCAAAGACAAGGCAATCAACCTCTCAGTCCTCAACACCAAAACCTTGGTGGAGGATGACGGGATCGAACCGACGACCCCCTGCTTGCAAAGCAGGTGCTCTCCCAGCTGAGCTACAGCCCCATTCAGGTTTCGATCCCTGACCGGATGCCACGCAATCACTGGAATGGTGGGCCCGGGCAGACTCGAACTGCCGACCTCACGCTTATCAGGCGTGCGCTCTAACCACCTGAGCTACGGGCCCATCCAGGTAGAACTCAGCCGAACAGCGGGTCCTTGTCTTTTGAAGAAAGAGAAACGTGGACGGCGAAGATCGCCATACCGTCAGGATGCTAGCATCTCTGCGGCGTATTGCGTTTCGATGGTGATCTGACTGATCCCATCTATGTTCTAAAAAGCACGGGAAGGTTCATACCGTTCAAGACGGTCGTCTTACCAATTCCACAGCTTCCTTAGAAAGGAGGTGATCCAGCCGCACCTTCCGATACGGCTACCTTGTTACGACTTCACCCCAGTCACGAACCCTGCCGTGGTAATCGCCCTCCTTGCGGTTAGGCTAACTACTTCTGGCAGAACCCGCTCCCATGGTGTGACGGGCGGTGTGTACAAGACCCGGGAACGTATTCACCGCGGCAAGCTGATCCGCGATTACTAGCGATTCCGACTTCACGCAGTCGAGTTGCAGACTGCGATCCGGACTACGACCGGGTTTCTGGGATTAGCTCCCCCTCGCGGGTTGGCAGCCCTCTGTCCCGGCCATTGTATGACGTGTGTAGCCCTACCCATAAGGGCCATGATGACCTGACGTCATCCCCACCTTCCTCCGGTTTGTCACCGGCAGTCTCATTAGAGTGCCCTTTCGTAGCAACTAATGACAAGGGTTGCGCTCGTTGCGGGACTTAACCCAACATCTCACGACACGAGCTGACGACGGCCATGCAGCACCTGTGTCCAGGTTCTCTTTCGAGCACTCCCACATCTCTGCAGGATTCCTGGCATGTCAAGGGTAGGTAAGGTTTTTCGCGTTGCATCGAATTAAACCACATCATCCACCGCTTGTGCGGGTCCCCGTCAATTCCTTTGAGTTTCAACCTTGCGGCCGTACTCCCCAGGCGGTCAACTTCACGCGTTAGCTACGTTACTGAGAAGAAACCCTCCCAACAACCAGTTGACATCGTTTAGGGCGTGGACTACCAGGGTATCTAATCCTGTTTGCTCCCCACGCTTTCGTGCATGAGCGTCAGTACAGGTCCAGGGGATTGCCTTCGCCATCGGTGTTCCTCCGCATATCTACGCATTTCACTGCTACACGCGGAATTCCATCCCCCTCTACCGTACTCTAGCTATGCAGTCACAAAGGCAGTTCCCAGGTTGAGCCCGGGGATTTCACCTCTGTCTTGCATAACCGCCTGCGCACGCTTTACGCCCAGTAATTCCGATTAACGCTTGCACCCTACGTATTACCGCGGCTGCTGGCACGTAGTTAGCCGGTGCTTATTCTTCAGGTACCGTCATTACCCCGAGGTATTAACCCAGAGCGTTTCTTCCCTGACAAAAGCGGTTTACAACCCGAAGGCCTTCTTCCCGCACGCGGCATGGCTGGATCAGACTTGCGTCCATTGTCCAAAATTCCCCACTGCTGCCTCCCGTAGGAGTCTGGGCCGTGTCTCAGTCCCAGTGTGGCTGGTCGTCCTCTCAGACCAGCTACAGATCGTTGGCTTGGTGAGCCTTTACCCCACCAACTACCTAATCCAACGCGGGCTCATCCATCTCCGATAAATCTTTCCCCCGAAGGGCGTATACGGTATTAGCACAAGTTTCCCTGAGTTATTCCGTAGAGATGGGTAGATTCCCACGCGTTACTCACCCGTCTGCCACTCCCCTTGCGGGGCGTTCGACTTGCATGTGTAAGGCATGCCGCCAGCGTTCAATCTGAGCCAGGATCAAACTCTCATGTTGAGAATTCAATCATTGGCATTACGTCACGTTCTGAATCGACGAGAACTTCACACCTGTTCTCCAAGAGCAGATCCTAAAACCTACCCCGAAAACCAGTGTAACTTCTCTTGATAAACGTGACCGCCAAAGTCTCTTTCCGGACTGACCTAAACCAGTCCACGACCCCGCCGACCACGTTTCTCTTTCTTCTCTATTCAATTGTCAAATAACCGACGGAAAACCCTTCCGTCCCAATCTCGTCAGAAGCAGCGAAATCCCCGAACCTCGTTCGGCTCAATTCTCACCAGCTCCGTCAGGAAACCTTGGAGCGAGTTCGTCGGCCGCCAGAAGCGCCGCCGCTCTCGTTCGATGAGCGGCGTTATAGGCCCAACATTTTTACCCGTCAACACAAACCGTCACAAAAAATCAAAAAACTTATAACCAATTGATTTTCATTGAAATTTTCCGTCTCCACCTGTCGAAGGACACCAAAACCGCATGAAACCGGACCGGAAATCTTGTCCAGGTGGTAAAATTTCTTCGCGCCACCGTTTTACGTGCCCCGATACGCGCGCACGCCTTTCACGCCCCTTCTCTGCCCTGCCCCGCCGGGCTATTCAGACATGGAAACAGCAGCGGAGAAGCGCATGTCCAGCCTTGCAGAAGGCACCTTCACGATCGATGGAGCGACAGAATGACGGGGCCTGTTGCGGACCGCCTGCCGCGCCTGCCCGTCTCGGAGGTTCTCGCCTCCCTCGGGCAGGCGCTCGTCGCGCATACGCGCACAGTGCTTTCCGCACCGCCCGGCGCGGGCAAGACGACGCTGGTGCCGCTCTTCCTGCTCGGTGCCGCCTGGCGCGGGGATGGAAAGATCATCCTGCTGGAACCGCGGCGGCTCGCTGCGCGCGCCGCCGCAGGACGCATGGCCGCGCTTCTCGGCGAACGGGTGGGCGAGACGGTCGGCTACCGCATGCGGCTCGACAACCGCATATCGGCAAAAACCCGTATAGAGGTGGTGACGGAAGGCGTCTTCGCCCGCATGATCCTCGACGATCCGGAACTGTCAGGCGTTTCGGCCGTGCTGTTCGACGAGTTCCACGAGCGCTCGCTCGACGCCGATTTCGGCCTTGCGCTGGCGCTCGACGTGCAGGCCGCCCTGCGCGAGGACCTGCGCATCCTCGTCATGTCGGCGACGCTCGATGTGGAGCGTATCTCGGCGCTGCTCGACAATCCGCCCGCCATCGTCAGCGAAGGCCGTACATTCCCGGTCGACGTGCGCTACCAGGACCGGCCCGCCGGCGAGCGCATCGAGGATGGAATGGCGCGCGCCATCCTGGAGGCGCATCGCAGCGAAACCGGATCGATCCTCGCCTTCCTTCCGGGCCAGGCCGAGATCACCCGCACCGCCGAGCGGCTGGAAGGTCGCTTCGGCGCGGAAACCACGGTGGTGCCACTTTACGGCAATCTCGACCAGAAGGAGCAGGACGCCGCAATCCGCCCGACCGCCGCGGGCACGCGCAAGATCGTGCTGGCGACCTCGATCGCCGAGACCTCCATCACCATCGACGGCGTGCGCATCGTCATCGACAGCGGCCTTCAACGCCTGCCGGTCTTCGAGGCGGCGACGGGCATCACGCGGCTGGAGACGGTGCGGGTGTCCCGCGCTTCCGCCGACCAGCGCGCCGGCCGCGCCGGCCGAACGGAGCCGGGCATCGCGCTGCGCCTCTGGCATGCCGGCCAGATGGCGGCCCTGCCGGCCTTCACGCCGCCGCAGATTCTTTCCAGCGACCTCTCCGCCTTCATGCTGGACCTTGCCCATTGGGGCGTCGGCGATCCCGCCGACCTTCGCCTCGTCGACCAGCCCCCGGCCGCGGCGGTGGAAGAGGCGCGCAATCTGCTGCGTCTTCTCGGCGCGCTCGACGGCAGCGGCGCATTGACGCCGGCAGGCAAACGCATTCGCGACCTTGCCTTGCCGCCGCGGCTGGCGGCGATGGTTCTCCACGCGGCCGAGGACGGGGAACAGGCCGCCGCCGCCCGGCTTGCCGTGCTGCTAACCGAACAGGGGCTCGGCGGATCGGCGATCGATATCGAGGATCGGCTGCGGCGCTTTGCCGGCGAGCGCGGGGAACGGGCGGAAGCGGCCAAGCGGCTGGCGCAACGCATGGCGGATGGTTTCGGCAAGACCGCCGCCACGGCCGCAAGCACGCCGGGCGCGCTGCTGATGCATGCCTTTCCCGACCGCGTCGCTTTGCAGCGCGGCGGCAGGGGACGCTTCGTCATGGCGAACGGACGGGGCGGAGAATTGCCGGAAACCGAGCGGCTGGCCGGCGCCGACATGATCGTCGTTGCCGACCTCACCGGCCAGGCCGGACGCCAGCGCATTCTCGCCGCCGCGGAGATCGACCGCGCCACGGTGGAAGCCGGCCTTGCCGACAAGATCGTGCGCGAGGAGCAGTGCGTCTTCGACAAGGCGAGCCGGCAGGTGCGGGCGCGGCGGGTCGTGCGCCTCGGCGCGATGATTCTGGAGGAAAGCCCCTTGCCCCGCCCGGCCGGACCGAAAGCCGCGCAGGCGCTGGCCGAAGGCGTGCGCCTGCTTGGCCTGCAGGCGCTCTCCTTTCCCCGGGAGGCGGCGCAACTGCGCGACCGGCTGGGCTTTCTCCATCGCTCCATCGGAGCGCCCTGGCCCGACACCAGCGACATGGCCCTGCTGGCGCAACTCGACGACTGGTTCGTGCCCTTCCAGGAAACGACGCGCGGTATCGACGACATCAAGCCGACCAGCCTGCAGGAAGGGTTGATGGCGCTGGTACCCTACGAGGTACAGCGCGATCTGGCTCGCCTCGCCCCTACCCATTTCGAGGCGCCGACCGGTCACCGGCATCCGATCCGTTACGACGGCGACGAGCCTGTCCTAGAAATCCGCGTCCAGGAACTGTTCGGGCTGAAGCAGCACCCGGCCGTTGCCGGGGGACGATTGCCGCTCCTGCTGGAATTGCAATCGCCCGCCCATCGCCTGATCCAGACAACGCGTGATCTGCCCGGTTTCTGGGCCGGGTCATGGCGGGACGTGCGCGCGGACATGCGCGGACGTTACCCCAAGCACCCCTGGCCGGAGGACCCGGCCGAGGCCGCGCCGACGACGCGGGTAAAACCACGCGGAACGTGACTTATAGAGGCGCGTCGCGCAAAACTGCGCGACGGCATCGCGGACTTGCGAAATATCAAGGACCGGAAGCGCAGGGCGCGGTCAGAAGAACCGCGGAGCGCTTCGGCAGGAGGACGACGGATGACAGGCTACCAGGATATCGACTTCGAGGGCTCCGGCCGGCGGCTTCGCCTCGAAACGCTCATCCGCCTGCGCTGGCTGGCCGTGGCGGGGCAGACGATCAGCGTCATCGTCGTGGCGCTGTGGCTGGAATTCCCGCTGCCCCTGCTGCCGGCTTCGGTGCTGATCGCGCTACTGGCGGGCGTGAACTTCTTTCTCGCCGTGCGCTTCCCGCCGGCCCACCGCCTCACGCCGGCCTCGGCCTTTCTGCTGCTCGCCTTCGACCTCTGCCAGCTGATGGCCCTGCTCTTCATCACCGGGGGTCTTGCCAATCCCTTCGCGCCGCTCGTCTGCGTGCCCGTCATCATCTCCTCGTCCCTGCAGCCGGTCCGCTTCAGCCTGACACTCGGCGGGCTTGCCGTGGCCGGCATCACGGCGCTGGCCTTCACGCCCTTTCCGCTGCCCTGGTTTCCCGGCACGCTGCTCGTGGTACCGCCGATCCTGACGGCCGGCTTCTGGTTCGCCATCGTTTCCACCACCGCCTTCGCCGCCTTCTATTCCTACCGCGTGTCGCAGGAAGCGACCGAGCTTTCCGATGCGCTGGCAGCGACGGAACTCATCCTCCAGCGGGAAAAACATCTTTCGCAGCTCGACGGCCTTGCCGCGGCAGCGGCGCACGAACTCGGCACGCCGCTCGCCACGATCAGCGTCGTCGCCCGCGAGATGGAGCGGGAGCTGGGCAGCGACGAACGCTTCAGGGAAGATGTGCAGCTCCTGCGCAGCCAGAGCGAGCGTTGCCGCGACATCCTGCGCCGGCTCACCACCCTGTCGACCGAGGACGAGGCGCATATGCGCGTGCTGCCGCTCTCTTCCCTCATGGAAGAGGTACTGGCGCCGCACCGCGAATTCGGCATCAAGCTCAACCTCGTCGAAACCGGCGAGCGGAACGGCGAGCCGGTCGGCAACCGCAATCCCGGCATTCTCTACGGCCTCGGCAATCTCCTGGAAAATGCCGTGGACCATGCCCGCGAGGAAGTCACCGTAACCGTCGGCCATACGCCGGAGCGGGTGACGATCGTCATCGAGGACGACGGCGACGGCTATGCAGCGGACATTCTCCAGCGCATCGGCGACCCCTATGTCACCAAGCGGCAGAAGGACGAACGGGCCGGCGGGCTCGGGCTCGGACTCTTCATCGCCAAGACGCTGCTGGAGCGCTCCGGCGCCAAACTGACCTTCGGCAACCGCACCGGCGACCGGCCCGGCGCGCGGGTCTCGGTCGATTGGCCGCGGGCCCGCATGGAGGCCAAGGGTGCGAAATGACTTTACCGGCCCACCCTTACGGGTGATAAGCTGATCCCCATCAAGAATGGCCGGACAGACGCCACGGAAGACGACAATGGCAGAAGACAACGCACCGCAGACCGCAGCCGACGACATCGGCCCCGATCCCTCGCTCCTTCTCGTCGATGACGACGCCCCGTTCCTGCGCCGCCTGGCGCGCGCCATGGAAACGCGCGGCTTTGCCGTCGATACGGCCGAATCGGTTGCCGAGGGCATCGCGAAGGCCAAGACCAACCCGCCGAAATATGCGGTGGTGGACCTGCGCCTCGGCGACGGCAGCGGCCTCGACGTCATCGCCGCCATCCGCCAGCGCCGTGACGACACGCGCATCATCATGCTGACCGGCTACGGCAATATCGCGACCGCGGTGAATGCCGTGAAGCTCGGCGCCGTCGATTATCTCGCCAAGCCCGCCGATGCCGACGACATCTTTGCCGCCCTGACGCAGCGCCCGGGCGAAAAGGTGGAACTGCCCGAGAACCCGATGTCGGCCGACCGGGTGCGCTGGGAGCATATCCAGCGGGTCTACGAGATGTGCGAGCGAAACGTCTCTGAGACGGCGCGCCGTCTCAACATGCACCGCCGCACGCTGCAGCGCATCCTCGCCAAGCGCGCGCCGAAATAGTCAGGCCGGTCCGTCTCGCCGGCCTGCGACGATGGCGGAGATATCCGGCCCGTCGTTGCGGCTGTCCATCGCGAATTCCGCCAGCAACAGGCGGCCCGCGGCGACGCGGGCGAAAGCGAAGGTCACGGCCTTGCGCGTCGGCGCCGGCAATTTGTGCTCCGGCGCTTCGCGCAGCATGTGCGCGCCGTAACCATCGGACAGGATGAGGCCGCAGTCTTCCGGGAAGATATCCAGCGGCACGTCCTTGTGGGTGGCGAAGAACAGCCGGTCGCAATGCCGGCGATAGTCCGGCCATTTGCGGTCGACGCGAAAATCCTCGATCGACGTCTTGATCTCGACGATCCAGATCTCGCCCTTGTCGGAGAGACTGATGAGATCGGCGCGCCGGCCGCTGGCCAGCGTCAGTTCCGGCAGCACCGCATGGCGCATCTCCATCAGCATGCGCTGCACGCCGCGGCGTACCATCATGGCGCGGTCGGACTGGCGACCGTCGAGCAGGGGATTGTCATTGTGCAGGGAAACGATCGTCATCGGGAAACCTCGGCGAATCGCAGTTTATCGCGAACCCTCGCCGATCGGGCAAAAAGTTAAGCCGAAGCCCTGATTCGCGAATGCCGGAAGACTTCATTAACCGCTACATGGAGTTCCTGTGCGGCTTTAGCGCAGACGGCGGCAAGACCATTGAACGGCTGGCGCGGGCGTGCTTGGCATGGGATCGGGCAGGGCGAAAGCGGCTGGAACCGGGCATTGTTGTTGCAAAAAAACAATCACCGGGCTTTTTGCTTATGCGCAGGCCCGCACCGCAGCGCACACGCTTGCATTGACCGGTTTAATCGAAAATAAACCATGATCGATGAAAGTTCTGCGCGACAGAACTTCTTAATTCCTTATCAAGAGAATCACATGCGCTTCCGCAATGCCCTCCTTCTGTGCGGCCTCGCAGCAGCCGTCACGCTCGCCGGTTGCTCTTCTTCCTCCACGTCCGTTCCGGGCGAAAAGGTGGCGACCAATGCTATCTTTACATCGGACTATGGCGCTGTTGAGGACAACGGCTATGCCCTGCCCGCGATTCCGATCAGCAAGGTGAACACCAAGTTCCACCGCCAGATCGTCGACTACGCGACCAAGGAAAAGCCCGGCACGATCATCGTCAACACGCCGAACCGCTTCCTTTATTACGTGCTGCCCGGCGGCAAGGCCGTTCGCTACGGCATCGGCGTCGGCAAGCAGGGCTTTGCCTGGCAGGGTGAGGCCTATATCGCCTGGAAGCAGGAATGGCCGACCTGGCACCCGCCGAAGGAAATGGCGGCACGTCGTCCCGACGTCGCCCGCTATGTCAAGGACGGCATGGGCCCGGGCCTGAAGAACCCGCTCGGCGCACGCGCCATGTACCTCTTCAACGACAAGGGCCAGGACACGCTGTTCCGCCTGCACGGCACGCCGGAATGGGCTTCCATCGGCACAGCCGCGTCGTCTGGCTGCATCCGCCTGATGAACCAGGACATCATCGACCTCTACAAGCGCGTCCGTCCCGGCACGAGCGCCCGCGTCGTCGTCCAGCAGTAAGCGACAACCGATCTTACATAGAAGAAGCCGCCGGATCGCTCCGGCGGCTTCTTTCGTTTGAGGTGTGTTCCGCGCTCCTGGGCGGCGAGCGCTCTTCCAGACGCTCTGAGGACCGGACCGCTCAAGCGGTCCGGCGACCCCGGCCTCTTCAGCCTGCTGCGGCCTTCAGCTCCAGCCGGCGGCGGTGCAGGACCGGTTCGGTGTAGCCGTTCGGCTGTTCGCGGCCCTTCAGCACCAGCTCGACGGCTGCCTGGAAGGCGATGGAATTGTCGAAATTGCCGGCCATGTTCCGGTAGAGCGGATCGCCAGCGTTCTGCTGGTCCACGACGGCGGCCATGCGGGCGAAGGTCTCGCGCACCTGGGCTTCGGTCACGATGCCGTGCTCCAGCCAGTTGGCGATGTGCTGGCTGGAGATGCGCAGGGTGGCGCGGTCTTCCATCAGGCCCACACCGTTGATGTCGGGCACCTTGGAGCAGCCCACGCCCTGGTCGATCCAGCGCACCACATAGCCCAGGATGCCCTGGACGTTGTTGTCGAGCTCCTGCTGGCGCTCCTGCGCGCTCCAGCTCGGGTTGGCGGCCACGGGCACGGTCAGCAGCTTGTGGAGAATGTCCTCGCGTTCGGCGTCCAGGTCGATCTTCTCCAGTTCCTGCTGCACCGCGGCCACATGGACCTGGTGGTAATGCAAGGCATGCAGGGTGGCAGCCGTGGGGCTGGGCACCCAGGCGGTGTTGGCGCCGGCCTTGGGGTGGGCAATCTTCTGCTCCAGCATGGCGGCCATCAGATCGGGCATGGCCCACATGCCCTTGCCGATCTGGGCGCGCCCGCGCAGGCCACATTGCAGGCCCCCCAGCACATTGCTGCGCTCATAGGCCTGGATCCAGGCGCTGCTCTTCATATCGCCCTTGCGCAACATGGGGCCGGCCAGCATGGCGGTGTGCATCTCGTCGCCGGTGCGGTCCAGGAAGCCGGTGTTGATGAAGGCCACGCGGCTGGCCGCGGCGGCGATGCAGGCCTTGAGGTTGACGCTGGTGCGGCGCTCCTCGTCCATGATGCCCAGCTTGACCGTGCTGTCCGGCAGGCCCAGCAGTTGCTCAACCCGGCCGAAGAGCTCGGCCGCAAAGGCCACCTCGGCCGGGCCATGCATCTTGGGCTTCACAATGTAGATGGAGCCGGTGCGCGAATTCTGGCGACGGCCGTTCGGGCCGACGTCGTTGAGTGCGATCAGCGCCGTGACCATGGCGTCCATGACGCCCTCGGGGACCTCGTTGCCGTCGCGGTCGAGGATCGCCGGATTGGTCATGAGGTGACCGACATTACGCACCAGCATCAGCGAACGGGCCGGCAATGAGAGAGCCGAGCCATCGGGCGCGGTATAGGCGCGATCGGGGTTCAGCCGGCGCGTGATGCTTTTGCCGCCCTTGACGACCTCTTCCGAAAGGTCGCCCTTCATCAGGCCGAGCCAGTTGCGATAGACGAGAACCTTGTCCTCGGCATCGACGGCAGCGACCGAATCCTCGCAGTCCATGATGGCGGTCAGGGCCGATTCGATGGCGATATCGGAAATATGCGCCGCATCGTCCTTGCCGGTCGGCGTGGAGGCGTCGATCTGGATGTCGATATGCAAGCCGTTGTTGCTGAGGAGAACATGGGTCGGCGCCGCCGCGTCGCCGCGATAGCCGGCAAACTTGCTCGCATCCGCAAGGCCCGTCTTGCCGCCGTTCGTCAGCGCGACGACGAGCGCGCCGCCTTCGATGGAAAGGCCGGCCGCATCGCGCCAGGAGGCGCCGGAAAGCGGCGCGCTATCATCGAGGAAGCCGCGCGCCCAGGCAATCACCTTGGCACCGCGCACCGGGTTGTAGGCGCCGGCCCGTTCGGCGCCGTCGGTCTCGGGAATGGCATCGGTGCCGTAGAGCGCGTCATAGAGCGAGCCCCAGCGCGCATTGGCCGCGTTCAGCGCGTAGCGGGCGTTCAGGATGGGCACCACCAGCTGCGGGCCGGCGACGACCGCGATCTCCGGGTCGACATTGTCGGTCGTCACCTGGAAGTCGCCACCCTCGGGCAGCAGATAGCCGATCTCGCGGAGGAAGGCCTCGTAAGCCGCCATGTCCACCGGCGCACCGTTGGCGCGGTACCAGGCATCGAGCTTTTCCTGCAGTGCATCGCGCTTGGCGAGCAGTGCGCGGTTTTCCGGCGCCAGATCGTGCACGATGGCCGAGAAATCGGAGAAGTACCGGTCCGCATCCACGCCCGTGCCGGGAAGCGCCTCCTTGACGAGGAAATCATAAAGGGCGCTATCGATCGAAAGACCGGCTTTTTCCGTATAGGTCATTTGAAAAGCTCTCCGAAGGGCGGGGATGGGGAGTATCCCGAATGCTGCCACTTTCAGGAGCTTTGACGCATAGTCAATTCGGCAAGAGCATAAAGAATTTATTCCGCTCGGGAAAAAATCATACTTTAAGGCGGCGGCACGCCACGCTTTGCCCGTCGTCATCGTCCCCGGACTGGGGACGATAGCCCATCATCTTCAACGGCTTACTTTTGTTCTGCTCAAAAGCCCCGGCAGGCTTTCACGCGTCTTCCGCGATCCGCGGCCGACCGCTGGCCGTCGCGGTAAACCGCGCCTCCATCAGCTTGCGACGGCCTTCTACCTCGGGCGCGTCGATCTCCTCCGCAAGGGTCACGACCGGCTCGTCGGCGCCATTGGCGCGCGCGGAATGAAGGGCCGCCGTCACCGCCCGCTCCTTGGCGAGCGAGAAAGCCTCCGCCTCGTCGACAAGGCGCGCGCTTTCGCCCGCCCCACCCACGATGTAGATGCCCTCCTCCGGCATGGTGACGAACACCGTGACGGCGGTGCGCACCTGACCGACGACGGCGCCGACGGCATTGGCAACGCCGGCATCGGCGGGAATGGCGGATTCGGCGCCGAGCATATCGGCGATAGCCGGATAATAGACAGGCGCAGACGCACCGAGGCCGACCAGCGGCCGGTCGAGTGCGACGCGGAACTGCACGATGCCCGGTCGGCGGTGCAGCGCGCGGTCGACCGAGGTGGAGCTGGCCGGATCGACAGAGGCGACACCGTCATCGGCAAGACAGGCGGAGAGAATGACGTCCGACGACTGGCGCGTCAGCCGGTCGACCAGCAGGTGTGCCAGGTCTTCCGCGGTCTCGGCGATGGGGCGACCGGTGCCATCCTTGGTGCGGGCGGCAAGCTCGAGGCCGAGGCGGGCCGCCACGGCATCCCACTGGCCCTGCCCGCCGAGCACATGCATGGCATCCGACGGCGTGACGCCGCAGATATGCACGAGGCCACGCGCCACCAGCCGGTCGAGCGTCGCCTTCTGCAGGGTGGAGGCGAGCAGCCCGTCGAGCGGTAGCGGCACCGCGCCGATCTTTTCGTAAAGTGCCTGTTCCTGTGGCTGGAGACCGCTGGCCAACCGCTCCGGCACGCCCGTGCGCACCGCAAAGCGCCCGTCATGCCGGCCGGCATGGGGCGCACGGATCTGCCGTTCCAGCACCGGGATCACGGCCTCGGGATGCAACGCCGAGGCAAGGCTGAGCGGCATGAAGCGGCGCGGCCCGAGGTCGATCTTCGCCTTGAGGCCGCGGTCGTCGATACGCACTTCCGAATCGCCGCCAAGACCGAAGGTGCGCATGGCGACCGCTTCGACCATGGTGCGGTAGCCGCCGACGACGGCGCCATCCGCATCCAGCTTCGGCCGGCCACCGTCGAGCACCGCGACGTCGGTCGTCGTGCCGCCGATATCGGAAACCACGGCATTGTCGAGACCGGTCAGGTGGCGCGCGCCGACCAGGCTTGCCGCCGGTCCGGACAGGATCGTCTCGATGGGGCGCAGGCGCGCCTCGGCCGCCGAGATCAGCGCGCCGTCACCGCGCACCACCATCATCGGTACATGGATGCCGCGGCGGTCGAGGAAATCCTCGCAGGCGCCGATCAGCCGATCGATCATCGAGACGAGGCGGGCATTCAGCAGCGTCGTCAGTGCCCGGCGCGGTCCGCCGAGCTTGGAGGAAAGCTCGTGGCTGCAGGTGACCGGCAGATGCGAGACGGCGCGGATGCGATCGCGCACGCGCTCCTCATGCGCCGGGTTGCGCACGGCGAAGTAGCCGGCGACGGCGAAGGAGGAAACGCTCTGCGAAAGGGTCGGCAGGGCCTCGTCCAGCGCCGTCATGTCGAGCGGCGTCTCGCTGCCATGAACGTTGTGACCGCCAGGCAGGAAGAGCACGGGGTCATTGCCGAGCGCATCGGCAAGGCCGTCGCGCTTCAGGTCTTCCGGGCCGAAGCCGATCATGACGAGGCCGGCGCGCCCACCCTGCCCTTCCACCAGCGCATTCGTGGCAAGCGTGGTCGAGAGGGAGACGAGACCGATGGCGGAAACAGGCGCCTTCGCCTGTTCCAGCACCGCTTCCACCGCGCCGGAAATGCCGACCGCAAGGTCGTGGCGGGTGGTCAGGGCCTTGGCGCGGGCAACGACACCCGCCGTTTCGCTGTAGAGTACGGCGTCCGTATAGGTGCCGCCGGTATCGATGCCGAGTAACAAATGGTCTGCCACGAGAATTCTTCCGTACCGCCCGCCGTCTCTTTCCAAAGCGGGCCTTGAATGGTGTTATTGCATGTCCGGGCCAATTGCCACCATTCCACCGGCGACATCAGGTGAAAGAACGAGGAGCCACCCAGTGACCGACCTTCCCTTCCGAAAGCCGCTTCTGGCTGCCCTACTCCTCGGCTCCGCGCTTTTCGCCGGCGCCGCTTCAGCGCAGGAAGAGGACGGGGAGGAATACAAGGCGCAGATTCCCGACGTCGCCATTTACAAGGCGATGCTGGACGCCAACAAGCAGACCGGCTGGGTGCAGTTCCGCGAATTCGCCGATCAGCAGCTCATCTATTTCACGGCCCTGCAGACCATGCATTGCCGGCTGAAGGAAGTGCGCTATTCGATCAATTCCGACGCGCTGGACAAGACCTTCCCGATGGCAAGCTGCGATCCGGAACTGCCCTTCAACCTGCCGTCGGATGAAAGCCAGAACTGGCTCTACATCGCCCTGAAGCCGGGCGAAGCGCAGACGATTGCCATACAGGCCATCTGGGACGACGGCAGCGGCAGCGAGATCGTTGTCTACCAGCCCTGCAAGAATCCGGAGGCGACCTGCGCCTCAATCAAGACGATCAAGAAATCGAAGAAACGCGCGGACGAGCCGTCACCCTCAACATCAGCCCGTTAGCCGGCTGCGTCGTCAGGCGCTGCACCGGCCAGGCCGTCGTCTCGGCCGTCATGTCGAAGCGGAAGCGGTGCATCAGCACGCCGAGCGCGATGATCGCCTCCTGCATGGCGAAGGTCGCGCCGATGCACACCCGCGGGCCGACGCCGAAGGGCAGGTACTGGAAACGGTGGATGGCGTCGCGGTTCTCCGGCAGGAAGCGTTCCGGCATGAAGGCGCGCGGCTTGTTCCAGAGCAGCGTATGGCGATGCAGCGTCCAGGGCAGGACGAGCACGGTGATGCCGGCAGGAATATCGATCCGCTCGCCCTCCGGGCTCGTCCACGAATCGTCGGCGATGGCCGCACGGTTGATCGACGGCGCCGGCGGATAGAGCCGCAAGGCCTCCTCGAAGGCTGCCCGGGTCCAGGGCATGAGGTCGAGCCAGTCGACCGGCTCGGCCCCGCTTGCCAGCACCCGGTCGATCTCCTCTTCCATCGCCTCGCGCACATGCGGGCTGTTGGCGACACAATAGAGCGTCCAGGCCAGCGCCCGCGCGGTCGTCTCATGTCCCGCGCCGATGAAGGTAAGGATGTTGTCCTCCACCTCCTCGATGGTCAGGCCATCCGGCCCGGCGACGCGCAGGAGAAGCGTCAGGAAATCGCTGGGCGCGGCGTCGCCCTCGCGCTCCATGCGCTTGCGGCGCAGTTCCATCGTGTCACGGACGATGCGGCGGAACTTCGCCATCACCTTCGTGCCGCCGATGCGCGTGACGCGCGGCACCCAGCCCGGTGCGCGCAGGAGGTCCATCGGATCGACGCGGCCCATCGTGTGCAGCAAATCGTCCACGTCATCGGCGAAATTGTCGGTTTCCGTGGCGATCTCGCCGGAAAACAGGGTTTCGGAGAGAATCGCGAAGGCGAGTTCCGTCATGTCGTTGCCGATGTCGAAGACCGCGCCGTCGCTGCCGACATATTTCTCCACATAGAGTTCCGATTGCGCCAGCATCTGGCTGGCGAAACCCTTGGCATGGCGTGGGGTGAAGATCGGCGCGACGGCCTTGCGCGAGCGACGCCAGACGGCCCCCTCCGCCGTCAGCAGCCCGTCGCGCAGGATCGGCCGCAGCACGAGCTGGCGCACCACCGCCATCTTGTAGTTGGCGGCGTTGTCGACGAGCAGGTGCTTGATGAGGCCGGGGTCGTTGGCGATCAGCGTCTTTTCACCGACGAAGCTCGTCTTGAGCCAGGGCAGCGTGTAGGAGGGCTCGCCCCAGAGCTCCAGCGGATTGCGGAACACGGTGCGGATGATCTCGAGCATCGAAGGCGGCACCGTGCGGGGAATCGGTGCCGGCGGCTCGAACGGCTCGGGACGCATGTCCATCATCTGCCTCCTTGGAATCGGCCCTCATGATGGGTCGCCAGAAAGGCGGAAATTAGAACAAATCCCGCAAAAGTGCGTGGGGTTTCGCACAGTCGCCGCGAAAAACTAGAGCAGGCCCTGGAGGTCCGCCAGCTTCTCGTTGATCAGCCAGCCGTAATAGTTCTCTTCCGGCCAGGTTACCTCGCCCGCCGCGCGGCGGGAGGCGAAGGCGGCGGCGCGCGCATCGGGATTGCCGATATTGTAGAGCGTCGCGGTCAGGCCCGGATTCTTCGAGATATCGACGCCGGCGATCTTCTTGTAGGCGTCGATCGAGCGGCGGATCGAGGCGGCCATGTAGGCGAGCGAGATATCGGGATCCATGATCGCCTGGTAGACGCCGGCCGCATCCTTTTCGTCGAGCCGGTCGTAGCCGGAGATGCGCGCTACGTCGTCGGTCAGCGTGAGGGCCGTCAGCGGATTGATCTGGCCGAGGCCGAAGGTCTGGCCGGCATAGAAAGGCTGGAAGAAGACCGCGCTGAAGCGGTTGTTCGGGAAGGACGTACCGCCCACCGTGCGCCCCTTGAAGCTGCGGTTCCACACCGATTCGCGGCAGATCCACAGCGCATAGGAGCCCTTCTTGGACGCGCACTGTGAAAATTCCGGGCGGGCCACGAAGTCGGCGACCTCTTCGCCCTCATAGGCGAAGCGGAAGCTGCCGGTATAGGACGCGGCCTTCACATAGTAGCTCTGCAGCCGGTCATAGGCGTCGACATTGTAGGTGTGCTCACCGACGATGGCGCCGACCATATGGATCGGATTGATGCCGTATTTGGCAGCGACCGACTTGATCTTGCCGGTCAGCTGGCCGTCATTGGCGATGAGGTCGCGCACCTTCTCGTACTTCGCGTCGAAGGAGGTCTTGCCTGCCTTGGTGCGGCGCACGGAAGCACCCGGAATGTTCGGCTGCTCGGCATTGCGGTTGCCCGGCGGCACGACGTCGATGGCCAGCGCCGTCGTCTGGCTCTGGACAAAAAGAGCGGCTGCAAGGGCAAGCACAGGCAAGAGCTGTCGCACGATTTCCGGTTCCCGTCTGGTCAAATCTGTCGGCGGATGGCGACGACCGATGCAGAACAATCATGTCGGAATGATGCCAAAGCGCGCGGCAAAGGCTTAAGGCCGCCCCGCCCCGCCTGTCGAGGGGCACGCTCCTCAAAAATGCGGCACCGGTGGCTCACAGACAACCACCGGTGCCGAAACGTCACAGAATGTAGCGCGAGAGGTCCGTGTTGGCCGCCAGTGCGCCGACATGCTTGCGCACGTATTCGGCATCGATGACGAGCCGGTTGCCGGCCTTGTCGGGCGCCTCGAAGGAGATCTCATCGAGCACCCGTTCCATCACCGTCTGCAGCCGCCGCGCGCCGATGTTCTCGACGCTCGAATTGAGCTGCACGGCCACATCGGCCAGGGCGTCGATGCCGTCCTCGGTAAACTCCAGCTCGACGCTTTCCGTGCCCATCAGCGCCTTGTACTGGCGGATGAGGCTTGCCTCCGTCTCCGTCAGGATGCGGCGGAAGTCCTCCTTGGTGAGGGAGCCCAGCTCGACGCGGATGGGGAAGCGGCCCTGCAGCTCGGGGATCAGATCGCTGGGCTTGCTCAGGTGGAAGGCGCCGGAGGCGATGAAGAGCATGTGGTCGGTCTTGACCATGCCGTACTTGGTGTTGACCGTGGTGCCCTCCACCAGGGGCAGCAGATCACGCTGCACGCCCTGGCGCGAGACATCGGCCGAGCCGCCATGGTCGGAGCGGCTGGCCACCTTGTCGATCTCGTCGATGAAGACGATGCCGTCGTTCTCGGCCGAGCGGATGGCCTCGCGCTGAATCTGCTCGTTGTCGAGCAGCTTGTCGGATTCGTCGTCGATCAGGACCTTGTACGAATCCTTGACCGTCGTCCGGACCTTCTTGGTGCGCCCGCCCATCGCCTTGCCGAACATTTCGGAGAGGTTCAGGACGCCGATATTGGCGCCCGGCATGCCGGGGATCTCGAAACCGCCGGGCGTGCCGCTGTCGGCGACATCGATCTCGATTTCCTTGTCGTCCAGCTCGTTGTTGCGCAGCTTCTTGCGGAAACTGTCGCGCGTCGCCGGCGAGGCGGTGGCGCCGACAAGCGCGTCGAGCACCCGTTCCTCGGCATTCATATGGGCCTTGGCCGTCACCTCGGCGCGTTTCTTCTCGCGCACCAGACCGATGCCGACCTCGACGAGGTCGCGCACGATCTGCTCGACATCGCGGCCCACATAGCCCACCTCGGTGAACTTGGTGGCTTCCACCTTGATGAAGGGCGCATCGGCCAGCTTGGCCAGGCGGCGCGCGATCTCGGTCTTGCCCACGCCGGTGGGGCCGATCATCAGGATGTTCTTGGGCGTGATCTCGGCGCGCAGCTTCTCGTCCACCTGCTGGCGCCGCCAGCGGTTGCGCAGGGCAATGGCCACGGCGCGCTTGGCGGCGTTCTGGCCGACGATGTGGCGGTCGAGTTCGGAGACGATCTCCTGGGGCGAAAAATTGGACATGGGCTTTTCCGTTTCTAGCAACGGTCCCGGGCCATCATCAGCGCCGGGCCGTCCTCTGTCATGCGTTGATCGAAAGCATGGAATCCGGCCTTTTCATAGGCCCGGATGGCATGCGCATTGTCCGGGTGGGGATCGAGCACGATCCGCTCCACACCCTCGTTGAAGACCCTGGCCGCGAAGGCATCGATCATCGCCGGCCCGTGGCCGATGCCGACCATGTCGGCTGGGCCGATGAACTGGTCGATGCCGACGGTGCGCTCCGGCCGGTCGCCGAAGGAAAAATCGTCCGCCACGATCCGGTAGGATTGCAGATAGGCGAAGGGCATGCCGGCATGCAGAACGATGAAGGACTCCATCGCGGGATCGTCGAAATCGTCCTCGATGCCGGCGACTTCCTTAGCCGGCTCGCCCCACCAGCGCCGGACATGCGGCGCGTTCAGCCAGCGTTCCAGCATCGGCAGGTCGTCGGCCGTCACCGGCCGGAAGGCATAGGTTTCAGCGGTCGGCATCCAGCGTTTCCACCACGACATTGTGGTTGGTGTAGACACAGATGTCGCCGGCGATCTGCATGGCGCGCCGTGCAATCTCCTCGGCCGATCTGTCGGTGTCCATCAGCGCGCGGGCCGCGGCATAGGCGTAATTGCCGCCCGAACCGATGGCCATGGTGCCGTGTTCGGGCTCCAGGACGTCGCCATTGCCGGTCAGCGCCAGCGTGACGGACTTGTCGGCGACCAGCATCATCGCCTCGAGCCGGCGCAGGTAGCGGTCGGTGCGCCAGTCCTTGGCAAGCTCCACGGCGGCGCGCATCAGCTGGTCGGGATATTGCTCGAGCTTGGATTCGAGCCGTTCGAGCAGCGTGAAGGCATCGGCGGTCGCGCCGGCAAAACCGGCGATGACATCGCCCTTGGCCAGGCGGCGCACCTTGCGCGCATTGCTCTTCATCACCGTCTGGCCAAGGCTGACCTGGCCGTCACCCGCCATCACCACCTTGCCGTCCTTGCGGACGGTGATGATCGTCGTGGCGTGCATGGAAGCGTAGGGATCGTGTTCACTCATCGATGGACCTTTTGGATGGACCTTTCAGGCCCGGAGAACCGGGCGAGGCACCGCCAACGAGGCGGCTTCGTTGTGTCCTATGTAAGCAGCGGTTTGGCAATTGCAAACGGGCGCCAGAGCCGGAGGAGACAAGGGGGCCCGGCCAAAGGAGAGCCTCCTTCGTCGCTCCACCCCTCGCCGCCTCGAGGGCAACGCTTTCGTCCGGCTCTCTAGACCTTTCCATCCATCCGGCAGTGCCGCGCGCCGGGTCTTCCACCCTGCATCGAGGACCCGCGAAAGACTGGCCTTTTCGTGACAGCCCTGTTAAGGAGCGGCGGTCATACCCGGAGAAACCCATGAGCCGTACCGCCAGCGTTTCGCGCAAGACGAACGAGACCAACATTTCGGTTACCGTCGATATCGACGGCACCGGCGCGTCGACCATTTCGACGGGCGTTGGCTTCTTCGATCACATGCTCGAGCAGTTGTCGCGACATTCGCTCATCGACATGGACATCAAGGCCGAAGGCGACCTGCATATCGACGACCACCACACGGTCGAGGACACGGGCATCGCCATCGGCCAGGCCATCGCCAAGGCCTTGGGCGACCGGCGCGGCATCACGCGATACGCCTCGCTCGACCTTGCCATGGACGAGACGATGACGCGCGCCGCCGTTGATGTCTCCGGCCGTCCGTTCCTCGTCTGGAACGTCGCCTTCTCCGCCCCGAAGATCGGCACCTTCGATACCGAGCTGGTGCGCGAATTCTTCCAGGCGCTTGCCCAGCACGCCGGCATCACGCTGCATATCCAGAACATCTACGGCGCGAACAACCATCATATCTCGGAGACGTGCTTCAAGGCCGTCGCACGCGTGCTGCGCACCGCGACCGAGATCGATCCCCGCCAGGCGGGCCGCGTTCCCTCGACGAAGGGTACGCTGGCCTGACCAGAGGCACAGCTGGAGGCCGTCATGGCCACGTTCCTTGTTCTGATACCGCCGGGTGCAAAATCCCAGGATGAAGACGCCCGGATCATCCGCGACCGTTTTTCGTGGATCGCGTTCTTCCTGCCCTATCTGTGGCTGCTGTGGCATCGCGCCTGGCTGGCCGCCGCCCTCGTCTTCGCGATCGAGGCGCTCGGCGCGGCGATCATCGATCATCCGGTCTTCGGCCTTGCCGGCCTCGGCCTCTGTTTTGCGACCAATCTCCTCGTCGCGCTTGAAGGTCCCACGGTGATCGTCGCCGACCTCAAGCGGAGAGGCTGGGCGGTCGATGCCGTCATCTCGGCCCCCGACCGGGAAACGGCGGAAGAAATCTACTACATGGACATCATGGCCGGCGAACCGGAGACGCGTCGCAACGTCTCCCTGCCAGCCTCCGAAACCTCAGGACGCCGGCACGCTCCCATGCTCGGCTTCGTCGGTTTCAAGGAAGGATAACGGAATGCGCGTTGCGATCATCGACTATGGCTCGGGCAATCTGCGCTCGGCCACCAAGGCCTTCGAGCGGGCCGCCCGCGAAGCCGGCATCTCCGCTGAAATCGACCTCACCGACAAGGCCGAGCGGGTCGCTTCCGCCGACCGCATCGTGCTGCCCGGTGTCGGCGCGTATGCCGATTGCCGCCGCGGCCTCGACGCCGTGCCCGGCATGGTGGACGCCCTTCGCGATACCGTCGAAGCCAAGGCCCGCCCGTTCCTCGGCATCTGCGTCGGCATGCAGCTGATGTCCTCGCGGGGGCTGGAAAAGACGGTCACCGAAGGTCTCGGCTGGATCAAGGGCGACGTCGTAAAGATGACGCCCGGTGACCCGGCGCTGAAAATCCCGCAGATCGGCTGGAACACACTCGACCGCAAGCGCCCGCACCCGCTCTTCGACGGCATCCCGGAAACGCTGCATGCCTATTTCGTGCATTCCTACCACCTTGCCGCGGAAAACCCCGACGACGTGGTCGCGGCCGTCGATTACGGCGGGCCGATGACCGCCTTCGTCGCCAACGGCAACAAGGCCGGCGCGCAATTCCACCCGGAAAAGAGCCAGACGCTCGGCCTTGCCCTCATCACCAATTTCCTGCGCTGGAAGCCCTGACATGATCCTCTTTCCCGCCATCGACCTGAAAGACGGCCAGTGCGTTCGCCTCAAGCTCGGCGACATGGACCAGGCCACCGTCTACAATCCCGATCCGGCCGCGCAGGCGAAAGCCTTCGAGGACCAGGGTTTTGAATGGCTGCACGTCGTCGACCTCAACGGCGCCTTCGCAGGGGAAAGCGTCAATGGCGCCGCCGTCGACGCCATCCTCAAGGCGACGAAGAACCCGGTGCAGCTGGGCGGCGGCATTCGCACGCTGGATCATATCGAAAGCTGGCTGTCGCGCGGTCTCTCGCGCGTCATTCTCGGCACCGTCGCCGTGCGCGAGCCTGCCCTCGTCATCGAGGCCTGCAGAAAATTCCCCGGAAAGGTCGCCGTCGGCATCGATGCCAAGGGCGGCAAGGTCGCCGTCGAGGGCTGGGCGGAAGCCTCCGAACTCGGGGTGATCGAGCTTGCGAAGAAATTCGAGGGCGCGGGCGTCGCCGCGATCATCTATACCGACATCGACCGCGACGGCATCCTGGCGGGCATCAACTGGGCCTCGACGCTGGAACTGGCCGACGCCGTCTCCATCCCCGTCATCGCCTCCGGCGGCCTTGCCTCGATGGACGATATCCGACGCCTCGTCGCTCCTGACGCCCGCAAGCTGGAGGGCGCGATTTCCGGCCGGGCGCTCTATGACGGGCGCATCGACCCCGCGGAAGCGCTGGCCGCGATCCGCGACGCGAAAGGACGTGCAGCATGACCCTCAAGGCCCGCATCATTCCCTGCCTGGACGTGACCGGTGGTCGCGTCGTCAAGGGCGTCAACTTCGTCAATCTGGTCGATGCCGGCGATCCCGTCGAATCGGCCAAGGCCTACGATGCGGCCGGTGCCGACGAACTCTGCTTCCTCGACATCACCGCCTCCTCCGACAATCGCGACACGATCTTCGACGTCGTGGCGCGCACGGCCGACCATTGCTTCATGCCGCTCACCGTCGGTGGCGGCGTGCGCGCGGTCGCCGATATCCGCAAGCTGCTGCTGGCCGGCGCGGACAAGGTGTCGATCAATTCGGCCGCCGTCTCCAACCCGGACTTCGTTGCCGAGGCCGCCGACAAGTTCGGCAACCAGTGCATCGTCGTCTCCATCGATTCCAAGAAGGTCTCCGCCGAAGGCGAGGAAGACCGCTGGGAGATCTTCACCCATGGCGGCCGCAAGGCGACCGGCATCGACGCCGTCGCCTTTGCCGAGAAGATGGTTGAGCGCGGCGCGGGCGAACTGCTGCTCACCTCCATGGACCGGGACGGCCAGAAGGGCGGCTACGACATCGCCCTGACCCGCACGATCGCGGACCGCGTCAGCGTCCCCGTCATCGCCTCCGGCGGCGTCGGCACTCTCGACCACCTTGTCGAAGGCGTGCGCGACGGCCATGCGACGGCGGTTCTGGCCGCCTCGATCTTCCACTTCGGCACCTATACCGTGGGCGAGGCCAAGCGCTACATGGCCGATCATGGCATCGCCATGCGGCTCGACTGAGGAATACCCATGAGCACCTTCACCCTCGCCGATCTGGAAGCCATCGTCGCGGCCCGCGCCGCGGCCGATGCATCGGAAAGCTGGACGGCCAAGCTGGTTGCGGCCGGACAGCAGAAAGCAGCGAAAAAGCTCGGAGAAGAGGCCGTCGAGACCGTTATCGCGGCCATCGAGGGCAAAAAGGCCGAATTGACGAGCGAAACGGCCGATTTGCTCTATCATCTCATGGTCGTATTGAAAATCGGCGGCGTCCCGTTACAAGATGTCATGGGGGAGCTGGAACGGCGCACAGGCCAGTCCGGCCTTGCGGAAAAGGCCAGCCGGAAGAGTTGATGATTCAGGCAGCGCGTGACAAGGACCAGGCGGATATTCCGGACGACTTCGGTAACCGCGATTATTCGCCCTACCGCTTCTTCACCGCCGACGAATGGGCCCATTTCCGGGCCGACACGCCGCTGACGCTGGCGGGCGACGAGGTCCAGCGCCTGCGTTCGCTCAACGACCCCATCGATCTCGACGAGGTCCGGCGCATCTATCTCTCGCTCTCGCGCCTGCTTTCGGCCCATGTCGAATCCTCGCAGATGCTCTTCGAGCAGCGAAAGCAGTTCCTCAGCCTTTCCGACGAGGCCAAGACGCCCTTCGTCATCGGCATTGCCGGATCCGTCGCGGTCGGCAAATCGACCACCGCGCGCATCCTGATGGAACTCCTGTCGCGCTGGCCGTCCAGCCCCAAGGTCGATCTGGTGACGACCGATGGCTTCCTCTATCCCAATGCCGTGCTCCAGCGTGAAGACATGATGGACCGCAAGGGTTTTCCGGAGAGCTACGACATCGGCGCGCTCCTGCGCTTCCTCTCGGCCATCAAGGCCGGCAAGAAGGACGTCAAGGCGCCGATGTATTCGCATCTGACCTATGACGTGCTGCCGAATGCCTCCCGCACCATCGACCGGCCGGACATCCTCATCTTCGAGGGCATCAACGTGCTGCAGTCACGCAACCTGCCGGCGGACGGCAAGATCGTGCCGATGGTCTCGGATTTCTTCGATTTCTCGATCTATATCGACGCGGAAGAGGCACTGATCCACAACTGGTATGTCGAGCGCTTCATGCGCCTGCGCGAAACGGCCTTCAAGAACCCGGATTCCTACTTCCATCGCTATGCGACGATCAGCGAAACCGCGGCCCTCGCCATCGCCGAGGGGCTCTGGCACAACATCAACCTGAAGAACCTGCACCAGAACATCCTGCCGACGCGCCCGCGCGCCGACCTGATCCTGCAGAAGGGCAAGAAACACCTCATCGAAACGGTGGCGCTGCGCAAATTGTAAGCCGGCTTACGGGTTAACCCGCCGGAGCGTCAGATTGATGCGCCCCGTCTTCTTCAGAAGCGTCGAGGTATCCGGATAGATCCGGTCGACGCCGTGGAAGATCAGCCGGCTTTCTCCGCCAAAGACGAAGACATCGCCGCTCGACAGGCGGAACGACCGGGTCGGATCGCTCCGCAAGACACCGCCGACGCGGAACAGGCACTGATCGCCAAGGGATACCGAGACGACCGGAGCGCCGAATTCATTTTCGTCGCGGTCCTGATGCAGCCCCATCTTCGCGTCAGGATCGTAGAAATTGACGAGGCACGCTTCGGGCGGCTTGTCATAGCCGGAGACCGCGTCCCACAGCGCCAGCAGCGCATCGGGAATGGCTGGCCAGGCACGGCCGGTTTCAGGATGCGTCGACTGATAGCGGTAGCCGCGCTCCTTGTCCGTCACCCAGCCGAGCGATCCGCAATTGGTCATGCGGACCGACATGGGCTTTCCCGTCTTCGGCATGCGCGGCACGAAGAGCGGCGCCTCCGTCACCACCTGGCGGATGGCAGCCACAAGCGCTTCCTGCGCCGCGCGGTCGAAATGATCGGGGAGGTAGCGCAGCCCCGGGGCGAGGCCGCGCTAGGCGGTCGCCATCAGGCTTCCGAGAGGTCCGGGATGCGCAGGACCTGGCCGGGATAAATCTTGTCCGGGTGGGACAGCATCGGCCGGTTGGCGTCGAAGATCAGGGTGTGCTTGGCGCCCTTGCCCTTGCCGTAGTGGGATTCGGCGATCTTCCAGAGATTGTCGCCCTTCTTGACGGTGTAGAGTACGGGCTCGGTGGCGGGCGCAGAAGCCTTGATGAGATCCGCCATGTCGGCCTGCGTGAACTTGAGGCCCGAGTCCGGCGCCACGACCTTGAGATCGGCGGCTTCCACCTTGGAGATGCCGAGCGTGTTGCCGACGGCGATAACCGCCTTTTCAAAGGCCGTCTGGTCAGCCACGACACCCTTCAGCACGCACTTGTCACCTTCGACGGACACCGCGACATTCTGCGTGCCGAGATCGAAGGAATCGAGCTCCTTCTTGACCGCTTCGGCCGCCGGCGCTTCCTCGTCGTCGCCGATGCCGAGCTTCTTGCCGGCGTTCTTGATAAAGCTGAAGAGACCCATGGTCCAATCTCCCGTTCTTGGTCTTGTTTTGCGAACTAAAGCAGAGCCTTCCTGCAAAGGAAAGGTTTCGTTTTCTTTCCATCCATAAACGGCCAAGTTGCGGCGATCATTCGCCGTTCGGCTTGGCCCGCATGCGTTTCACGTCGGAGCGTCCGGACTTCGCCTTGAGCCGGCGTTCGATCGACCCCTTCGTCGGCTTGGTTTTCCGCCGTGGCGGCGGTGGCGGCTCGGCAGCCTTGAGAATCAGTTCCTTCAGCCGCTCGCGCGCGTCCTCGCGGTTGCGCTCCTGGCTGCGGAAGCGGTTGGCCTCGATCAGCAGCACGCCTTCCTTGGAGACCTTGCGGCCGGCAAGCTTTTCCGCATTCGCCTTGATGCGCTCGCTGAGCGAGGGCGAATTGCGCAGGTCGAAGAAGAGCTGGACGGCCGTCGAGACCTTGTTGACGTTCTGCCCGCCCGGACCGCCGGCCAGCACGAACTGCTCCGTCAGCTCCCAGCCGGCAAGGGTGATCGTGGCATTGATATGAAGCGGGTCACTGGCCATGGCTGTTCCTTTCCCGCCCGTTTTAGCGGCGAGACAGGCAAACGGGAAGCCGGCGCCGGAAACGAAAAACCCGGCCTTCGAGGGGCCGGGTTTCACGTGAATCATTACCGAAATCTTACTCGGCAGCGACCTTCAGGCCGGGAGCGGCATCGCGAACGCTGCCGTCCACCTGGTCCTCGAACTTCTCGAAGTTCGCGATGAACATGTCGACGAGCTTCTGGGCCTGCTTGTCGTAAGCGGCGCCATTGGCCCAGGTCGAGCGCGGGTCGAGGATCTTGGTGTCGACGCCGGGAACCGAAACCGGAACCTGGAAGCCGAAATTGTCGTCGCGGCGGAAGAGGGCGTCCTTCAGCGAGCCGTCGAGCGCGGCGGCAAGCAGGGTGCGGGTCGCCTTGATCGGCATGCGGCGGCCTTCGCCATAGGCGCCGCCCGTCCAGCCGGTGTTGACCAGCCAGCAATCGACGCCGTGTTCGGCGATAAGCTCCTTCAGGAGGTTGCCGTAGACCGTCGGATGACGCGGCATGAAGGGGGCGCCGAAGCAGGTCGAGAAGGTGGCTTCCGGCTCGGTCACGCCGCGTTCGGTGCCGGCGACCTTGGCGGTGTAGCCGGAAAGGAAGTGGTACATGGCCTGGTCGGGCGTCAGCTTGGCGATCGGCGGCATCACGCCGAAGGCATCGGCCGTCAGCATGATGATCGTCTTCGGATGCGGCGCACGGCCGGTCTCGCTGGCATTCGGGATGAAGTGCAGCGGATAGGCGCAGCGGGTGTTTTCCGTCAGCGAACCGTCGTTGAAGTCCGGAACGCCCTGGGCGTCGAGCACGACGTTTTCAAGCACGGTGCCGAAACGCTGGGTCGTGGCATAGATTTCCGGCTCGGCTTCGGCCGAAAGACGGATCGTCTTGGCGTAGCAGCCACCCTCGAAGTTGAAGATGCCGTTTTCGCCCCAGCCATGCTCGTCGTCGCCGATGAGCGTGCGGTTCGGGTCGGCGGACAGCGTGGTCTTGCCGGTGCCCGACAGGCCGAAGAACACGGCGGCATCGCCAGCCGGACCGACATTGGCCGAGCAGTGCATCGGCATGACCTTTTCCGACGGCAGCAGCCAGTTGAGCACGGTGAAGACCGACTTCTTCATTTCACCGGCATAGTAGGTGCCGGCGATGAGAACGATGCCGCGCGTCAGGTCGCAGGCGATCATGGTCTCCGTGCGCGCGCCGTGACGGGCCGGATCGGCCTTGAAGGTCGGCAGGTCGATGATCGTCAGCTTCGGGGCAAAGCCGGCCAGATCCTTCTCTTCCGGGCGGATGAGCAGGTTGCGGATGAACAGCGAATGCCAGGCAAGCTCGGTGACGACGCGGGTCGGCAGGGCATATTCGGTGTCGGCACCGCCGACGAGGTCCTGCACGAAGAGGTCGCGGCCGCCGGCATGGGCCAGCATGTCGGCGTAGAGCGCATCGAAGTGCTCCCGCGAGACGGCCTTGTTGTTGTCCCACCAGATGGCGTTCTCGGTGTTTTCGTCGCGCACGACGAACTTGTCCTTCGGCGAGCGGCCGGTGTGCTGGCCGGTGAGCGCGCGAAGGGCGCCATGGGCGGTCTTGACGGCTTCGCCGCGGCCGAGCGCCTCTTCATAGAGCGCTTCTGCTGCAAAGTTGTACCGGACCGTGCCGTTGGTGTGGATGCCCATCGCGGTGAGCCCCAGAGCGGGGTTGCGAACGCCGAGTTCCTGCATGGTCCAGATTTCCTCCGTGGACGAAGAGCCAGGTGAAGTTTTGCGGAAACTAATCTGCGACTGTCACAAAAACAAGAGGGAAATGGAAATTAGGCAATGATATCAATTAATTAATCGATTTAAATAATTATCTTACTTTTTTAATCGGTTGAATAATCGATTTAAAAACGACTCGAAAAGTGCAGTTGAAACGTCTCCCTTTATCTTCGCCACAATTTGTTCCACCTTTACCCCCAGAGAAGCGCTTCATTCATCCAGGACAGGAAGACGATCCGAGGTCGGGAAAGGCGCCTATGAATATGGAGACCAGCAGGATGCAGACGATCGCACTCGTAGACGACGACCGGAATATCTTGACATCCGTGTCGATCGCCCTGGAGGCGGAAGGCTACAAGGTCGAGACCTATACGGACGGCGCGTCCGCTCTCGACGGCCTTCTGGCCCGCCCGCCGCATCTTGCCATCTTCGACATCAAGATGCCGCGCATGGACGGCATGGAGCTGTTGCGCCGCCTGCGCCAGAAGTCGGACATCCCGGTCATCTTCCTCACCTCCAAGGACGAGGAAATCGACGAGTTGTTCGGCCTGAAGATGGGCGCCGACGACTTCATCACCAAGCCGTTCTCGCAGCGCCTGCTGGTGGAGCGTGTCAAGGCGATCCTGCGTCGGGCCTCGAGCCGCGAAGCCGCGGCCTCCGCCGGCACCGCCGGCGGTGCGGCAAAGGCCGGAGAGGTCGCCGCCCGCTCGCTGGAGCGCGGCCAGCTCGTCATGGACCAGGAGCGCCACACCTGCACCTGGAAGGGCGAGCCGGTGACGCTGACCGTCACGGAATTCCTCATCCTGCATTCGCTCGCCCAGCGCCCCGGCGTGGTCAAGAGCCGCGATTCGCTGATGGACGCGGCCTATGACGAGCAGGTCTATGTCGACGACCGCACCATCGACAGCCACATCAAGCGGCTGCGCAAGAAGTTCAAGATGGTCGACACCGACTTCGACATGATCGAAACGCTCTACGGCGTCGGCTATCGCTTCCGCGAGAGCGCCTGAGGCGTAAATTCGCTTGCATCGACCGCGGCAGCGATGGCATGCCGCGGTGGGCGGCGCGATGCCGCCGCATGAAGGATGTTGCCGCTTGTCGCAGACCGTGCCGGAAAAGGATGGAGACGACGCCGAGGGCCGGCCCGCGCCGCGCGCCGGACGCCGCTGGACCCATCCCTTCACCCTGGCGCGCCGCATCTTCGGCAACGCGGTCTTTTCCAGCCTTACGCGCCGTATCCTCTTCTTCAATCTCGTCGCGCTGGTCGTGCTTGTCGCGGGCATCCTTTATCTCAACCAGTTCCGCGAGGGCCTGATCGACGCGCGCGTCGAGAGCCTTCTGACCCAGGGCGAGATCATCGCCGGGGCGATTTCCGCCTCGGCCTCGGTGGACACCAACTCCATCACCATCGATCCCGAAAAGCTGCTGGAGCTTCAGGCCGGCCAGAGCATAACACCGCTGCCGGGCGACGAGGACCTGGAATTCCCGATCAATCCGGAACGCGTCGCGCCCGTCCTCAGGCGGCTGATCTCGCCGACGCGCACCCGCGCCCGCATCTACGACACCGACGCCAACCTGCTGCTCGATTCGCGCCACCTCTATACGCAGGGCCAGGTGCTGCGCTTCGACCTGCCCCCGGTGGAACCGGAAAGCACCAGCCTGATCGAGCGCATGAATGTCTGGTTCAACCGCATCCTGCAGCCGAGCAACCTGCCGCAATACAAGGAAGCGCCCGGCGGCGACGGCTCGATCTATCCGGAAGTAATGAATGCGCTGACGGGCGTGCGCGGCGCCGTCGTGCGCGTCAACGACAAGGGGGAACTGATCGTCTCGGTCGCCGTGCCCGTACAGCGCTTTCGCGCGGTGCTCGGCGTGCTGCTCTTGTCGACGCAGGCGGGCGACATCGACAAGATCGTGCATGCCGAACGCCTTGCCATCATGCGCGTCGCCGGCGTCGCCGGCCTCGTCAACATCGCGCTATCGCTGCTTCTGTCCTCGACCATCGCCAATCCGCTGCGCCGGCTCTCGGCCGCGGCGATCCGCGTGCGGCGCGGGGCCAAGGAACGCGAGGAAATTCCCGACTTCTCCGTCCGCCAGGACGAGATCGGCAACCTTTCCATCGCGCTGCGCCAGATGACGACGGCGCTCTACGACCGCATCGACGCGATCGAGAGTTTTGCCGCCGATGTCAGCCATGAACTGAAGAACCCGCTGACCTCGCTCCGCAGCGCCGTGGAGACGCTTCCGCTCGCCCGCACGGACGATTCCAAGAAGCGGCTGCTGGACATCATCCAGCACGACGTCCGCCGCCTCGATCGCCTGATCAGCGACATCTCCGACGCCTCGCGCCTCGATGCGGAACTCGCCCGCAGCGACGCACGCACCGTCGACCTCGAAAAGCTCCTCGGCGACCTCATCGACATTTCCCGCCAGGTCAATACGCGCAAGAAGCCCGTTATCCTCGACTTCGTCGTCGACCGGAAGGACAATCCGAAGACGAAATTCGAGATTTCCGGCTACGAGCTGCGCATCGGCCAGATCGTCACCAACCTCATCGAGAATGCCCGCTCCTTCGTGCCGGATCCCGGCGGGCGCATCGTCGTGCGCCTGTCGCGCGGCCGCAACGACCGTTGCATCATCCAGGTCGAGGACAACGGCCCCGGCATCCAGGCCGAAGACATCGACCGCATCTTCGAGCGCTTCTACACCGACCGTCCGGCCAGCGAAGACTTCGGCCAGAATTCCGGCCTCGGCCTGTCGATCTCCCGCCAGATCGCCGAAGCCCATGGCGGCACGCTGAAGGCGGACAACATCGTCGACAAGACGACCGGCACCCTCGCCGGCGCCCGCTTCACCCTCGCCCTGCCCGCAGGTCCGCAAAAATGACCGCCGCCCCCAACGTGCACGGGACGGCAATCGTGATCGGCACGACGGGGCTCCTGTTCCTCGGCCCCTCCGGCGTCGGCAAGAGCGCCATCGCCCTCCACTGCATCGGGGAAGCCCGCAGCCGCGGACTGTTCGCGGCCCTCGTCAGCGACGACCAGGTCCTCGTCAGCGATGCGGGCGGCCGCCTCGTCGCGCGCGCGCCGGCCAGCATCGCCGGGCTGGCGGAGGTGCGCGGCGCCGGCATCGTCAGCGTCGAGACCATCGAGGCGGCGGTGCTGCAACGGGCGATCCGCCCCGTCGAGCCGCCCTTTGCCGAGCGGCTTGCGCCCGAAGGCGAAACCGTCGAAATCCTGCCCGGCCACCCGCTGCCGCTGACCCGGCTGCCGCTCTTTGCCGGTTGCACCGCCTTCTCCACTTTGGTCGCAATCCACCCGGAAATCCTCGCCGCGTGAGCGCAATAGCCCCCGCAAAAAGCGAAATCGGCTATTTTTGGCTTGCACTTGGGCTTTTCATTGACATGATGGCCACCCCAACGGTGGACGGAATTGTTGCATTGCGATATTCGGCCGTCCGTTTTGAGTTGGGAAACTGGAGCGACTGCTGATGATCGGACTGGTGCTTGTCACCCATGGCAAGCTGGCGGAGGAATTCCGGCACGCCCTCGAACATGTCGTCGGTCCACAAAAGGCCATCGAGACCGTCTGCATCGGTCCCGAGGACGACATGGACCAGCGGCGCCAGGATATCCTGGAAGCGGTGATGAAAGCCGATCAGGGCCATGGCGTCATCATCCTCACCGACATGTTCGGCGGAACGCCGTCGAACCTCGCCATCTCCGTCATGACCGGCAACGGCATCGAGGTGATCGCCGGCGTCAACCTGCCCATGCTGATCAAGCTCGCGGGCGTCCGCGGCGAGAACAACATGGAAAAGGCGCTGATCGACGCCTCCGAGGCGGGCCGCAAATATATCAACGTGGCAAGCCGCGTCCTCAGCGGCAAGTAAGGTTCCCTGCCGCCCATGGCCGTCTCGAAAGAGCTTCTCATTATCAACAAGCGGGGCCTGCATGCCCGTGCCTCGGCGAAGTTCGTGCAGACGGTCGACGGCTACGACGCGGAAGTGACCGTGTCCAAGGACGGCATGACGGTGGGCGGCACCTCGATCATGGGCCTGATGATGCTGGCCGCCAGTCCGGGCTGCAGCGTACTCGTCACGGCGACGGGCGCCCAGGCGCGGCAGGTGCTCGACGCGCTCGACGCACTGATCGCCGACCGCTTCGGCGAGGAGATGTAAGCCTTCCGTTAATATAAGGATATAAAGACTTCTTTATATCCGGTTGCTCCAGCCGGCGTTTCCTGATAGGAAGCGCCATCAAACAGAGCCACAAGGCTGGAGATCTCATGACCAATACGAAGGACTACCACGTCGCCGACATCTCCCTGGCCGCCTGGGGCCGCAAGGAACTCAAGATCGCCGAGAGCGAGATGCCCGCGCTGATGGCCATCCGCAAGGAATACGCCGCCAGCCAGCCGCTCAAGGGCGCGCGCATCACCGGCTCCCTGCACATGACCATCCAGACCGGCGTGCTGGTCGAGACCCTGCAAGCCCTGGGCGCCGAAGTGCGCTGGGCCTCGTGCAATATCTTCTCCACGCAAGACCATGCCGCCGCCGCGATCGCTGCCGCCGGCATCCCGGTCTACGCCGTGAAGGGTGAAACCCTCACCGAATACTGGGAATACACCGACAAGATCTTCCAGTGGGCCGATGGCGGCCTCTCCAACATGATCCTCGACGACGGCGGCGACGCCACGATGTACATCCTGCTCGGCGCACGCGCCGAAGCCGGCGAGAACATCCTGGTAAACCCCGGCTCGGAAGAAGAGGAAATCCTCTTCGCCCAGATCAAGAAGCGCCTCGCCGCCTCCCCGGGCTGGTTCACCAAGCAGCGCGACGCCATCCAGGGCGTGACCGAAGAAACGACCACCGGCGTCAACCGTCTGTACCAGCTGCAGCAGAAGGGCCTCCTTCCCTTCCCGGCGATCAACGTCAACGACAGCGTCACCAAGAGCAAGTTCGACAACCTCTACGGCTGCCGTGAATCCCTGGTGGACGGCATCAAGCGCGCTACCGATGTGATGGTGGCCGGCAAGATCGCGGTGGTGGCCGGCTATGGCGATGTGGGTAAGGGCTCGGCCCAGGCCCTGCGCGCCCTGTCGGCACAAGTGTGGGTGACCGAGATCGACCCGATCTGCGCCCTGCAGGCCGCCATGGAAGGCTACCGCGTCGTGACCATGGAATACGCCGCCGACAAGGCCGACATCTTCGTCACCACCACCGGCAACAAGAGCGTGATCCGTCACGAGCACATGGCCGCGATGAAGAACAACGCCATCGTTTGCAATATCGGTCACTTCGACAACGAGATTCAGGTCGCTTCGCTGCGCAATCTCAAGTGGACGAACATCAAGCCGCAGGTCGACATGATCGAGTTCCCGAAGGGTAACCGCATGATCCTTCTATCGGAAGGTCGCCTGCTCAACCTCGGCAACGCCACCGGCCATCCGTCCTTCGTCATGTCCGCTTCGTTCTCGAACCAGGTGCTGGCCCAGATCGAGCTCTACACCAAGGGCGACGAGTACAAGAACGAAGTCTACGTCCTGCCCAAGCAGCTCGACGAGAAGGTTGCCCGCCTGCACCTCGCCAAGCTCGGCGCCCGTCTTACGGAACTTTCCGAAGAACAGGCCGGCTATATCGGCGTCACGACGCAGGGTCCGTTCAAGGCCGAGCACTACAGGTACTGATCCTTACCCGGATTATCCACAACATCTAGAGGCGGCGTGCTTGACAAGGCGCGCCGCCTCTTTTTTGGGCCCGTCCCTTCCCGACGATTCGGGAAACAAGTATCGTTTAAGGCATTGATTCGGCGCGGAGATGCGGACCCTTGCGCGCCGGATCGGGATGTCTTGTCGATCAGGCGGCAAACGGACGGAGACATACCGGGGATGATGTCGGACAAAGAACGAGGCCGTTCCGGGCAGGTTTTCACCCTGCCGGAGCGGGATACGGCGCATACGTTTGCGCAAAATAAAAATATGGTTAACAGCTGGTTGATGAGCCGCGGCAAGCGCCTTCTGGCGGCCGGCTCGGCGCTGACGTCGCTTGCCCTCGCCGGCCCGGCCCATGCCGCCAATGCCTATCTCGCCACCACCGAAGTCGTGACCGGTTCCATGCTGCTCGGCGTGATGTCGGCGGCGATGATCTCCGCTCTCTGGATGATCCGCCAGCGCGGCCGCATGGAGGCCGAGCACCGCGAATTGCGCGCGCATCTTTCCGACGCCCGCCACAACGTTTCCCGCCTGCAGGCGCTGATCGGCGACAAGAACCGCCGCATCGTCATGTGGGACGGCCTTTCCGGCAAGCCGGAATTTCTGGGCCAGCTGCCGCCGGAAACCGGCGCGCCGCAGGCCGACCGCGATTTCCTCGCCTTCGGTCGCTGGCTGAAGCCGACCTCCGCCGGCGAGATCGAGCGCGCCGTCGAGAAACTGCGCTCGCAGGCCCAGAGCTTCGACCTCATCGTGGAAACCAGCCGCGAAGAAGTGCTGGAAGCCCAGGGCCGCGTTTCCGGCGGCCAGGCCTTCGTGCGCTTCGTGGCGCTCAACAACCTGCGCGCGGAAGCCGCCGAGCTCAAGCTCGAGCGCGACCGGCTCGTCGCCGCGCTCACCACGCTGCAGGGCCTGCTCGACCAGATCGACCTGCCCGTCTGGCAGCGCGCCGCCGACGGCTCGCTCGCCTGGGTGAACGAGGCCTATGCCGAGGCCGTCGAGGCCAAGGACGCAGCCGGCGCCGTCACCGAGGGCCGCGAGCTGCTGCCGACCATCGCGCGCGAAAAGATCCGCGCCACCAGCAGCTACGACACGCCCTTCCGCGACAAGATCTCTACCGTGGTGCATGGCAACCGCAGCTTCTTCGACGTGGTCGACACCAGAAGCGCGACGGGTTCGGCCGGCATCGCCGTCAACGTCTCCGATGTCGAGGCGGTGCGCGAGGAGCTGGTGCGCACGCTGAAGAGCCATGCCGAAACGCTCGATCATCTGGCGACCCCGGTCGCCATCTTTGACGGCGACCAGCGCCTGCAATTCTACAACCAGGCTTTCCAGCACATGTGGGAGGTCGACATGGCCTTCCTCGAGGGCAAGCCCGGCAATGGCGAGTTGCTCGACCGGCTGCGCGCCGCCGGCAAGCTGCCTGAACAGCTGAACTGGAAGCAGTGGAAGGAAAACGCCCTTTCCGTCTACCGCGCCATCGACACGCAGACCGACCTCTGGCACCTGCCGAACGGCCAGACGTTGCGCGTCTTCGCCACCGCCCGCCCCCAAGGCGGCGCCACCTGGGTCTTCGAGAACCTGACCGAGAAGGTCGATCTCGAAACGCGCTACAACACGCTGGTGCAGGTTCAGGACGAGACGATCGACCATCTCGCCGAAGGCGTCGCGGTGTTCAGTCCGGACGGACGCATCCGCCTCTCCAACCCCGCTTTCCGGGCATTGTGGGGCATCAGCGAGGCCGAGGCGACATCCGGCACGCATATCCGCGCCATCGAGCAGGCCTGCGCCCCGTCCTACGACAAGCCGGACGGCTGGAAGCGCTTTGCGCACATGATCACCAGCTTCGACGACGAGCGGCCCTCGTGCCAGGGCGTCCTGGAGCTGCGCACCGGCCTCATCCTCGATTTCGCGGTCATTCCGCTTTCCAACGCGCAGACGATGCTGACTTTCGTCAACGTCACCGACAGCGTACGCGTCAGCCGTGCGCTCACGGAGAAGAACGAGGCCTTGCGCAAGGCAGATGCGTTGAAGAACGACTTCGTCCAGCACGTCTCCTACGAGCTGCGCTCGCCGCTGACCAACATCATCGGCTTTGCGGACCTCTTGAAGACGCCGACCATGGGCGAGCTCAACGACCGTCAGTCCGAATATGTCGATCACATCGCAACGTCCTCGGCGGTGCTGCTCACCATCGTCAACGACATTCTCGACCTTGCGACCGTCGATGCCGGCATCATGGAACTCGACTATACCGAGATCAACCTGACGGACCTGCTCGACGACGTTTCCATGCAGTTCGCCGACCGGCTGCACGACGCGCAGGTGACGCTGGAAATCACCGCGCCGGACAATCTCGGCACCATCGTCGCCGACCAGCAGCGGCTCAAGCAGATCCTCATCAAGCTCTTGAGCAATGCCGCGAATTTCGCGCCGGAAGGCAGCTCCATCGGTCTGAGATGCTGGCGCGAGGGCCGCGACCTCGTCTTCACGGTTTCCGACCGGGGACCGGGCATTCCGCAGGACGTGCTGAAGACGGTGTTCGACCGCTTCGAGAGCCACGGTCGCCACGGCGGCGCGGGTCTCGGCCTTTCCATCGTGGAAAGCTTCGTCAGCCTGCACCACGGCACCGTCTCCATCGACAGCCAGGAAGGCCGCGGCACCCACGTCACCGTGCGCATCCCCTCCGCGACGATGACCTCCTTCGCAGCGGCGGAATAGGCCGTCCATGACGCTCGACATCGTCCTTCCCGACGAAGCCGCCACCATCCGCTTCGGCGAAGACATGGCGCTCGCCGTCAGGCGTGGTGACTATATCGCCCTGTCGGGCGATCTCGGCGCCGGCAAATCGACCTTTTCACGCGCGCTGATCCGGGCGATCGCTGACGATGCCTATCTGGAAGTGCCGAGCCCGACCTTCACGCTGGTCCAGAGCTACGACCTCAGGCTTCCCGTCGCCCATTTCGATCTCTACCGCATCGCCGATGCCGCCGAGATCGACGAACTCGGCTTCGACGAGGCGCTTTCCGACGGCGTCTGCCTAGTCGAATGGCCGGAAAAGGGTCTTGGCGCCCTGCCGGCGGTGGGAGTTTCGCTCACCTTCGTGCACGAGGGCGACGGACGGCGTGTTTCCATCGACGCTCCCGACGCGGCGCTGGCCCGCATCCGCCGCTCGCTGGCCATCCGCGCCTTCCTCGACGATGCCGGCTATCGCGACGCGACGCGGCGGCACCTGACAGGCGATGCCTCGGTGCGAGCCTACGAACATGTCCATGCCGCCGGCCAGCGCTTCGTGCTGATGGATGCGCCGCGCCACGCACCCGGCCCGATCCTCGCCCATGGCAAATATTACCAGCAGATCGCCCATATCGCCGAGGACGTGAAACCGTTCATCGCGGTCGGCAGACACCTCGTCGCGCGCGGCCTTCTCGCCCCGGCCATTCATGAGGCGGATATCGAGCAGGGCATCCTGCTGATCGAGGACCTCGGCAGTGACGGCGTGCTGAACGCGGAAGGCGCGCCGATTGCCGAGCGCTACCGCGAAAGCGCCGCCTGTCTTGCCCATCTGCATGGCGCGGCGTTCACCCGCGACCTTCCGGTGGCGGAGGGCATCGTCCACACCGTTCCCGATTTCGATCGCGATGCCATGCAGATCGAGGTGAGCCTTCTGACCGACTGGTACCTGCCCTGGAAACGCGGCACGCCGGCGAGCGAAGAGGAGCGGCGCGCCTATGTCGGCATCTGGGACGCTCTGATCGCCAGCCTTTCGACGGCCGAGCACAATCTGCTGCTGCGCGACTTCCATTCGCCGAACATCATCTGGCGGCCGGACGCGATCGGCACCGACCGGGTCGGCATCATCGACTTTCAGGATGCGATGATCGGCCCCTCGGCCTATGACGTCGCCTCGCTAGTGCAGGATGCGCGCGTCGACATGCCCGACGACGTGGCGGACGGCGTGCTGGGCCACTATCTCGCGCTGCGTGAAAAGGAAGCCGGATTCGACCGCGACAGGTTCCTGCGCGACTGGCACGTCATGGCGGCGCAGCGCAACTGCAAGCTCGTCGGCATCTGGGTGCGCCTGATGCAGCGCGACGGCAAGCCGGCCTATATGCGCCACATGCCGCGCACCTTCCGCAACCTCACGCGGGCGCTCGCCCATCCCGATCTCGCCCCCTTGCGCGAGTGGTGTGAAAAGGCTGGAATCCTCGCGACCGAATCATAGCGCGAGCCTGACATGAAGATCGAAGACGCCATGGTGCTGGCCGCCGGCCTTGGAACGCGCCTGCGCCCCATCACCGATACGATGCCGAAGCCGCTGGTGCCGATCGCCGGCAAGCCGATGATCGACTACGGGCTCGATGCGCTGGCGGAAGCGGGCGTGAAACGCGCCGTCGTCAACGTGCACCATTTCGCCGACCAGATGAAAACGCATCTGGCAAACCGGATGGCACCGGAAATCATCCTCTCCGACGAGACGGACCGGCTGATGAATTCCGGCGGCGGGCTTGCCAAGGGCCTGAAACTGCTTGGCCGCGGCCCCGTGCTCGTCATGAATGCCGATCTCTTCTGGATCGGCGAGACGCCCGGCGAGGAGACCAACCTCCAGCGGCTCTCGGACGCCTTCGATCCTGACAGCATGGACATGCTGATGCTCTGCGTGAATCTGGAAGACACGACGGGCCACAATGGCAAGAAGGACTTTTCGATGGGTGGCGAGGGCCGCCTCGCGCGTTACAGCGAGGAGAGCGGCAATCCGGTGGTCTATGCCGGCGCCATCGCCATGATGCCGGCGCTCTTCGACGATGCGCCGGACGACGCGTTCAACCTCAACATCTATTTCGACCGCGCCATCGAGAAAGGCCGGCTCTTCGGCCTCATGCTGGAAGGACACTGGATCACCGTTGGCACGCCGGACGCCATCGGCGCGGCGGAAGCCGTCATCGGCACGTACCGCGAGGCGGCGGCATGACGGGCGGCCGGGGCGGGCGCATCTTCTCGATCCCCGCGAGCCTGCCCTTCCTGAAAACGGTCGCGACGAGCCTCATCGATGGTCGGCTCGTTCCAGGCTTCACCTACGATCCCGCCGATCCATTGGCGCTGGCCGATGTGACGATCTACGTGCCGACGCGCCGTTCGGCCCGTGTCATCCGCTCGGAATTCGTCGATCTCTTCGGCGGACGGTCGGCCATCCTTCCCACCATCCGCGCGCTCGGCGAGACGGATGACGACAGCGGCTTCTTCGACGAAGTCGCGCCGGCGCTCCTCGACATGACCGAGCCGCTCTCCGGCCCGACACGGCTTCTGGAACTTGCCCGGCTCGTGCTCGCTTGGCGCAACCGCCTGCCGGCCGCCGTCACCGCCGTCCATGCGGAGAGCCCCCTGGTGGCGCCGGCAAGCCCGGCCGATGCCGTCTGGCTTGCCCGCAACCTCGCCGAGATCATCGACGCGATGGAGACGGAGGAACTCGACTGGTCGGCGCTGGAAAACCTCGACGTTTCCAACCATGCGCTCTGGTGGCAGCTCACCGCCGAATTCCTGACCATCGCCAGCGTCTACTGGCCGGCGCGGCTTGCCGAACTCAGCCGTTCCTCGCCGTCGCTGCGGCGCAATGCGACGCTGCACGCCGAGACGGAACGGTATCGCCATTTCCCACCGGCCGGCCCCGTCATCATCGCCGGCTCGACGGGCTCCATTCCCGCGACGGCCGGATTGATCGCCGCCGTGGCGCGCCTGCCGAACGGCGTCGTCATCCTGCCCGGCCTCGACCGGTTCATGTCTGACAGTGAATGGCTGCTCGTCGGCCACCAGGGCGGCGATGGCGCGCAGAAGCCCGATTCGGCGGCGCGCAGTCATCCGCAATACGGCCTTCACCGTCTGCTCGCCCGCATCGGCTGTAGCCGCGACGACGTCGAACCGCTCGGTGATCCACCCGAGGCGCTGGAATACCGCGCAAGAATCCTTTCCAGCGCCTTCCTGCCGACGCAGGCAACGGCCGGCTGGGGGGAGGTGCGCGGCACGCTCGATCCCACCCTGACGGCCGCCGCCTTCCGCGAGGTCTCGCTGGTGGAAGCGGCGAACGAGCGGGAGGAGGCGCTGGCCATCGCCATCGCGCTCCGCCTTGCCCTGGAGGAAAGCGACGACGCGCAGGCCGCGCTGATCACGCCCGACCGCGCGCTGGGCCGGCGGGTGGCGGCGGAGCTGGCCCGCTTCGGCATCGAGGCGGACGATTCGGCCGGCACGCCGCTCCTCTCGACCCCGCAGGGAACGCTGCTGCGACTGCTCGTCGACGCGGCGCTACGCCCCGGCGATCCGGTGCCGCTGGTCGCGCTGCTGAAGCATCCTCTGGCCCGCTTCGGCCTGCCGCTGGAAGAGCTGCACGTGGCGGTGACCGCCCTGGAACTGACCGCGCTGCGCGGCGGCACCGCCGAGATCGACATTTCCACGCTCGAACCGTTGCTCGCAGGCGCCATCGCCCGGCAGGCGGAGGATCGCCATCCTCCCGTCTGGCGCACCGCCCTGCCGGAAACGGCAATGCCGCTCGCCCTCGATCTCGCCCGCCGGATCGCCGAGGCCGTCGAACCGCTGGCCGGCATGCTGCTGCACCAGAGCCGCACGGGGCGGCGCTTTTCCGCAAAGCTGCCGCTCGCCGACTGGGCGGAGTGGACCGGGCGGGCTCTGGAGGCGGTCGTCGCGGACGAGCGCGGCGACCTTGCGGCGCTCTGGTCCGGCGAAGCGGGCGACAGCCTGGCGACCCTCCTCAAAAGCGTGATCGAGACGGACGGCCAGATCGAGGCCGACGGGCCGCAATGGTGCGACATCGTCGAGGCGCTGGCGGCAAGCGAGAGCGTCAAGCCGCGGTCCATGCGCCATCCGCGCGTCTTCATCTTCGGCGCGCTCGAATCGCGCTTGCAGAGTGTCGATACGGTGATCGTCGGTGGCCTCAACGAGGGTACCTGGCCGGGTCAGGCGGCGAACGACGCCTTCCTTTCCCGTATCATGAAGGTGGAGATTGGGCTGGAGCCACCCGAACGGCGCATCGGCCAGCTCGGCCATGACCTGCAAATGGCAGCCGGAACGCCGAAGCTGGTGCTGACGCGGGCGCTGCGCAACGGCACCGCTCCGACCGTCGCTTCGCGCTGGCTGCAGCGCCTCATCGCCGTTGGCGGACCCGCTTTGGCGCAGGACCTGCGCGCCCGCGGCAAGAACCTGATCCGGTGGACGGGAGCGATCGACAGAAGCCCGCCGGTGCCCATCGCGCCGCGCCCGGAGCCCTTTCCCCCCGCCGAGCTGCAACCGCGCAAATATTCCTTCAGCGAGGTCGGAAGGCTGCGCCGCGACCCCTATGCCATCTATGCCCGGCATATCCTGCGCCTCGACCCCATCGCGCCCTTCAATCTCGATCCCGGGCCGGCCGAACGCGGCTCGCTTTATCACCGCATCGTCGACCGCTTCGTGCAGGAGGCGGCATCCGGTGAACCGCTGGCGCGCATCGATCGCATCCTGCGCGAAGAATTCGCCGCGGTCGCCCTGCCGCCGCATATCGATGCCGTCTGGCGGCCGCGTTTTGCCGCCGTCGCGCGCGCCTTTGTGCACTGGCATGAACAGCGGGCGGGCAGCATCCGCGACAGCCTGACGGAAGTGCCGGCCTCGCTCGATCTCTCCGTTGCCGGCATCCGCCTGACCGGCATTGCCGACCGCATCGACATCCTGCCCGACGGGCGCGCCGACCTCATCGACTACAAGACGGGCAGCACGCCGTCGCTGAAGGTCGCCCGCGCCTTGCTTGACCCCCAGCTTTCGCTGGAAGCGGCGGCGCTTCGGCGCGGTGCGTTCCGCGGGCCGGGCCTGCGCGAGCCGGCGAACCTTCTCTATGTACGACTCAAACCCGGCGAACGGTTCAAGGCCGAACAGGTCAACAACGAGCAGGCGAAATCATCCACCTCCGTGCCGAAATCGGCGTTGGAACTGGCGGAAGAATCCCTGCAGAACCTTGAAAAACTGCTGACCGGCCTGATCGAAGGGCGCTTCGGCTTCAAGTCGCGCGTCATTCCCGAACAGGAACGGGCCTATGGCGGGGAATACGACCATCTGGCGCGTGTTGCCGAATGGTCGTCCGCCGACAGCAGCGGGGAGGACGAGGATGCTTGAGAACGAAACATCCGGCGAAGACCGACCCGCCTCCGCCGACCCCGCCGTCTGGCTGGGCTGGACCGCCGAGAAGCAGGCGCTCGCCTCCGATCCCGACCGCTCGGCCTGGGTTTCGGCCAATGCCGGTTCCGGCAAGACCCATGTGCTGACGCAGCGCGTCATCCGCCTGCTGCTCGCCGGCTGCCGGCCCTCGGCCATCCTGTGCCTGACCTATACCAAGGCCGCCGCCTCCGAGATGTCGAACCGCGTCTTCGAACGGCTGGCCGAATGGGCGACGCTCTCCGACGAGGCCCTCTCCGACCGGGTGGCGGCGATCGAGGGGAAGCGACCCGACAGTTTCAAGCTCGCCGAGGCACGCCGTCTTTTCGCCCGGGCGCTGGAAACGCCGGGCGGGTTGAAGATCCAGACCATCCACGCCTTCTCGGAGGCGCTGCTGCACCAGTTTCCGCTGGAAGCCAATGTCGCGGGGCATTTCTCCGTGCTTGACGACCGGGCGGCGGCGGTGCTGCTTGCCGATGCGCGCCGCACCCTCCTTACCGCCACGGCGAGCGAGGACGACCCGGCGCTTGCCGACGCCTTCGCCGCCGTGCTCGACATTGCCGACGACACCGGTCTGGAACGGCTGATCAACGACATCGTCGCCAGCCGCGGGCCGATCCGCGCCTTCCTCGACGCTTCGGCAGAGGCGGGTGGACCCGAGGCGGCGTTGCGTCGGGACACGGGGCTAGGCCCCGACGAGACCGAGGAAGACATGCTTGCCGCCTTCTGGCCGCTGGACGGGCTGGAGGGTGCGACGCTCGATGCCTATCTCGCCGCGGCGGAAACCCTTGGCAGCGACACGGTGAAAACATCGGCGGCAGGACTTCGCGCGGCGGGGCGGATGACCGACGGCGCAACACGGCAGGCGGCGCTCGTCGATCTCTTCTTCACCAGCACCGGTGCACCGCGGAGCCTCGACCGCTCGTTCCTCTCCAAGAAAGTCCGCGACAGCGCGCCGCATTTCGAGGCGGCGCTGCTTGCCGCACAGGCCCATGTGATCGCCTGCGACGACCGGCTGCGGCGCCTGCGCATGGTCGAGGCGACGCAGGCCGCACTCGTCATCGCCGAGCGGCTGATCGGTGACTACGAAGAGCTGAAGCGCATGCGCAGCCTGCTCGATTTCGACGACCTGATCGACCGCACGGCCGCACTCCTGACCCGTGACCAGGTCAGCGCCTGGGTGCATTACAAGCTCGACCAGGGCATCGACCATATCCTGGTCGACGAGGCGCAGGACACCAGCCCGCGCCAATGGCAGATCGTAAAGGCCCTGACGGACGATTTCTTCGCCGGCGAAACGGCGCGGCGAAGCGGCCGCACGATCTTCGCCGTGGGCGATGAAAAGCAGTCGATCTATTCCTTCCAGGGCGCCCGGCCGGAACGCTTCGCCGAGGAGGGCCGGGCGGTTTCCCGCCGCACCGCGGCGGCGGAGACCGCCTTCAGCCCGATCCGGCTGCTGCTTTCCTTCCGCTCGACGCGGGACGTGCTGTCGGCCGTCGACCGGGTGTTCCTGGACCCCGCCAATGCCCGGGGCCTGTCGCCCGACGGCGGCGAGGTGGTGCATGCCTCCAACCGTGGGCGCGAGCCGGGTGCGGTGGATATCTGGGACGTGATCGCCGCCCCGCCGGGACTGGACGAGGAGGACTGGACGGCGCCCTTCGACGCCGTTGCCGAGGAAGCGCCGATCAACGTGCTGGCGCGGCGCATCGCCGATACGCTCGCCGGCTGGATCGGCCGCGAGACGGTGACCGAAAAAGGCAAGACCCGACCGATGCAGGCCGGCGACGTGATCGTGCTGGTGCGCAAGCGCGATGCCTTCGTCAACGCGCTGACCCGCACCCTGAAGCAGCGCCACAACCTGCCCGTCGCCGGTGCCGACCGGCTGGTGCTGACCAGGCACATCGCCGTGCAGGACCTGATGGCGCTCGGCCGTTTCGCCGTGCTGCCGGAGGACGACCTTTCGCTGGCGGCGCTGCTGAAGAGCCCACTGTTCGGCCTTGGCGAAGAGACGCTGTTCACGCTCGCGGCCCGGCGCGCGGAACGGCAGAGCCTTTGGGCACGGCTTCAGGAGGCAGCGGAAACGGAGGCGGCGCTGGCCCCCGTCCTCGATCGCCTCCGGGGCGCGATCCGCGATGCGCGCAGCCAGCCGGTGCACGAATTCTTTGCCCGCATCCTCGGCGCGGGCGGCGGACGACGAGCGTTCCTGGCACGGCTCGGGACGGAGGCCGGCGAGATCATCGACGAATTCCTGACCTTCGCACTGGAGCAGGAGGAGAATGGCCTGCCCGGCCTGCAGGCCTTCGTCTCGACGCTGGAACTGGAGGCGCCGACCGTCAAACGCGAACAGGACAAGGCACGCGGCGAAATCCGCATCATGACCGTGCATGCCGCCAAGGGACTGGAGGCGCCGGTCGTCTTCCTCGTGGACGGCGGGGCAAAGCCGTTCAGCCCCAGCCACATGCCGCAGCTCCGCTTTCTCTCGGCAGCAGACAGTTCCACCGGCCTGCCGGCCTGGCTGCCGCTGAAGGACCTCGGCAACACGCTGACGGCGGAAGACGCCGAGCGCATCAAGGCGGGCGCGGAGGAGGAATACCGCCGCCTGCTCTATGTGGCGATGACACGCGCCGCCGATCGGCTGGTGGTCTGCGGTTACCGCGGCAAGCAGGAAAACAAGGACACCTGGCACCCGATGATCGCCACGGCGCTTTCCACCGAGGGTGAACGATGCGTGGCGACGACCTTTGCCACCCGCGGCGAGAGCTGGCCGGGCTTTGCCTGGCGCGAAGCCGGCGCGGCGACGCTCGCGGCGGCCGACGAGACCGCCGTGACGCAGGAAGCGGAAACCGTCCTGCCCGAGGCGCTGGGGCGCCCCCTGCCCCCGCAGAAAACCCTGCCCCGACCGCTCAGCCCCTCCGGCGCGGCCGCGGTGATCGAAACGGATGCCGCCGATCTCATGGTTCCCTCGGCCCTTTTCGGCCGCAGGCGCGGTGCGCCGGGCACGGGCCTGGCGCTGGAACGGGGACGCATTCTGCACCGCTTCCTGCAGGTGCTGCCGTCCTTCGATCCGGCGGAGCGACCGGCAGCGGCAGAGCGCTATCTGGACCGGGCCGCGGCGCATTGGCCGGAAAGCGCACGGCGTTCTCTCGTGAATGCCGCGCTTTCCGTGATCGACGACGAGAGCCTGACGGCGGTGTTTTCCTCTGCGGCGCGGGCAGAGGTTTCGATCATGGGAACGCTGACGCTCGGGCGGCGGGACTATGCCGTCTCCGGTCGCATCGACCGCATGGCGGTGACGCCAACCACGGTCGAGATCGTCGATTTCAAGACCAACCGCGTGCCGCCGACCCGGGCGGAGGAGATCCCGTACGAGCATCGTGCACAGCTTGCGATCTACCGCGCGATCCTCGCCCCGCTCTATCCAAGCCACGAAATCCGCTGCGGGCTGATCTACACGGAAGCGGCAAAAGCCTTCTGGCTTGAGGCCGATCTGATGGAGGCAAGCCTTGCCGAACTCGGTTCAAAGTGAGATACCGAACGGGACGATCCGCCGCCCGGCCTGTCCGGCCGGACCTTGAAATCGGGCACCGGCGGCATCACATTCATTCCAACGATCACCCCTTCAAGGAGAGCCTCATGGCTACCGTAAAAGTCGACCAGTCCAACTTCGAGGCCGAAGTCCTCAATTCCGCAGAGCCGGTCGTCGTCGATTTCTGGGCCGAATGGTGCGGCCCGTGCAAGATGATCGCGCCCGCGCTGGAGGAGATCTCGACCGAACTCGCCGGCAAGGTGAAGGTCGCCAAGCTGAACATCGACGAAAACCCGGAACTGGCCGCAGCCTATGGCGTGCGCTCCATCCCGACGCTCGCCGTGTTCAAGGGCGGTGAAGTGGCCGACATCAAGGTTGGTGCTGCACCGAAGACGGCTCTTGCCAGCTGGATTTCCAGCGCGGCCTGATCGCCTTTCGCCATATCCGCATCGAGCCCGGCCTTCGCGCCGGGCTTTTTGTTGTGTCAGGTGGGCGGGGTGCCGTTGTCGGCCAGCACATCGCCGACGAGATAGAGCGAACCGCCGACGAGAATACGCGGCGGCACCGCATCTTCCGCAGTGATGCGGCTGATTGCAGCCAGCGCCTCGGCGACCGTCGTGAGCGGCTCGACCTCAAGCCCGGCGCGGGCCGCATCGCCGGCAAGCGCCACGGGATCGAGGCCCGCATCGGAGCCCCGGATCGGAACCGTGAAGACACGCTCGGCAAGGCCGCGGAAGGGCTCGAAATAGCCGACCGGATCCTTGGTGTTGATCATGCCCGTGACGAGGAAGAGCGGGCGCGCCTCGCGCTCCTCGAAGGTCGCCATGGTTTCGGCAATGACCTGACCGGCGCCGGGATTGTGCCCGCCGTCGACCCAGATCTCGCTGCCGCGCGGGGCCAGCTGCGCGAGCGCCCCGTCCGTCAGCCGCTGCAGGCGCCCCGGCCATTCCACGCGGGAAAGGCCGAGTTCCATAGCATGCTCTGTAATCGGCAGGCCGGCCGCCTTGACGGCGCGGATCGCCGCGGCGGCATTGGCATATTGATGCCGGCCCGGCAGGCGCGGCAGCGGCAGATCGGCAAGGCCGAATTCGTCCTGATAGACGAGGCGGCCATATTCCTCATGCGCCATGAAATCCTGGCCATAGACGGCATGCGGGCAGCCGAGCCGTTCGGCCGTCTCGATCAGCACGTCGCGGGCCGCGTCCTCCGTCTGGAAACCGATGACCACGGGCGTACCGCGCTTCATGATGCCGGCCTTTTCCGCCGCGATCAGTTCGACGCGGTCGCCGAGATAGGCCTGATGATCGAGCGAAATGGGCATGATGATGGAAACGGCAGGGCGCGGAATGACATTCGTCGCGTCGAAACGGCCGCCGAGGCCGACCTCGATGATCGCCACGTCGGCGGGATGTTCGGAAAAGAGCAGGAAAGTGACCGCCGTCAGGATTTCGAAGACCGTGATCTTCTCCCCGCCATTGGCCGCCGCCACGCGGCGCACGGCATCGGCAAGCACGGCATCCTCGACGAAACGGCCACGGCCGCCCGCAACACCGAGGCGGTAGCGTTCGTGCCAGTTGACGAGATGCGGCGAAGTATGGACGTGGACGCTGAGGCCCTCGGCTTCCAGGATCGAGCGGCAGAAGGCGGTGACGGAGCCCTTGCCATTGGTGCCGGCCACATGGATGACCGGCGGCAGTTTCAGGTGCGGATCGCCGAGCGCGGCGAGCAGCCGCGTGATGCGGTCCAGCGAAAGATCGAACCCTTTGGGATGGAGACCGAGAAGCTTCTCGATCTCCGCTGCCGCTTCGCTGGCCGCCACCATGCTCATGGATTTACTGCGCCGCGATGGCGAGGGCGCCGTTCGTTGCCACGGATGCGGCGGCCGGCTTCTTCAGAAGAATCTTCAGAAGGCGGGCGAGCGTATCGGGAATGTCATGGCGCTTGACGACCATGTCGACCATGCCGTGCTCCAGAAGGTATTCCGAGGTCTGGAAGCCTTCGGGCAGCTTTTCGCGGATGGTCTGCTCGATGACGCGCTTGCCGGCGAAGCAGATTTCCGCACCCGGCTCGGCGAGATGGATATCGCCCAGCATGGCGTAGGAGGCCGTCACGCCACCCGTCGTCGGGTTGGTGAGCACGACGACATAGGGAAGACCGGCTTCCTTCAGCATTTCCACGGCGACCGTGGTGCGGGGAAGCTGCATAAGCGAAAGGATGCCTTCCTGCATGCGCGCACCGCCCGAGGCGGGGAACATGACGAGCGGGCACTTCTCGGCGATCGCGCGTTCGAAGGCCTTGATGATCGCTTCGCCGGCGGCAATGCCGAGCGAGCCGCCCATGAAGTTGAACTCGTGCACGACGGCAACGAGCTTGAGGCCACGCACCTTGCCGACGCCGGCGACGATGGTGTCTTCCAGCTCGGTCTTGGCGCGGCTGTCCTTCAGGCGATCCGTGTACTTCTTGGAATCGCGGAACTTCAACGGGTCCTGCGCCACCTTCGGCTGCTGCAGGGCCTCAAAGACGCCGTCGTCGAAGAGGTCCTTCAGGCGAGCCTTCGCCGGCATCTTCATGTGGTAGCCCGAAGCCGGGATGACCCACTTGTTTTCCTCGAGATCGCGGTGGAACACCATCTCGCCGGTTTCCGGGCACTTGATCCAGAGATTGTCCGGTACATCCCGGTTGGGACGGCCAAGCATCGAATTGATCTTCGGCCGAACGTAATTCGTGATCCAGTTCACGGTCTAGACTCCCGTTTCAATGGTGGTTCCCATGTGGGAACTTTACTCCGCCGCCGCAAGGCGCGACGCACGCACGCCCGAGGCAAGGCTCATGACCAGCGTCTCGACGCCGGCAACGGTGGCGGCGCTGGCCTTGCCATCCGCCGTCAGGCTGGAGGCGATCTGGTTGACGATGGCGGTGCCGACGACGACGCCATCCGCCGAGGCGCCGATGGCGCGGGCATGCTCGGCCGTCTTGACGCCGAAACCGACGCAGACCGGCAGCTTCGTATGCGCCTTGATGCGGCCGACGGCCCCGCCGACAAGCGAGGGATCCGGCAGCGCCGAACCGGTGATGCCGTTCATCGAGACATAATAGACGAAGCCCGACGTATTCTTGAGGACTGTCGGGAGGCGCTTCTCATCCGTCGTCGGCGTCGCGAGACGGATGAAGTTGATGCCCTTGGCGAGCGCCGGAATGCACAGTTCGTCATCCATTTCCGGCGGCAGGTCGACGACGATGAGGCCGTCGATGCCGGCTTCGAGCGCCTCGTCGAGGAAGCGGTCGACGCCGTAGATGTAGATCGGGTTGTAGTAGCCCATCAGCACGATCGGGGTCGCGTCATCCGTCTTGCGGAAGTCACGGGCCATCTGGATCGTCTTGGCGAGCGTCTGGCCGCCGGCAAGTGCGCGCTGGCCGGCCACCTGGATCGCCGGGCCATCGGCCATCGGGTCGGAGAAGGGCATGCCGAGCTCGATGACGTCGGAGCCTCGCCTTCGGCAGCGCCTTCATGATCTCCAGCGAGCTCGCATAATCCGGGTCGCCGCCCATGAAATAGGTGACGAGGGCCGGGCGGCCTTCGGCGGCGAGATCCGCAAAGCGTTTGTCCATGCGTGCGGTCATCTTAGAGCTCCATGCCGAGGATCTTGCCGACGGTGAAGATATCCTTGTCGCCGCGGCCGGAGAGGTTCATCAGGATGATCTGGTCCTTGCCCATCTTGGGCGCACGCTTGATCACTTCGGCGATGGCATGGCTCGGTTCCAGCGCCGGGATGATGCCTTCGAGCTTGGTCAGAAGCTGGAAGGCTTCCAGCGCCTCATCGTCCATGATCGGGACATACTCGGCGCGGCCGATGTCCTTCAGATAGGCGTGCTCGGGGCCGACGCCGGGATAGTCCAGGCCGGCCGAGATGGAATGGGTCTCGATGATCTGGCCATCCGCATCCTGCAGCAGATAGGTGCGGTTGCCGTGCAGCACGCCTGGCGTGCCGGCTGTGAGCGTGGCCGCGTGTTTGCCGCTGTCCACACCCTGCCCCGCCGCCTCCACGCCGATCAGGCGCACCTGCTCGTGCGGGATATAGGGATAGAAGATGCCGATGGCGTTGGAGCCACCGCCCACACAGGCGAGCACGGCATCGGGCTGGCGCCCCACCATCTCGGGCATCTGCGTCAGGCACTCGTCGCCGATGATGCGCTGGAAATCGCGCACCATGGCCGGATAGGGGTGCGGACCGGCCACCGTGCCGATGATGTAGAAGGTGGACTCGATGTTGGTGACCCAGTCGCGCATGGCCTCGTTGAGCGCGTCCTTCAGGGTCTTGGAGCCCGACTCCACCGGCACCACGGTGGCGCCCAGCAGCTTCATGCGATAGACATTGGGGCTCTGGCGCTTGACGTCCTCGCTGCCCATATACACCACGCATTCCATGCCGTAGCGCGCACAGATGGTGGCCGTGGCCACGCCATGCTGGCCGGCACCGGTCTCGGCAATCACGCGCTTCTTGCCCATGCGCTTGGCGAGCAGGGCCTGGCCGATGGTGTTGTTGATCTTGTGCGCGCCGGTGTGGTTCAGGTCCTCACGCTTGAGGTAGATCTGGGCGCCGCCCAGCTCGCGGCTCAGGCGATCGGCGTGATAGATGGGGCTGGGGCGACCGATATAATGAGCGCCGAGGTCCTTCAGTTCCGCCTGGAAGGCCGGGTCGGTCTTGGCCTTGTTCCACTCATCCTGCAGGTCGAGGATCAGCGGCATCAGCGTTTCAGCGACGAAGCGGCCCCCGAAAATGCCGAAACGACCGTCCTCGTCCGGACCCTCGCGGTACGAATTCAGGTTGGGTGACTGGTTCACTTGCCTCTCCCTGCGCCGGCGGTCTCGCGTTCCGCGTTTCGCGCCGCTTCAAAAAACGCTTCCATCAGGCCGAGGTCCTTGACGCCCGGTGCACTCTCGACCCCCGAACTGGCGTCGATGCCCGGCGCGCCGGTCAGCCGGATGGCCTCGGCGAGGTTGTCCTTGTTCAGCCCACCCGAAAGCATGTAATCCACGCTTTCGTCAAGCAGATGCATGAGGTTCCAGTCGAAGGAAACCCCGTTGCCGCCCGGGAGCTCGGAGCCCGCCGGCGGCTTGGCATCGAAGAGGAACCGGTCGGCGATGCCGATATAGGGGTCGATCCTCTTCAGATCGTCCGCCTCGCGGACGGAAAAGGCCTTGATGACCGGCAGACCGTAGACCGCCTTGACGGTGAGCACGCGCTCCGGGCTCTCGCTGCCGTGCAGCTGGAGCATGTCGGGCGAAAGCTGGTCGACGATCTCGTCGAGCGTATCGCTGTCGGCATTGACCGTCACGGCGACGATCTTGGCCTTGCCCCGTGCGCGCGCAGCAAGGCGGCCGGCATCGGAGGGCTCGATGTTGCGCGGGCTCTTCGGGAAGAAGATGAAGCCGATATGGCTGGCGCCGAGTGCGAGGGCCTTGTCGACGGCCTCTTCGGTCTTGAGCCCGCAGATTTTGATGTCGAGTGTCATGATGGCAGGGAGTCGCACGAATCACCGGAAGAGTCGAGCCGAAAGACGGCGGCAGAAAGCCCGAAACCGGCACCCTTGTCCGGCATCTTGCATGGCCCGTCGCCGCGCCCATATGGAGGGGAGACCAAGACCGGAGATCACCATGCGGCTCATCATTGCCATCCTGCTGCCCTTTCTCGTTTTCTTCACCATCGGACGGCCCATCGCCGGCATTATCTGCCTCATCCTGCAGGTGACGCTGATCGGGTGGCTGCCGGCCGCCATCTGGGCGGTCTACGCGCTGGGGCAGTACAATACGGACAGGAAGATCCGCGAGGCACTGGCTGACCGGCGCTGACATCCCCTCCCTCGGTCCGAGCGAAAATCAGCCGAAATCGACGGCGTGCAGCAGGCTGCCGTTGCGCTTGAGCCAGCGCTTGGCCTCTTCCGTCGTCGGGCAGAGCTGTTCGCAGAGCGACCAGAAGGCCGGGCTATGGTTCATCTCGCGAAGATGCGCCACTTCATGCGCCGCGAGATAATCGATGACGTGGGGCGGCGCCATGGCGATACGCCAGGAGAAGCTGAGTGCGCCATCCGCCGAGCAGGAGCCCCAGCGGCTTCGGGTGTCGCGCAGCGTCAGCGACTTCACCCGCTTTCCGATGCGCCCGGCATGGACCGCAACGAGCCGGTCCAGTTCCAGCCGCGCTTCCTTCTTCAGAAAATCGCTGATGCGACGGGGAATGCTCTCCTCCATGCCGCCGACGCGCAGCACCGCCTCGTCATCGACGACCACGGCTTCGGTGAGCCCGCGCAGCTTGCCGGTCGCCTCGATGCGGTGGGCGACGCCGCGGATCATGACGTAACCGCCATCCTCCAGCTCGTTCCGCGAGCGGAACTTCGCCAGTTTCGTCATCAGCCAACCCTGATGGCGGGTGAGGAAGTCGCGGATTTCCCGCTCGGCGATGCCGTTCGGCACCGTCATGCGCAACGCCCGTCCGCCGGGCTCGATGCGCAGCGTCAGGCGCGTGGCGCGCAGGTCCCGCCTGATGGTGAGCGGCAGGGCCCTGCCATTGACGTCGATCTCACGCCGTTCGGGCGGAGGCGGGGTCTTCAGGGCCTTGCGGGGCTTGCGAGCCAGGGAAAACATGCTGCCTTTCATAGCCGATTCGGCGCGGGCTGAAACGCTTTCACGAAAAACCGGCGCACGAGGCGCCGGCAATGCTGTTTTCCGCGAAGTCCGTTTGTCTGACGGCGGTTGTCAGGTCGCGGGGAAACCCGGGACGTCGCCCTGGCCCTTGGCGCGGCGTTCGCGCATGAAGCGGTCGAAGTCCTCCTGGTCCTTGGCGCGGCGCAGTTCGCGGCTGTAGGTGTCAAACTCCTCGCGCATCTCGTCCAGCTTGCGACGCTCCTCGTCGAGGCGGGCAAGCTCGGCGTCACGCCAGTCGTCGAAGGCGACATTGCCGGTGGCGCTGCGGAAGGCGGCGTGACGGCCGCCACGAAATTTGCCGCGGCAGGAGGCGAACATGCCGTCCACGGTGTCGTTGGCGTCTTTCTTGAAGTTTTTCAGGCGGTCGCCGAAGATGATGTAGGCAAGCATGGCAAGGCCGAGCGGCCAGAACACCACGAAGCCGAGCACCATCAGGGCGATGGTCGCAGGCGTCCAGTCCGGACGGATCAGTGCTGACTGGTTCATGTGCAATCTTCCTCACGATCGGCGGAAACCACTCCGGTTTCCGGTGAATCCGATGTGGGCAGAGTGCCCCTGGCGTTCAAGGCAATGCCCGGCAGAATCGGGCAAGTGCCTGAAACGAGCCTCAAAAATCAGGCGGCGCCGCCAGCCTTGCCGCCCTTGATGACGCGCGGCACCGGCTTTGCCTTCGTGGCCTTGCCGTGCTGGTCGATGAAGGACAGGATGCGCGGCGCGATCTCCTTGCGGAAGCGCGAACCGTTGAAGACGCCATAGTGACCGACATCCGGCTGGACGTAATGCATGCGCATGTCGTCCGGGATGTTGGTGCAGATGGTCTGCGCCGCCTCGGTCTGGCCGACGCCGGAAATGTCGTCGTTCTCGCCCTCGACGGTGAGCAGCGCCACCTTGCGGATGGCCGTCGTGTCGACGCGGCGGTCGCGATGCATCATCTCGCCCTTCGGCAGGGCATGGCGCATGAACACGGTTTCCACCGTCTGCAGATAGAATTCGGCCGTCAGGTCCATGACGGCAAGATACTCGTCATAGAAGTCGCGATGCTTTTCGGCCGCGTCGCCGTCGTTCTTCACGAGATGGGCGAAGAACTCCTTGTGCGCGACGACATGGCGGTCGAGATTCATCGACATGAAACCGGAGAGCTGCAGGAAGCCCGGATAGACCATGCGCATGACACCCGGCTGCGGCCACGGAACCGGCATGATGACATTGTCGCGGAACCAGTCGATCGGCTTTTCCTTGGCGAGCTTGTTGACCGCCGTCGGATTGATGCGCGTATCGATGGGACCGCCCATCAGCGTCATGGTGGAGGGCGAAAGCGGATCGTTGTCGGCTTCCATGACGGAAACGGCCGCAAGAACCGGCACCGCCGGCTGGCAGACGGCGATGACATGGGTATCCGGCCCCAGCGCATGCAGCATCTGGATGACGTAGTCGATGTAGTCGTCGAGATCGAAAGCGCCTTCGGACAGAGGCACCATGCGCGCATCCACCCAGTCGGTGATATGCACTTCGGCATGGGGCAGCAGCGCCTCGACGGTGCCGCGCAGCAGCGTCGCATAATGGCCGGACATCGGCGCGACGATCAGGATTTTCGGATCCTTGCGATGGCCGGCCGGCAAACAGCGCTCGAAATGGATGAGATTGCAGAAGGGGCGCTGCCAGACGACCTTTTCATGGACGGAAACGCTCTGGCCGTCGATGACGGTGGTGGGCAGGTCGAATTCGGGCTTGCCGTAGCGCCGCGTCGTTCGCTCAAGCACCTCGAAGCCGGCAGCCATGGTGCGGCCGAAATAGGTATGCGACAGTGGATTGAGCGGATTGCGGAAGGCGATCCGCATCTGGTCCGCCACGGCGCGCCAGGGCGCCATCACCGCATGGTTCAGTTCGTACAGCTGATAATACATCGGACGCGTTACCCCATTTTCCCAAAGCGCGGGGCCTAGACCCTCTGCACCGTCGTCACCCGGTTTCCGCAGATGCGAAAACACTAACATGTTTTCGCTGCGTGGCAACACGCCACGAGAGCATCCTAAACCTGTGAACCTTTCGCGGACATGAACGTATCCGGGGCAGGAAAGGGCTCAGTAGCCGCCGCCGCGCCGTTCGCTCGCCGCTTCGCCGAGGAAGCTGCGGCGAAGTCCTTCCACCGCCGAAACGAGGCAGTTGACGTCGGTGCCGATCGCCAGGAAGTCCGCGCCGAGATCGCGGTAAACCTCGGCCTGCGGCAGCGAGACCGTCATGATGCCGCGCGCCTTGCCGTGCGCCTTCGTGCGCTCGAAGATATGCGTGATGGCTGCCAGGACCTCCGGCGCGCCGGGATTGCCGAGATGACCCATGTCGGCGGCAAGATCCGACGGGCCGATGAAGATGCCGTCGACGCCTTCCACGGCGGCGATCTCGTCGACCGCCGCTAGCCCGGCCCGGTTTTCCACTTGCACGATGAGGCAGACCTCCTCGTTGGCCGTGGTGATGTAGTCCGGAATGCGGCCGAAATCGCTGGCACGGCCGAGGCCGGCGCCGACACCGCGAATGCCGTGCGGCGGATAGCGCAACGCACGCACCAGGGTCTTCGCCTCCTCAGCCGATTCGACCATAGGAATGAGGAAGGTCTGGGCGCCCTGATCGAGCAATTGCTTGAGGATCCAGGCCTCGCCCATCGGCGGGCGCACCATGGCATGGGTCGGCGAATGACGCAGGGCACCGATCTGGGCGCTGATCAGCGGCATGTCGTTCGGCCCGTGTTCACCATCGATCAGCAGCCAGTCATAGCCACTGGTGGAAAGGACCTCCGCCGCATAGGCGCTGCCGAGCGCCGCCCACAGGCCAAGCTGGAATCGGCCGTCGCGAAGCGCGGCCTTGAAGGTGTTTTTCGGTGCTACCACGGATCTTTCCTCTCGAAACGAAACCGGCCGGCAAATGCCGGCCGGGTCTTTCAGCATTGTCGGCTCAGGCGATGCCGCCGAGGCAGACATACTTGATCTCGGTGAACTCCTCGATGCCGTACCTGGAGCCCTCGCGGCCGAGGCCGGAGAGCTTCACACCGCCGAAGGGCGCTTCCGCCGTCGAGATCAGGCCGGTATTGACGCCGACCATGCCGTATTCCAGCGCCTCCGCCACGCGGAACACGCGCGACAGGTCCTTGGCGTAGAAATAGGACGCAAGGCCGAATTCCGTGTCGTTGGCCTGGGCGATGACGTCATTCTCGTCCGTGAAGCGGAAGAGCGGAGCGACGGGGCCGAAGGTCTCTTCCTTCGCCACGGCCATGTCCGGCGTCACGTCCGCGATCACGGTCGCCTCGTAGAAGGTGCCGCCAAGTGCATGGCGCTTGCCGCCCTGAACCACGCGGCCGCCCTTCTTCACGGCGTCGGAGACATGCTCCTCCACCTTTTCCAGCGCGGCACTGTCGATCAGCGGACCGAGCACCACACCCTCGTCGAAACCGTTGCCGGTCTTCAGCTTGCCGACGGCGGCGGCGAGCTTGTCGGAGAAGGCGTCATAGACGGCGTCCTGGACGTAGAGCCGGTTGGCGCACACGCAGGTCTGGCCGTTGTTGCGGAACTTGGCGATCAGCGCGCCCTCGACGGCCGCATCGAGATCGGCATCGTCGAAGACGATGAAGGGTGCGTTGCCGCCGAGTTCCAGGCCCAGCTTCTTGATGGTCGGCGCGCACTGCTTGTAGAGCTCGGCGCCGATTTCCGTCGAGCCGGTGAAGGTGAGTTTGCGCACGGTCGGGTTGGCGGTCATTTCCGCGCCGATCTCGCGGGCCGAACCGGTGATGACCGAGAAGAGGCCGGCGGGCATGCCGGCGCGCTGGGCCAGCTCGGCCACGGCCAGGGCCGAGAGCGGCGTGGCCTCGGCGGGCTTGATGATGACCGAGCAGCCCGCGGCCAGGGCCGGCGCCACCTTGCGCGTGATCATGGCCACCGGGAAGTTCCAGGGCGTGATGGCCGCGCACACGCCCATGGGCTGCTTGAGCACTAGGTAGCGCTTGCTGGGATCGGTGGTGGGGATGGTCTCGCCGTAGAGGCGCTTGCCTTCCTCGGCAAACCAGTCGATGAAGCTGGCGCCGTAGATCACCTCGCCCCGGGCCTCGGCCAGGGGCTTGCCCTGCTCGGCCGTCATGATGCGACCGAGATCGTCCTTGTTCTCGATCATCAGCTCGAACCACTTGCGCAGCACGGCCGAGCGTTCCTTGGCGGTGCGGGCGGCCCAGCCCTTCTGGGCTTCGGCGGCCGCATCGATCGCTTCCTTCGTTTCCTTCGCGCCGAGCTTCGGCACGTAGCCGACCAGCTCACCCGTCGCCGGGTTCTTCACCGCTATGCCGCTGCCATCCGCTTCAATCCAGCGCTGGCCGACAAGGGCTGCCTGGCGAAGCAGGCTCGGATCTTTGAGGCTCATCGATATCTCCCATTTTCGCGATGCCGTCAGACGTCATGACGTCGTGTCGCAAGCGTTATATTGCGTCCGCCACCCGTTCGACAATGCGACAGAGACGCGATTTTACCGCTTCGCGGCGGCGGGTGGCGGGTCTAAGGTCGCCGCGCACGTTCTGACATTCGAGGCTACCCATGACCCATCCCACCGGCCGCACCGCGGACCACGCCATCGACCCCATTTTCCTCGACCGCTGGTCGCCGCGCGCCTTCACCGGCGAAGCGATGCCGCAGGCCACGCTGCTGTCGCTGTTCGAGGCCGCCCGCTGGGCACCATCCGCCGCCAACGGCCAGCCCTGGCGTTTCATCTATGGGCACCGCGGCACCGAGGCCTTCGACCGGATCTACAACACGTTGGACGAGGGCAACCGCCGCTGGGCCGACAAGGCGTCCGTTCTTGCCGTCGTCGTTTCGCAGACCCATCGCAAGAATGCCGACGGCGAGATGCGGCCGGCCTATACCCACGCCTTCGATACGGGCGCGGCCTGGGCCTATCTCGCCCTTCAGACGACCCGCGCCGGCTATCATGCCCACGGCATGGGCGGCATCGACCGCGCCAAGGCCATGGACGTACTCGGCATTCCCGACGGCTTTCGTGTCGAGGCCGCTGTCGCCATCGGCAAGATCGCACCCAAGGAAACCCTGCCGGAAGACCTGATGAAGCGCGAAGTGCCGAGCACGCGCAAGCCCCTGGCGGAATTCATCTCCGAGGGACGGTTTACGGCCTGAATTGGGCTCGCCCCTCCTCCCGGCTCCCTGTCGATCCTTGATAGAACCCACGGATGACAGCACCGGGCGGAGGGGCCGATCCACCAAAAGAAAAGCCGCCTTTCGGCGGCTTTCTCATCAGATGTCGAGGTTGGCGACGTTGAGCGCGTTTTCCTGGATGAAGTCGCGGCGCGGCTCCACTTCGTCGCCCATGAGCATGGTGAACACGCGGTCGGCTTCGATGGCGTCTTCGATCTGCACGCGCAGCAGGCGGCGCACATTGGGGTCCATCGTGGTTTCCCAGAGCTGCTCGGGGTTCATTTCGCCCAGGCCCTTGTAGCGCTGCATGGAAAGACCCTTGCGGCCGGCGGCGAAGACGGCATCGAGCAGGGCGCGCGGGCCGGTGATCTCGGTCCGGCCGTCCTTGCGGCGCAGCACCGGCGGCACCGAATAGATTTCCCTGAGGCGGGCGGAGAGCTGGTCGATATGGCGGGCGTCGGACGAACCGATCAGCGCCATGTCGATATGGGCGAACTCCTTGACGCCGCGCACCATGCGCTCGAAGCGCAGTCCGCCGTCCGCCGCCACCGAGCCTTCCCAGCCGCGTTCCATTTCCTCCGCGATGAGGTCGAGACGGCGGGCAACTTCGACAGCCTTCGCTGCATAGGCCTCCCGGTCATGGCTGAGTTCGAGGTTGAGCGCGCCGGCAATGGCCGCCTGCTCGACGATGGAGCGGTTGTAGCGCGAGTGCAAGCCGTCGAGCAGCGTGCGCAGGCGCAAGGCATCCTGGATCAGTTCGAGTATATCCTGCCCGAGGCGCACCTCGCCGGAGCTCATTTCCAGCGCCGTCTCGTCGAGGCCAGAGTTAATGAGGTAATCTTCCAGCGCCTTCTCGTTCTTCAGGTACTGGCTCGATTTGCCGCGCGCCACCTTGTAGAGCGGGGGCTGCGCGATGTAGATGTGGCCGCGCTCGCAGAGCTCGGGCATCTGGCGGTAGAAGAAGGTGAGCAGCAGGGTGCGGATGTGGGCGCCGTCCACGTCCGCGTCGGTCATGATGATGATGCGGTGGTAGCGCAGCTTGTCGGGGTTGAAGTCATCGCTGCCGGCGCCGCGGCCGATGCCGGTGCCCAGGGCCGTGATCAGGGTGATGATTTCGTTGGAGGTGAGCAGCTTTTCGTAGCGTGCCTTCTCCACGTTCAGGATCTTGCCGCGCAGGGGCAGGATGGCCTGGAACTTCCGGTCGCGGCCCTGCTTGGCCGAGCCGCCTGCGGAGTCACCCTCCACGATGTAGATCTCGCACATGGCGGGATCCTTTTCCTGGCAGTCGGCCAGCTTGCCGGGCAGGCCCAGGCCGTCCAGCACGCCCTTGCGGCGGGTCATCTCGCGGGCCTTGCGCGCGGCTTCGCGGGCGCGGGCGGCGTCGAGGATCTTTTCGATAAGGATCTTCGCTTCAGACGGATGCTCTTCCATCCAGGTGCTCAGCGCCTCGTTGACGAGGCTTTCGACGACCGGCCGCACTTCGGAGGAAACCAGCTTGTCCTTGGTCTGCGAGGAGAACTTCGGGTCGGGAACCTTGACCGAGAGAACGGCGGTCAGACCTTCGCGGCAGTCGTCGCCGATCAGCGAGACCTTCTCCTTCTTCATCACACTGGAGCTTTCGGCATAGGAAACGACCTGCCGGGTCATCGCGGCGCGCAGGCCGGTCAGGTGGGTGCCGCCGTCACGCTGCGGGATGTTGTTGGTGAAGCAGAGGACGTTCTCGTTGAAGCCGTCGTTCCACCACATGGCGACTTCGACAGTGATGCCATCTTTCTCGCCGCGGATGGCGATCGGCTTTCCGAGCACCGCCTTCTTGGCGCGGTCGAGATAGGAAACGAAGGCTTCAAGGCCGCCCTCATACATCAACTCGTCCTGCTTGACGTCCGAATGGCGGCGGTCGGTGAGCAGGATGCGCACGCCGGAATTGAGGAAAGCGAGTTCGCGCAGACGGTGTTCCAGCGTCGAATAGACGAATTCGATATTGGAGAAGGTATCGGACGAGGGCAGGAAGGTGACTTCCGTACCGGTCTCCCCGCCGCATTCGCCCGTCACGGCGAGCGGGCCATCGGCAACGCCGTGGGTAAAGCTCATCTCGTGGATCTTGCCGCCGCGGCGGATCTTCAGCTTCAGCTTGACGGAGAGCGCGTTCACGCAGCTCACGCCCACGCCGTGCAGACCGCCCGAGACCTTGTAGCTGTTCTGGTTGAACTTGCCGCCGGCATGCAGCTCGGTCAGGGCGATTTCAGCGGCCGAGCGCTTGGGCTCGTGCTTGTCGTCCATCTTCACGCCGGTGGGGATGCCGCGGCCGTTGTCGATGACGCTGATCGAGTTGTCGGTGTGGATGGTGACGATGATGTCGTCGCAGTGGCCGGCCAGGGCCTCGTCGATGGAGTTGTCCACCACCTCGAACACCAGATGGTGCAGGCCGGTGCCGTCGGAGGTGTCGCCGATGTACATGCCGGGGCGCTTGCGCACCGCCTCCAGGCCTTCCAGGATCTGGATCGAATCTGCGCCATACTCGGCCGGGCCGTTTTCGGTCTCGGGTGTGTCAGTCATTCAAAAGTCTTTCCAGAGGTTTCGCGGCAGGCGGGAAAGCGGGGCGAATCACGGCTTTCCGGGTTCCTAGAATATAGGGATTTTGCCCCGAAGTTCCAAACCAAAGAGCCTGCAAACACGGCAGAAATCAGGGGATCAACCGGATTTTACCCGGTTATTGCATGCTTTTTCGAGAATGCCGGCAAGCCGGCGCACCGTCTCGGGCGGCAGGTTGCGGATTTCGGCCGAAAGACGGTTGGCGAAGGCCGTATATTCCGGTGGCAGGCCCGACGTATCGACCGTGATGCGCGGGTCGGAAATCTCCGCGATGCGGAAAAGTTCTTCCGCCTCGTCCCAGATGACGTTGAAATAGCCGGCAACGCGCTGGAGGAAATCGAAGCTCGGCATGCCGCGCTTGCCGTGCTCCAGCGCGGAGAGATAGGCCGGGCTGACACCAAGCGCCACTGCCATGTCCTTCTGCGAAACGCCCTTGCGGTCGCGCAGATGCCGCACCGCCTTGCCGAAGGGCGTCGTCATCGCTTTTCCCCGGGCAGGCGGGCAAGCCGGACGTAGAGAGCGCCTTCGCCGCCATGGTTGCGCGCCGCCGGTTCGTAGGACGAGATCAGCGGGCGGAATTCCGGCAGCGAGAACCACAGCGGCACCGCACGCTTGAGCGCACCGTCGCTGCCGAGCGACGTGCCCTTGCCGGTGATGACCAGCACATGGCGCAGGCCCCGTTCATGCGCCTTGATGAGGAAACCGAGCAGGAAGCCGTGCGCCTCGCTCTGGATCATGCCGTGCAGGTCGATGCGGGCTTCGAGCGCCAGACGTCCCTTGGCGATCTTGCGCTTGACCGGGCGCTCCAGCGGATGATGGCGCGCAGCCTCCTTGCCGCGCCCGATGGTGAGCGTGATGCCATCCTCGGCGGCGATGCCCGCCTTCGTCTTTTTCGGCGGCGGCTCGGGGGCCCTCGCCTCCTCGATCTTTTCCGCGAAGGCGACCTCGAATTCCGTCAGGGCGTCGAGCCTGCCGGGCAGGGCGCGCGTGCTGCGCGCCACCTTGCCCCAGAGGATGCGGTCTTCGCTGGAAAGCGTCTTATCCTTCGGCATGGAGGTAGCGCTCCGCCGCCGCCTTGGGAACGAGGATATGGAAGGTCGCAGCATTGCGTACATGGCCCGCCAGCGCGCCCGCCGCGTCGCCCGAGCCCGTGAAGATATCGCCGCGCGCCGGGCCGACGATGGCCGTTCCCGTATCGAGCGCCAGCATCAACCGGCGGAAGGGTTTTCCGCCATCCATATGGGTCAGGCTGTCGCTGGAGATGAAGAAGGGCAGGCCGAAAGTGTGGATCATCCGGTCCACCGCCAGCGAGCGGCCGGCGACGAGCGGCACCTTGGCGGCGGCAATGGGACCGAGACCGGCATCGTCCACCGCCGCTTCCTTGAAGAAGATGAAGGAGCGATTGTGCCAGAGCACCGCGTCGACCTCACCCTCATGCCGCGCCAGCCAGTCGCGGATCGACCCCATGGAGACGGTCGCCGCATCGATCTCTCCGCGATCGATCAGGAGCTTGCCGATGGCGGAGAAGGGATGGCCGGATTTTCCGGCATAGGTCACGCGCCTGACCGATCCATCGGGATAGACGAGCCGGGCGGCGCCCTGCACATGCGCGAAGAAGACGTCGACCTTCGAGCGGGCATAGGCGATTTCAAGGCCCTGGCCGGCGAGATGGCCGCGCTCGATCTCGCCGCGATCGGGATATTCGACGATGGCGCCATCTTTCAGGCGACCGAAGGCATAGCCTTGCGGAAACCCCTCCGGCCGGTTGCCATCGTCGATATCGACGAGATCGTCGGGCCGGCGATAGAAGGGATAGCGATAGTCCACGTCGGCTTCGGCCTTCACGGCGACTTCCGGCTCGTAGAAGGCGGTGACGAAGCCGGCGGAACCATCGGCCTTCTCGATCCGGAACGGCACGCATTCGGCCTCGAAGAAGGCGCGCACGGCGGCCGCGCCCTGCGGCTTTTGCGCATCCGCCGCATCCAGTAGCGCCAGAAGCTCGCCGGCAGTGATGCCAAGCGAGCCAGTCTTGTAGGGTTTGACGGAGCGGATATGCGCACGACAGCGGCCCATGGCCGCCATCAGGGCTGTCGGATCGTCCTCGTCCCAGCCGGGAAGCGCCGAAAACCGGGCCGGAACCAGACGGTAATCCATGACAGGGCCTCGCTCAGCCTTCCGATTCGGTGGCGATCAGCTTCCAGTTCGGATCGCGCGAACGGGTGTCGCGGGCGAAGGTCCAGAGATCGTTGACCTCGGCGACCGTATCCGCGTCGCCCTCGACCAGCGCGCCGGCCTTGTCATAGGTGGCGGAGATCAGCTGGCTGACGATGCGCAGCGTCACGTTGGCTTCGCTGTCCTTGACCTCGGCGCTGACGATATCGGCCTTCTCGATGCCGACGAAGCTCGAGCGCACGACCTCGCCCTTGCTCTCGCGTTCGGAAATGGCGGCATCGAAGCCCTCGTAGACTTCGCGCGACAGAAGGTTCTTCAGCGCCTTGCGGTCGCCATCGGCGAAGGCGACGACGATCATCTCGTAGGCCATGCGGGCGCCGCCCACGAATTCCTTCGGCGTGAAGGACGGGTCGGCCTTGGCGACCGCGCGGAGCTGCTCGTTCAACGGCGTGCCGGGAGCGGCGAAGCTGTCGATCGACGCGTAGGGGCTTTCGTCCTCCTCCGTGCCGTCGCGGCGCGGCAGCGTCACCACCTTGCCGCGGTCGGCCGAATCAGCCTCGGCGGCGCTCTCGCGCTTGGAGTAGGGGTCGAACGGCGGGCGCTCGCTTCCGGTGCGCCGGCCAAGCACGCTGCGCAATTGCAGGAAGATGACCACCGCAGCTACGAGGAAGAAAAGCGTTACAAAGTCGAATGAGCCCATTATCGATCCGCTGCGGTTTCTGATTTTTGTTCCATTCCATATAGTCCGCAACGACGGATCATTCAAATGGCGATGACGTGAATGCGGCGAAGATACGCGCCGCACGGCTTGGCCGTATCGGCTCCGGCGAATCTATGCGACATTGAAAACCATGTTCAGACGTCTTCTTCCCTTCCTCATTCTTCTCTTGCCGCTGGCGGAGATCGCCTGCTTCATCCTGGTCGGCCGACGGATCGGCCTCTTTCCGACGCTATCGCTGGTGGTACTTTCGGCGGTTGCCGGCATCGTTCTGATGCGCATCCAGGGCTTCGGCGTGCTTACCCGGCTTCGACAGTCGGGCGAGGCCGGCCGGGCGCCGGGCAAGGAACTGCTCGACGCGGCGATGATCCTCATTGCCGGCATCCTGCTGCTCATTCCGGGTTTCCTCACCGACATACTCGGCCTTGCCCTCTTTCTTCCCCCCGTGCGCGCCTTTCTCTGGAACCGGCTGATGCGCAATGTCGTTGTGGTCGACATCGGCGGCATGCGGCCCGGCGGACGGCCGGAAACGCGACAAGACCGCACCATCGATCTTGACGAGGGCGACTTCCATCGCGACGACCGGCCCTGAGGCGTCAGGGTTGTAAGCCCCCGGCTGAAATGCTAGATGGCCTGACTTTCAAAGCCCCCGAGGATTTTCGCATGACCGACGCAGCAACCGAGAACAACGCCGCGAGCCCCTCGCTCAACATCCTGGCGCAGTATGTGAAGGACTTTTCCTTCGAGAACCCGGGTGCGCCGCGGTCGCTGCAGGCCCGCGACAAGGCACCGGCGATCAACATCAGCGTCAACGTCAATGCCAACCCGCTCGCCGAGAACGACTTCGACGTCATCCTCTCGCTGAACGCGGAAGCCAAGGATGGCGACAAGGTTCTCTTCAATGCCGAACTCGCCTATGGCGGCGTCTTCCGCATCACGGGCTTCCCGCAGGAGCACATGCTGCCGGTCCTCTTCATCGAGTGCCCGCGCCTGCTCTTCCCCTTCGCCCGCCAGATCATCGCCGACGCCACCCGCAACGGCGGCTTCCCGCCGCTGATGATCGACCCGATCGACTTCGCGCAGATGTTTACCCAGCGCATGGCCGAAGAGCAGGTCAAGGCGAAGGTTCAGGCCAACTAAGGCTGACCTTCCTTTCCAAATGCAAATGCCCGGCACGTCGTGACCGGGCATTTTCTTTGCGCGCTTTATTTTATGAGCCGGATTCAAGCGCCAAATTTGGTCCAGATCGCCTTGGCGCCGATCTTCGCCACCATGGCCGTATGGGCTGCACGATCCTCTTCGGAAAGACGCGGCGCCAGGGACCGTGGCCGCGCGCCAAGCGGCAGGACGACCTCCTCCTCCTCGACGATCGTCTTGCGGCCAGCCTCCGCGCTACCGAGGCCGAGCGCCGCCTGACGGCCGCCGATCATCTCGATATAGACTTCGGCGAGCAGTTCGGAGTCGAGCAAGGCACCGTGTTTGGTGCGGTGCGAATTGTCGATGCCGTAGCGTCGGCAGAGTGCATCGAGGGAGTTCGGCCCCATCGGATGCTTGCGGCGGGCGAGCGCCAACGTATCCGTCACCCGCTCGGATGCGACGGGCGGCAGGCCGAGCCGGTCGAACTCGGCATTGATGAAGCCCATGTCGAAGTTGGCATTGTGCGCCACCCAGCGGGCGTCGCCGAAAAACTCCAGGATCTCGCCTGCCACCTCGGCGAAGGGCCGCTTGTCCTTCAGGAACTCATCCGTGATGCCGTGCACCGCAAGCGCATCGGGATGAACCTTGCGGTCGCCTGGATTGACGAAGATATGCAGCGTGCGGCCGGTCGGGAAATGATTCTCCAGTTCCACGCCACCGATTTCGATGATGCGGTCGAGCTTGTTGTCGAGGCCGGTCGTTTCCGTATCGAAGATGATCTCGCGCATCAGGCGTCCCGTCCCGTCAATGTTCCGATTATCTCTTTCACCTGTTCGCGCGCCGCTTCAAGCCCCCTGCCCGTATCGATGATGAAATCGGCGCGGCGGCGTTTTTCCGCATCGGGCATCTGCCGCGACAGGATGAGCGCGAACTTCTCCTCCGTCATGCCCGGTCGGGCGAGCACCCGCGCGCGCTGCGTTTCGGGGTCGCAGCTGACGACAACCACCTTGTCCACCCGGCTCTCACCGCCCGACTCGAAGAGCAGCGGAATATCGAGCAGAACGAGCGGCGTGCCATTGTTCCGTTCCCGCGCGACAAATGCGTTTTCGCGCGCCCGGACGAGCGGATGAATAATCGCTTCCAATTCGCCGAACCGTTCCGGCGATTGCGCAAGGACCGCCGACAGGGCCTTGCGATCGATGACACCATCCTTCAGCGCCTCGGGGAATTTTTGCGCCACCGGCGCGACCGCCTCGCCGCGATAGAGATCGTGCACCGTCGCATCGGCATCGTGCACCGGTACGCCGAGATCGTGGAACATCGCCGCGGTCGTCGACTTGCCCGTTCCGATCGATCCGGTAAGGCCGAGCACGATCATCAATGCGTCTCCATGTCCGCGAGAATCAACTGTCGCAAGGCCGCATCGACGGCCGGGCGGGCGCCGAACCATTTTTCAAAACCCGGCACCGCCTGGTGCAGCAGCATGCCGAGACCATCGACCGTGGCGAAACCCTGTTCCTGCGCCCGACAGAGGATCGGCGTCATGAGCGGCACATAGACGATATCCGTCACGATGGCGCCGGCGGCCAGCGGGGAGAAATCGAAATCCGGCGCCGGCTCACCATCCATGCCGAGCGACGTCGTATTGACGAAAAGACCCGCTCCTGTCGAGACTTCAGCCAGCGCCGCCATGGCATGGGCATGCACCTTCGGTCCGAAGCGATCCGCCAGTTCCTGCGCCCGGGCGACCGTGCGGTTCACCACATGGATCTCGCCGACGCCGCGGTCACGCACCGCCTGGATGATGGCCCGGCTGGCGCCCCCCGCACCCAGAATGACGGCTCGACCCGTCCGGTCCCAACCGGGAGCGGCGACATCGAGATTGGCCAGGAAACCATAGCCGTCCGTGTTGGTGGCATGGAGCCTGCCGTCTTCCAGCCACAGCGTATTCGCAGCGCCAAGTTCCTCGCTCAGCGCGTCCGGCCGGTCGGCCAGCTTGAACGCCGTTTCCTTGTGCGGGATCGTGATATTGCCACCTATGAAGCCGGATTCTCCACTCTTCAATCTTAAAACGAAGCCGGCGAAATCTTCCGGCGCCACTTCCTGTCGTGTGTAGGATCCGGCCAGATCAAGCGTTTTCAGCCAATGACCATGGATCAATGGGGAGCGGGAATGTTTGACCGGATAGCCGGTGACGAACGCATTCCGGGCGAATGTTTCACGTGAATCATGCATCGATGGCACCGAGGTCGCGAAGTTTAGCCAGCAACGGAAGCAGTGGCAGGCCGAGGATGGTAAAGTAGTCGCCGTCGATCCGCTCGAAAAGCTGCACGCCTTCCCCCTCCAGCTGGTAGGCGCCGACGCTGGCCAGAATCCGCGGGCCGACCCGCGCCAAATGCCGGTCGATGAAGGCGTCCGAAAGGGTTCGCATCGTCAGATGCGCGATGGAAACGTGGCTCCAGAGAACCTGATCGTCGCCGACGAGCGCAATGCCGCAGTTCAGCGAATGGGTCCGATCCGACATAGCCTGAAGGTGCCGCTTCGCCTCGGCCATATCGGCCGGCTTGTGAAACACCCGTCCCTCGAGCGACAGGGTCTGGTCCGACCCGATGACCAGCGCGCCGGGATTGCGGGCCGCGACATCCTCAGCCTTGGCGATGGCAAGTGCTTCGGCGATAGCCTGCGGCGTGGGATTGCCCGCGGCCAGATCTTCCTCCACCGCGCGCTCGTCGATGGCAGCCGCCTCCGCCGTGAAGGCGAGGCCGGCATTCTCCATCAGCATGCGGCGAAAGGGGCTTTGCGAGGCAAGGATCAGCGGTGGCGTCATAGGGGTCTCCATTCCCCTTCCGGGTTAACGGAGCTTCGGGCGAAGAGCAACGATGGCGGCGGCCGTTTCCTCGATCGAGCGACGGGTGACGTCGATGATCGGCCAGTTGTGGCGGGCGCAGAGGGCGCGGGCATATTTCAGCTCCTCGGAAATCTGCGCGCGGTCGATATAGTCGTCGCCGCGGAAATCCTGCGTCTGGCCGAGCACCCGGTTCTGCCGCACCTGGGCGATGCGATCCGTCGTGGCGATAAGCCCGACGATCAGCGGCCTGGTCGCATGGGCCAGCCGCTCCGGCAGCGGGACCCCGACCACGATGGGCACATTGGCGGTCTTGATGCCGCGGTTGGCAAGATAGATGCTGGTCGGCGTCTTCGAGGTCCGGCTGATGCCGACGAGAATGACATCGGCTTCATCAAGATCGGCCGGCAATTGCCCGTCGTCGTGATCCATCGTGAAATTCAGCGCCTCGATGCGCGCAAAATATTCCGCATTCATCACATGTTGCGCGCCGACCCGTCGCCGCGACGGCGCGCCGAGGTAGGACTGGAAAAGATCGATCACCGGCTCGAGCACCGAAACGCAGGGCACGCCCATCTCCCGGCAGCGCTGGTCGATGATATCGGAAAGTTCCCGGTCGACGATCGTATAGAGCACGATGCCCGGCGCGCCGTCGATGGCATCGAGCACAGGCATCAGCTGCTTGCGATTGCGGATCAGCGGATAGACGTGCTCGAGCGCCTGGGACGACTGGAACTGTGCCGCAGCAGCCCGGCCCGCAGCGATGAGAGTCTCGCCCGTCGAGTCCGATATCAGGTGCAGATGGAAGTAATTTTTGGTGCTTTCCACAATATCCTCCGCCCCCTGTTGATGGCCCGGGACAAGTGTGAGCTAAGAACGGGCGCTGTCCTCTGGCAAGAGGATAAGTGCCGACTTGTCCACAATCGGCGATCGACGGGAAACGGATTCCGCGTGGATGTGGATAAGACTCATGGGAACGGCAAAGTGTCGCGCTTGTCCACAGGCTACCCATAACAAGGCCGCTCTTAGGCTGGCCCGAATCCTTTTGATTCCAAAGATAGAATCCGATTTTCCTCGTTTTCCGCGCAAAATGGCTTTTTGCTGCGCTACTTTTCCAGCCAACGGGCCGAGGGGAGGGAAGTTTGTGGAGAGGATTTAATCCTTGATAGTCACCGACTCTAAGAAATAGAAACCTTCTTAAAAGAGATTATTTCATTATTGGGAGAACCCCGCGGTGGCTGCGCAAAACCGGAAGATCGTCGATGTCCTGGATGGGAAGACGGTTTCTCCTCCTCCCCTCTGGCTGATGCGTCAGGCCGGACGGTACCTGCCGGAATATCGCGCGACGCGCGCGGCGGCGGGAAGTTTTCTCGATCTCTGTTATTCGCCGGAGCTGGCGACGGAAGTGACGCTTCAGCCGATCCGTCGTTACGGCTTCGACGCTGCAATCCTCTTTTCCGACATCCTCGTCATTCCCGATGCGCTGAAGCGGAATGTGCGCTTTGAGGAGGGTCATGGACCGCGTCTCGATCCAATCGACGTGGATGGTATTCTCGCTCTCCAAGGGGAAGGCGTCGCAAATCACCTCCAGCCGGTCATAGAAGCGGTTGGACGCATCCGTGCAGCCCTGCCGGGGGAAACGGCGCTGCTCGGCTTCTGTGGCGCGCCCTGGACGGTTGCGACCTATATGATCGCCGGCCATGGCACCCCGGACCAGGCGCCCGCGCGTCTCTTCGCCTATCGCGAACCGGAAGCCTTTGCCCGCCTGCTCGATATTCTCGCGGATCTCTCGGCCGATTATCTGGTCGCGCAAATCGATGCGGGCGCGGATGCTGTCCAGATCTTCGATTCCTGGGCGGGTGTACTCGGCGAGAAGGAATTCGCCGACTATGCCGTTCGTCCGGTTCGACGGATCATCGATTCGGTGAAGAGCCGCCGGCCGCAGGCCAGGATCATCGCCTTCGCCAAGGGCGCTGGCCTGCTCCTCAAGTCCTATCGCCAGGACACGCGTGCGGATGCCATCGGCCTCGACTGGTCGGTGCCGCTGTCCTTCGCTGCCGACTTGCAGAAGGACGGTCCGGTGCAGGGCAATCTCGATCCCATGCGGGTGGTCGCCGGCGGCAAGGCGCTCGACGACGGCATCGATGCCATCCTGCAGGTGCTTGGAAACGGTCCCCTGATCTTCAATCTCGGCCATGGCATCACGCCGCAGGCCGACCCCGACAATGTCACGCGGCTTGTGGCGCGCGTGCGCGGAGAAAGCCGGTGACCGAGAAGCAGACAGGCGAGAGCGCAGGCCGCCGCGCGCGGTTGCGGGCTGCAATCGCGCTTGCCGTCTTCGCTGTCATCGCCGGTCTCTTGATCCTCTATCCACCGGATGATCTCTATCTCTGGATCAAGGCGCTGCACATCGTCGCCGTCATCTCCTGGATGGCGGGCCTGCTCTACCTGCCGCGCCTCTTCGTCTATCACACGGACGCGCCGCCGGGTTCCGCCCAGTCGGAAACCTTCAAGGTGATGGAGGGGCGGCTCTACCGAACCATCATGCAGCCGGCCATGGGGCTTGCCTGGTTGCTCGGTCTCTACCTCGCCTGGTCGGTCTATGGTTTCCAGGGCGGTTGGCTGCACGCCAAGCTTGCCTTCGTGGTGCTCCTGAGCGGCGTGCACCAGTATTACGGCCGGGCCGTCAAGGCTTTTGCCGAGGACCGCAACACCAAAACCGGCCGTCAATGGCGCATCTGGAACGAGGCGCCCGCCCTGCTGATGATCCTCATCGTCGTCATGGTCGTCGTCAAACCCTTCTGACCTGCCGCGACAAATCGGACGAAATTGAATCGCCCCCTTGCGAGGCGGGCCGCGAACCGCTATTTTCCGCGCATCTCATCTTCGTGGCATGTGTATTCGTTCAGTGAACTGCACCCAATCCCCGGCAGTTCCTTCCTGACCCGCACGCCTTTTTCCATCCCGACGACCACCAGCATGGACCATTCATGGCCGAAATGAAGCTACAAGACCTCAAGAACAAGACTCCGACCGACCTTCTTGCTTTCGCCGAATCGCTCGAGGTCGAGAACGCGAGCACGATGCGCAAGCAGGAGCTGATGTTTGCCATCCTGAAGATGCTGGCGGCACAGGATGTCGAAATCATCGGCGAAGGCGTCGTGGAAGTGCTGCAGGACGGCTTCGGCTTCCTGCGTTCGGCCAACGCGAACTACCTGCCGGGTCCGGACGACATCTACATCTCGCCTTCGCAGATCCGCCGCTTCTCGCTGAAGACCGGCGATACGGTCGAAGGCCCGATCCGCGGCCCCAAGGAAGGCGAACGCTATTTCGCGCTCCTGAAGGTCAACACGATCAATTTCGACGATCCGGAAAAGATCCGTCACAAGGTCCATTTCGACAACCTGACGCCGCTCTATCCCAACGAGCGCTTCAAGATGGAACTCGAGATTCCGACCTCGAAGGACCTGTCGCCGCGCATCATCGACCTGATCGCGCCCATCGGCAAAGGCCAGCGCGCCCTGATCGTCGCCCAGCCCAAGACCGGCAAGACCGAGATGATGAAGAGCATCGCGCACGCGCTGGTGGCCAATCATCCCGACTGCCATCTGATCGTGCTGCTGGTGGACGAGCGTCCGGAAGAAGTGACCGAAATGCTGCGCACCGTGCGCGGCGAGGTCATCTCCTCCACCTTCGACGAGCCGGCCGCCCGCCACGTGCAGGTGGCCGAGATGGTGATCGAGCGCGCCAAGCGCCTGGTCGAGCTCAAGAAGGACGTGGTGATCCTGCTTGACTCCATCACCCGCCTGGCCCGTGCCTACAACAATGTGCTGCCCAGCTCCGGCAAGGTGCTGACCGGTGGCGTAGACGCCAACGCCCTGCAACGCCCCAAGCGCTTCTTCGGCGCGGCGCGCAATGTCGAGGAAGGCGGCTCGCTGACCATCATCGGCACGGCACTGATCGACACCGGCTCCAAGATGGACGAGGTGATCTACGAGGAATTCAAGGGCACCGGCAACTGCGAAATCGTGCTCGACCGCAAGGTGGCCGACAAGCGCATCTTCCCGGCCATGGACATTCTCAAGTCCGGTACGCGCAAGGAAGACCTGCTCGTGCCGCGTCAGGATCTCCAGAAGATCTTCGTTCTGCGCCGCATCCTCGCCCCGATGGGCACCACCGATGCGATCGAGTTCCTGATCGACAAGCTGAAGCAGACCAAGAACAACGGCGATTTCTTCGAGTCGATGAACACGTAATCGCCGCCTACAGCGCTGACGTTTCATGGTCCCGCCGCAAGACGGGGCCATTTTTCGTTGAGGATCCGGATTCGATTCCAATCCGAAACGACATTGAAAGATTCGTATCCGTAACGGTAACACGATGAGCAGCAAGGACACGATATTCGCCCTCTCGAGTGGGGGCCTCCCCTCGGGTGTCGCGGTTATCCGACTGAGCGGCTCCCGATGCGCGGTCGCTCTATCGGAACTGTGCGGGCGCATTCCCGCCGCGCGCCGCGCTTCTCTTCAGTCGATTCGAGACCGCAACGGTGAGAAACTGGACGATGGACTCGTCCTCCATTTTCCTGCGCCCCATTCCTTCACGGGAGAGGATTGTGCGGAACTGCAAATTCATGGCGGTCGGGCTGTCGTAAAGGCCGTGCTCGCCGCGCTTGCCGGTATTCCTGGCCTACGCCAGGCCGAAGCCGGTGAATTCTCGCGACGCGCCTTCCTCAACGGTCGTATGGATCTTGTCGAGGTCGAGGGGCTCGCCGATCTTATTGCGGCTGAGACGGAGATGCAGCGCCGTCTTGCCGCCGAACAGGCGTCGGGTGGCCTTTCCCGCCTATACGATTCGTGGGCGAAACGGCTGACGCACGCTCGAGCAATGATCGAAGCGGAACTCGACTTTGCGGATGAGGACGATGTGCCAGGATCCGTGGCCACGACAATCTGGGCGGATATGCAGCGTCTGACGCAAGAGATTTTTAACCATCTCGCGGAAGCCCGTATCGGTGAAATTGTCCGCGATGGTTTGAAGGTCGTGATTGCCGGCCCACCCAATGCGGGGAAATCCAGCCTTCTCAATCATCTCGCCAAACGCGACGTGGCGATTGTCACCGACGTCCCCGGCACGACGCGCGATATTCTCCATGTCGATCTCGATCTCTTGGGTTTCGCGGTGCGTCTTTACGATACAGCCGGCTTGCGCGAGACATCCGATATTGTCGAGCAGGAAGGCATTCGCCGAACTCATCTTTCCATAGCGGATGCCGACCTGGTTCTTTTGCTTTCGGATGAGGAGCATCCTGATTGGTCCCGACTTGCCGGATCGTATGATGGTCCAGTTATTCGAACCCGGACGAAAGCGGACAAGACCGAGAGCGCTTGGACGCAGGAAGGGATCGATGTTACAATCTCGGTGCGCTCCGGTGAAGGAATAGCCGCACTGCTCGACAGGATCAGCCAGTATCTTCCCGACCTGGAGACAGGCAGTGCTTTGGCTCTGCCCACGCGCGACCGGCATTCGCTCCATTTGGCTTCTGCGCGAGAGCATGTGATCCTGGCCCTTGGCGCCGACACAGCTGGCTTGGACATTCAAGCGGAGCATTTGCGACTGGCTGGTCAGGCGCTCGGGCGTGTGACGGGTCGTGTCGACGTTGAGAATCTTCTCGACGTCATCTTTTCGGAATTTTGCATAGGCAAGTGATTCACGTGAAACACTGCAACGGGAACGAGTCATTTCTGACGTTTCACGTGAAACAGGCAGGTGAGCTATGAGCATGAAGAACTATGATGTGGTTGTGATTGGCGGCGGCCACGCTGGCGTCGAAGCCGCCTCCGCCGCAGCTCGATTCGGAGCCGATACGGCTCTATTGACCCATAAGGCGGCGACCATCGGCGTGATGTCTTGCAATCCCGCCATTGGCGGCCTTGGCAAGGGTCATCTCGTGCGTGAAGTCGATGCATTGGACGGCCTGATGGGGCGTGTTGCCGACCGGGCAGGTATTCAGTTTCGCTTGCTTAATCGGCGCAAGGGACCTGCCGTTCGCGGGCCGCGCACGCAGGCGGACCGAAAGCTGTATCGCGAAGCGATGCAGGCCGAAATCGCGACCATTGCCAATCTCGACGTGATTGAGGGAGACGCCGTCGATCTCGAAGTTGATGGTGGGCACATTGCCGGCGTAGTCTTGAAAGATGGTCGGCGCGTCGCATGCCGTGCCGTGGTCATTACGACCGGGACGTTCCTGCGCGGCCTTATCCATATCGGCAACGAAAAGATTCCCGCTGGCCGTGTCGGCGAAGAACCATCGCTGGGCCTCTCGGCAACCTTCGAGCGCCTTGGCCTTCGTCTCGGTCGATTGAAGACCGGAACACCGGCGCGGCTGGACGGGCGGACCATTGACTGGCAATCCATCGGGCGGCAGGCTGCGGATGAGGATCCTGTCCCCTTCTCGTTCATGACGGATCGCATCACCACGCCGCAGATCGATTGCGGCGTGACCCGCACCACGCCGGCGACCCATCGGATCATCGAGGAGAATATCGGCAAGTCCGCGATGTATTCCGGACAGATCGAGGGTGTTGGCCCACGCTACTGCCCGTCCATCGAGGACAAGATCGTTAAATTCGGCGAGCGTGACGGCCATCAGATCTTCCTGGAGCCCGAGGGTCTTGACGACCATACGGTTTATCCCAATGGCATTTCCACGTCTCTTCCCGCGGATGTGCAAGACGCCTTCATTCGAACGATTCCGGGGCTTGAAGCTGTTCGGATCCTTCAGGCGGGTTATGCCATAGAATATGACCATGTCGACCCGCGTGAGCTGGCGCCGACATTGGAAGTGAAGCGCCAGCCCGGGCTTTTCCTCGCGGGCCAGATCAACGGAACGACCGGCTACGAGGAAGCTGCTGCTCAAGGGCTCGTCGCCGGTCTCAACGCGGCGCGCCGGGCGACGGATGTTGAAGGACATGTTTTCAGTCGGACAGACAGCTATATCGGCGTCATGCTCGACGACTTGACGTCGCGCGGCGTGACCGAACCCTATCGCATGTTTACATCGCGAGCCGAGTACCGGCTGTCGCTGCGGGCTGACAATGCGGATGTGCGCTTGACCCCGCTCGGTCTGGAACTTGGCCTCGTGAGAGCTGCGCGCGCATCGCGGTTTGGGAATTGGTCGGGCGAGATGCAGGCGGTGCGCGAGACATTGCAGACCCTCAAGCTTTCCCCCAACGAAGCAGCCGTCCACGGTCTTCGCCTCAACCAGGACGGGGTTCGCCGCAGCGCATATGACCTGCTGGCCTATCCTGATATCGATTATGCGCGGCTGGTTTCGGTCTGGCCTGAGCAGCTTGGCGCCTTCTCGCCACGGGTGCGCGATGCCATCGAGATCGAGGCCGGCTATGCGGTCTATATGAACCGGCAGGAAACGGACATCGCTGAAGCCCGTCGTGAGGAAGAGCGCCGTATCCCGGATGACTTCGATTTTGGAACCCTTCCCGGCCTTTCCATCGAGCTTCGTCAGAAACTGACGGCCGCGCGGCCAGCCAACCTAGCACAAGCGGCGCGCGTCGACGGCATGACACCGGCCGCCTTGACGCTGCTTCTGGCCTATCTGAAACGCTTGCCGGCAGATCCGGCATCCCGGATTGCACACGCATGAATACGCTTCCCCGCGAACTCCACGGCCTGAATGTTTCACGTGAAACTGTGGACAGGCTGAACGCCTTTGTTGCGCTTTTCCAGAAATGGGCAAAGGCGATCAACTTGGTGGCGCCTTCGACCCTTGCCGAGACTTGGCGCCGGCACGTGGTCGACAGCGCGCAAATCTACGCGCTGCAGCCCGGTGCTCGGACCTGGGTGGATCTCGGCAGCGGCGGCGGTTTTCCTGGCATCGTCACCGGCATTTTCCTTGCTGGCGAAGGCGATGGATGGGTTCATCTCGTGGAAAGCAACAACAAGAAGGCCGCGTTTCTACGCACCGCGATTCTTGAAACGGGCGCGCGCGCGTCCGTTCACGCCCTACGAATCGAGGATGCGCCGCAAGTGATCGAGCACTGTGATGCCATTTCCGCGCGGGCGCTTGCCGATCTCGACCTTCTCATGGAATTTGGTCTCCCCTGGGTCGAGCGCAATGATAATCTGCGATTTTTCCTGCACAAAGGCCGGGATTACCAACGCGAAATCGATAAAGCGCTTGGTCGGTGGAGATTCGATCTGGTAAAACATGCCAGCATCGTCGAGCCGGACTCCATCGTGCTCGAAGTGTCGAAACTTTCGCGAAACCCTTAGGGACTGGCGGCGTCCATGACAGGCGAGAAGAACCGGATCATCACCATTGCGAACCAGAAGGGTGGCGTCGGCAAAACGACGACGGCGATCAATCTGGCAACGGCCCTTGCCGCCATCGGCGAGCGCGTCCTGATCGTTGACCTCGATCCGCAGGGCAATGCCAGCACGGGCCTCGGCATCGACCGGCGCAACCGTGAGCTTTCGTCCTTCGATCTCCTCATCGGCAGCCACAGTGTCGCCGATACGGCGGTGGAAACGGCCGTGCCGAACCTTTCCATCATTCCCTCGACGATGGACCTGTTGGGTATCGAGATGGAGATCGCCCAGCAGAGCGATCGAGTCTTCCGGCTGAAACGCGCGCTCGCCGCTGCCGATGCGCTGTCTTACTCTTACGTGCTGGTCGATTGCCCACCGTCCTTCAACCTCCTGACGATGAATGCTCTGGCGGCCGCCCATTCGGTGCTGGTGCCGCTTCAGTGCGAATTCTTCGCACTGGAAGGCCTCAGCCAGCTCCTCGAGACGGTCGACCAAGTGCGCCGGACCGTCAATCCGCGGCTCGACATCCAGGGTATCGTGCTGACGATGTTCGATTCGCGCAACAATCTCGCGCAGCAGGTCGTCAACGATGTGCGCACGCATCTCGGCGAGAAGGTCTATCACACGCTTATTCCCCGCAATGTGCGGGTTTCCGAGGCGCCGTCCTACGGCAAGCCGGCCATTCTCTACGACCTTAAATGCGCCGGAAGCCAGGCCTATCTCCAGCTTGCTTCCGAAGTCATCCAGCGTGAACGGCAGCGCAAAGCGGCCTGAATTCAGTATCCGTGAGTAGAACCGATGAATGAAGACAACTCAAAGCGGCGTCTTGGCCGTGGTCTTGCCGCCCTGATCGGCGAGATGGACCAGCTTCCGGCCGCGGATGTCGGCGCACAGCCGTCGGTCAATCCGGACCGTCTGGTTCCGATCGAGTTCGTCGGCCGCAACCCGCGCAACCCGCGCCGCTATTTCGACGAATCGGAACTGCAGGATCTTGCCTCCTCGATCCGCCAGCATGGCATCGTCCAGCCGGTCGTCGTACGCACCATCGCGGACAACCGGTATGAAATCATCGCCGGCGAGCGTCGCTGGCGGGCGGCGCAGCTGGCGGGTCTCACAGAGATTCCCGTTATCATTCGCGATGTCGACGATCGTACGGCGCTAGAAATCGCCATCGTGGAAAACGTCCAGCGTTCGGACCTCAACCCGCTGGAAGAGGCGATGGGCTACGAGCTGCTGATCGCCGATCACGGTTACACACAGAACGATCTGGGTGAGATAATCGGCAAGAGCCGCAGCCACGTGGCCAACAGCCTGCGCCTTCTGAAACTGCCGGAGCCCGTGCGGGACATGCTGGCGTCCGGGACGCTTTCTGCCGGCCACGCCCGGGCACTGGTGCCGACGTCGGATCCGGTGGCGCTTGCCAAGACCATCGTGGCGAAGGGCATGTCGGTGCGCGATGCCGAGCGTATCGCGCAGAACGACATCAAGGCGCAGAGCGATCCCAATCACGGTCAGCCCGTCGCGCAGAAGGACGACAAGGATGCCGATACGCTGGCGCTGGAGCGTACGCTGTCGGATGTGCTGGGCCTTGACGTGACGGTCAACCACAAGGGCAATGGCGGCCACCTGCGGATCGCCTACAAGACGCTCGAACAGCTTGAAGAAATCTGCCGGCTTCTTGAACGCCGGTAGGATATTTAGCCGGAGTCAGCGCCGACCCGACTGAAGCACGGTCGCCAGCATTGTCTGCATGGCGATCGTATCTTCCAAGGCCGGGCGTTGCCGGCTTTGCAGGATGGCGGATTGCAGCCGCTGTGTTTCCCGGCGAATGGCCGGTCCCGTCCACGTCTTGAGCGCGTTTTCCACGATCGGCTTGCGCCGGAAGTGCAGGTGGCGGCCGAGCGTCGCCATTGCCTGCGCGGCCGGCGCGCGCTTCTCGTCCATTTCCGCGCGCATCAGCTCGAGAAGCTGGAACTGCCGCAGGCAGCCCTGCAGCACGAGGAAGACCGGGGTCTTCGAGGAAACGATCTTCTGGATCGCGTGCAGGAAACCGTCCCGGTCGCCCTTCAGGATCGCGTCGATGGCGTCATCGGTGGAAATCGCGCTGGCATCGCCGACGATCTCTTCCACGTCCTGCTCTTCGATGAGCGTCTTACCGCGGCAATAGAGGGCAAGCTTGCGCACCTCGTTGCGGGAGGCGAGCCGGTCGCCGCCAATGGTTTCCACGAGGCGTTCCCGGGCCGCTGGAGAAATTCTGAGGCCCTCGGCGGCGAGTTCCTGATCGATGAGTGCCTGCAAGGCACGGCCGTCGTCCGCGTAACAGGCGATGGCGACGACTTGGGAATGGGATTCCGCCACCTTGCGAAGCGCCGCACCCTTCTTCAGGTCGCCGGCCTCGATAAGGAGGGTGGAAGGGCCGGCCGGCGTTCCCGCCAGCATCTCCAGGGCATCGGAAACCCCCTTTTCGCTGGCGGCATTGCGAATCCAGACGAGGCGATCGCCACCGAAGAGGCCGATGGCGTTCATCTCGTCCATGAGACGGCCGGGCTGGCTGCCGATTTCGCCGGCATCGAGCTTCACGACGGAGAAGGCATCCGCAAGATCGACGCCACTGGCGGCGGCAAGCGCAGCGGCGCGTTCCGATACGAGGCCACGGTCTGGCCCGTAGACGAGGAACAGCCGCACGGGCAGAGGCTTCCGCTTCAGGAAGGCATCGAACTCGTGCGACTTGACCTCTGCCATAGCCGGCTCAGCGACGAGCGAGCGCCGTCGCGACATCCGCGCGGATCAGCTCGGCAAGCTCACGCGCGCCACGGTTTTCCGCATCGCGCTTTGCGCGAAGCTTGGCGAATTCCTGCGGCGAGAAATCGACGACGGCAACGGCCGAGCGCTTGCCGGAGGTGATCGTTTCGCCGGAGTCTGACTTCGTGAGGTTATAGTCCGCCGTAACGATGACGCGGCCGGCGCGATCGATGTCCGTCGTGACGTCGTTCAGAACGCCAACGGTCTTGACGCTTACGTCCATCTCCAGGTGATAGGCAGCAGACTGGGTTTCGCCGGCGCCGCCGCTGAAGAGGAAGATCAGGTCGTTGCGGACCTGCTGCTCCACGCGGTCGTCCGCCTCGGAAATGGAAACGGAGGCAAGTTTGCCCTCTGTGCCGCTTTCGGTGGAATAGAGCGGCCGCACCTGGCAGCCGGCGAGCGCGCCGACAAGCGCGATGCCGGCGAGCACCTTGACGAGCCGCGGAAGGCCGATTCCGTCAGACAACAACATTCACGATCCTCTGCGGTACGACGATGATCTTCTTGGGGTGTTGGCCGGCAAGCACAGCCTGAACCGCCTCGAGCGCGAGCACGGCCTGTTCGACCGCACTCTGGTCCGCATCGCGGGCGATTGTCAAATCCGCGCGCTTCTTGCCGTTGATCTGCACGGGCAGCGTGATCTCGTTTTCGGCAACCAGCCGGTCCTCGTAGGCGGGCCAGCCGGCCGTGGCGACGAGACCTTCGCCACCGATTTCGCGCCAGCACTCTTCCGAAAGATGGGGCGTCATCGGCGCGACGATGCGAATGAGGATGCCGACGGCCTCGCGCAGCGCGGAAACCAGTTCCGGCGCTGCCTTGCCGCTTGCCGCGGTGGCCAGCGGGGCCGCCAGCGCGTTGACGAATTCGTAGATGCGCGCGACGGCCTTGTTGAAGGCGAGCTTGTCGTAATCGCCCTGCACGGCCTTCAAGGTCTTGTGGGCGATCTGCGAGACGGTGAGCGCTTCGCCGTCCGTGCCCGGGCGGCTTTCGGCGCCCCTCAGCACCGGCGCGGCTTCCGAGACGAGACGCCAGACGCGCTGGACGAAGCGGTGTGCGCCTTCGACGCCGGCTTCCGACCAGATGACGTCACGGTCCGGCGGAGAGTCGGACAGAACGAAGAAGCGGGCCGTATCGGCGCCGTAGGAGGCGATGATATCGTCGGGATCGACGACGTTCTTCTTCGACTTCGACATCTTTTCGATCGAGCCGATGGCGATTTCTTCGCCGGATTCGAGATGCAGCGCACGGCGCTTGCCGTCGACATCCTCGATGCGGATCTCGGCCGGCGTCACCCATTCGCGCTTGCCGTCGACGGCGCGGCTATAGGTTTCATGCACGACCATGCCCTGCGTGAAGAGACCCTTGAAGGGTTCCTTCAGGTCGAGATGGCCTGCGACCTGCATGGCGCGGGTGAAGAAGCGCGAATAGAGCAGGTGCAGGATCGCATGCTCGATGCCGCCGATATACTGGTCGACCGGCAGCCAGGCATTCGCGGCGGCCGGGTCCGTCGGGTCGTTTTCCCACGGCGCGGTGAAGCGGGCGAAGTACCAGGACGAATCGACGAAGGTGTCCATCGTATCCGTCTCGCGGCGCGCGTCCTTGCCGCAATGCGGGCAGGCGACGTGGCGCCAGGTCGGATGACGGTCGAGCGGGTTGCCCGGCTTGTCGAAGGTGACGTCGTCGGGCAGCTTGACCGGCAGGTCGGCCTTCGGCACGGGAACCACGCCGCAGTCCTCGCAATGGATGACCGGGATCGGGCAGCCCCAGTAGCGCTGGCGCGAAATGCCCCAGTCGCGCAGGCGGAAGTTCACCTTGCGCTCGCCCACGGGCGCATTGCCCAGCGTGGCCGCCGTGAGGCGCCTTGCGACCTCCTCGAAGGCTTCCTCCGTGCCGAGGCCGTCGAGGAAGCGGGAATTGATCATCACGCCGTCGCCGACATAGGCCTCGTCGGCAATGGCGAAGGTGGCGGCATCGCCGTCCTTCGGCATGACGACGGGCACGACCGGCAGGTCGTATTTGCGGGCGAAGTCGAGGTCGCGCTGGTCGCCGGAGGGGCAGCCGAAAATGGCGCCCGTGCCGTAATCCATCAGCACGAAGTTCGCGATATAGACCGGCAGCTCCCAGCTGGGATCGAAGGGATGGCGGACGCGCAGGCCCGTATCCATGCCCTTCTTCTCGGCGGTTTCGAGCGCGGCGAGCGAGGTGCCGGCACGGCGGCATTCCTCGCAGAACGCCATGATCTCGGCGTTCTTGGCGGAGACGTCCCTGGCCAGCGGATGATCGGCCGAGATCGCCAGGAACGAGGCGCCGAACAGCGTGTCGGGACGGGTCGTGTAGACGGTGACGTCCTTCTCGCCCGTCAGGCCGGCAGCGTCGGCGATTTCCCAGCGGACCAGCATGCCTTCGGAGCGACCGATCCAGTTCTTCTGCATCAACCGGACCTTTTCCGGCCACTGGTCGAGGGTCTCGAGCGAATCGAGCAGGTCCTGGCTGAAGTCGGTGATGCGGAAGAACCATTGGGTCAGTTCACGCTTCTCGACCAGGGCGCCGGAGCGCCAGCCGCGGCCGTCGATCACCTGCTCATTGGCCAGCACGGTCTGGTCCACCGGGTCCCAGTTCACGACCTGGGTGCGGCGCTCGGCGATGCCCTTCTCCAGCATCTTCAGGAACAGCCACTGGTTCCACTTGTAGTACTCGGGCTGGCAGGTGGCAATTTCGCGCGACCAGTCGATCGCCAGGCCCATGGCCTGCATCTGCGACTTCATGTAGGCGATATTCGAGTAGGTCCACTGTGCCGGCGGCACCTTGCCCTTCATGGCGGCGTTCTCGGCCGGCAGGCCGAAGGCGTCCCAGCCCATGGGCATGAGCACGTTGAAACCACGGGCACGCTTGTAGCGGGCGACGACGTCGCCCATCGCGTAGTTGCGCACATGGCCCATATGGATGCGGCCCGAGGGATAGGGGAACATCTCGAGGACGTAGTACTTTTCGCGCGGATCGTCGTTCTTGGTCAGGAAGACGCTGTCGTCATTCCATTTTGCCTGCCAGCGGGGTTCGGCATCGCGCGGATTGTAACGTTCGGTGGCCATGTCTTTGATGTTCCGGAAGTCTTTTGGAGGTTTTGGCGGGCGGTTCGCCCATGCGAATATGGTGCCGAGACCTTCATCATGAAACCGCCGGAGCGTCAAGTTTTCCGGTCCCGCGCGGGCTGGCGCTTGGCAAGCGGCGCCGTTTTCGCTAGGTGCGGGAAACGGCCGCACGCTCGCGCGTGTCCCTATTTTCGCCGATGGAGAATGACCATGCAGCTTCAGGACCGTCTCGACGAGGTTCGCAACCGGATGGGCAAGGCGGCGGCGGAAGCCGGCCGGAAGCCGGAAGCGGTCACGCTCGTCGCTGTGTCGAAGACTTTCGATGCGGACGCCATTCGTCCCGCCATCGCCGCAGGCCAGCGTGTCTTCGGCGAGAACCGCGTCCAGGAGGCGCAGGGCAAGTGGCCGACGCTTCGGGACGAGACGGCCGGCATCGAACTGCATCTGATCGGACCGCTGCAGTCCAACAAGGCAGCGGAGGCGGTGGCGCTGTTCGACGTCATTGAGACGGTCGACCGGGAGAAGATCGCGCGGGCGATTGCCGCGGAGATGACGCGGCAGGCACGCGCGGTGCGGCTTTATGTCCAGGTCAATACCGGGCTGGAGCCGCAGAAGGCCGGCATTGCGCCCGACGATACGGTCGCCTTCGTTTCCTTCTGCCGCGACGAGCTCGGCCTCACCGTCGAGGGGCTGATGTGCATTCCCCCTGCGGACGAAAATCCCGGCCCGCATTTCGCGCTCCTCGGCAAGCTTGCGGCGCGCTGCAATCTCGACAAGCTGTCGATGGGCATGTCGGGCGACTATGATGTCGCCATCGGCTTGGGTGCGACGAGCGTTCGCGTCGGTTCGGCGATTTTCGGCACGCGCTGATCCCGGCTTGACGAAGCGCAAGGGCGGGCCGGCCCGTTTCAGGCTTTCGTCTGGCTTTGCGGAAGGAGCGCCCTCCCCTATTCTCCCTGCTGGAGGAACCGGCCGCCTGGCGGCCGGGCATGCGGGAGGATGCGATGCAAAAGACCTATGCCGAGACCTATCGCGCCTGGCAGGATGACCCCGAGGGGCACTGGGCGGAGGTGGCGGAGGCCATCGAGTGGTACGAGAAACCGGGCCGGATTTTCGATGGCGAACAGGGCGTCTACGGGCGCTGGTTTCCCGATGCGACGGGCAATACCTGCCACAACTGCGTCGACCGGCATGTGGCGGCGGGGCGCGGGGGCGATGCGGCGCTGATCTACGACAGTCCCGTCACCGGTCGCAAGGCGCGATACAGTTATGCCGATCTCCTGGCGCGGGTGAACGCCATGGCGGCGGTGCTGGTCGACCAGGGCGTCGAAAAGGGTGACCGGGTCATCCTCTACATGCCGATGATCCCCGAGGCGATTTTTGCCATGCTGGCCTGCGCGCGGATCGGCGCCATCCATTCGGTCGTCTTCGGCGGGTTCGCCGCCAGCGAGCTTGCCGCGCGCATCGACGATTCGCGGGCGAAGCTTGTCGTCAGCGCAAGCTGCGGCATCGAGCCCAACCGGGTGGTCGCCTACAAGCCGTTGCTCGATGCGGCCGTCGCGCTTGCCGGCCACAAGCCGGAACGGTGTCTCGTGCTGCAGCGGCCGGAACTCGCCGCGGATCTTGCGGCGGGCCGCGACGTCGACCTGGGGGCCGCGCTGGCCGCGGCCACCGGACGGACGGTGCCCTGCGCGCCGCTGGCCGCCACCGATCCGCTCTACATTCTTTACACCTCGGGCACGACCGGCCAGCCGAAGGGCGTCATCCGCGACAATGGTGGGCATATGGTGGCCCTCGCCTGGTCGATGCGCGCGATCTACGGCGTCGCCCCCGGCGAGGTCTATTGGGCGGCTTCCGATATCGGCTGGGTCGTCGGCCATTCCTATATCGTCTATGCGCCGCTGCTGAACGGCAGCACGACGGTGCTCTATGAAGGCAAGCCGGTCGGCACGCCGGATGCCGGGGCTTTCTGGCGCGTGGTCGAGGACTACAAGGTTTCCGTGCTCTTCACCGCGCCGACGGCCTTCCGCGCCATCCGCAAGGAGGATCCGGAAGGCGCGCTCGTGAAACACTACGACCTTTCCAGCCTGCGGGCGCTGTTCCTCGCCGGCGAGCGCGCCGACCCGGAAACGCTTCGCTGGGCGGAAGAGGTCCTCGGCGTGCCGGTCATCGATCACTGGTGGCAGACGGAAACAGGTTGGACGATCGCCGGCAACCCGCTCGGCCTCGGCCGGCTTCCGGTGAAACACGGTTCGCCCACCGTGCCGATGCCCGGCTACGATCTGCAGGTGCTCGACGACGCGGGCTATCCGGTGCCATCGGGCACGCTCGGCAATATCGCGCTGAAACTTCCCCTTCCCCCCGGGTGCCTGACGACCTTCTGGAATGCCGACGAACGTTTCCGTTCGGCCTGCCTGTCGGAATTTCCCGGCTACTACAAGACGGCCGATGCCGGCTATGTCGACGAGGACGGGTATGTCTTCGTGATGGCGCGCACGGATGACATCATCAATGTCGCCGGTCACCGGCTTTCGACCGGGGCGATGGAAGAGGTCTGCGCCAGCCACCCGGATGTCGCCGAATGCGCGGTCATCGGTGTCGCCGACGGCCTGAAGGGACAATTGCCGGCCGGCTTCCTCGTTTTGAAGAGCGGTGTTTCACGTGAATCATCGCTCGTCGAGCAGGAGGTGGTGGCGCTGGTGCGCGAGCGCATCGGCCCGGTCGCCGCCTTCAAGACGGCGATCTGCGTGAAGCGCCTGCCGAAGACGCGCTCCGGGAAAATCCTGCGCGGCACGATGCAGAAGATCGCCGATCGGGAGGACTGGAAGATGCCGGCCACCATCGACGATCCGGTAATCCTCGATGAAATCGCCGAGGCGCTGGCGGGCCGGCGGATCGTCTGACGCTTCAGGGGCGCGTTTCCCCGGCCCCCGCCGGGGCTGGGCCTGACCGGCCATGGGGCGCGTGCTCTTAGATATCGGGTCGAGCCGGGGAATGAGGCCGCCAACAAAAAACCCGGCTGCGGAGCAGCCGGGTTTTGATCCTTTGCGATGAAACGTCGCTTAGAAGCGGTCGTCTTCATCCTCGTCCGGCGTGGACGACTTCAGCGACTTGAGCTTGGCGAAGACGGCATCGGCGTCGATTTCCTTCTCTTCCTCGCGGTCGCTGTAGGGCAGCTTTTCCGTTTCCTGGGCCGATTCCAGCGTGGCGCCGAGTTCCGCCGCGGTCGGCAGTGGGCGGCCCTTGGACGCGCGTTCGACTTCGAGGTCGAGGTCGATCTGCGAGCAGAGGCCGAGCGTGACCGGGTCCATCGGGGTCAGGTTGGTCGAGTTCCAGTGGGTGCGCTCGCGGATCTGCTCGATCGTCGACTTGGTGGTGCCGACGAGACGCGAGATCTGCGCATCCTTCAGTTCCGGATGGTTGCGCACCAGCCAGAGAATGGCGTTCGGGCGGTCCTGGCGCTTGGAGACCGGGGTGTAGCGCGGGCCCTTGCGCTTGGACTCGGGAACGCGGACCTTCGGTTCGGAAAGCTTCAGCTTGTGGTTCGGGTTGCCTTCCGCGCGGGCGATTTCCTCGCGGGAGAGCTGACCGGTCGAGATCGGGTCGAGGCCCTTGATGCCCTGGGCCGATTCGCCATCGGCGATGGCCTTCACTTCGAGCGGATGCAGTTTGCAGAACGTTGCGATCTGTTCAAACGACAGCGCCGTGTTGTCGACCAGCCAGACCGCGGTCGCCTTGGGCATGAGGAGCTGCTGAGCCATGGATATAGTCCTTCTGTCCGTCCGCGCCGGTGTCGCGGGCCGTGGGGTGTAACCACTATTTTCCGGGAATTGCGCCCTCTATAACTCCACTGTCGCAGAAATGCAATTCTTCAAGCGCAAATGACCTTTTGTCTAATTGCCGGAAGACTTTGACCTGATATGAATGGGCCAGGAAGTGCCGCGGTCGGAGGAGACACGGCCGTGTGTATGTGCAGTCTAGGGAGGAATCCATGTCCGCAAAGACCTATCCGGTCCTGAAATCCGCAAAAAGCCGCACGCTGATCGACAACGAGACCTATCAGAAATGGTATCGCGAAAGCGTCGAGAACCCGGAGCGTTTCTGGGACAAGCACGGCATGCGGATCGACTGGTTCAAGCCCTACACCAAGGTCAAGAATACGTCCTTCAGCGGCAAGGTGCCGATCAAATGGTTCGAGGACGGCATCACCAACGTCTCCTACAACTGTATCGACCGGCACCTGAAGGCGCATGGCGATCAGGTCGCCATCATCTGGGAAGGCGACAATCCCTATATCGACAAGAAGATCACCTATAACGAGCTCTACGAACACGTCTGCCGCATGGCCAACGTGATGAAGAAGCACGGGGTGAAGAAGGGCGACCGCGTCACCATCTACATGCCGATGATCCCGGAAGCGGCCTATGCCATGCTCGCCTGCGCGCGCATCGGCGCCGTGCATTCCGTCGTCTTCGGCGGTTTCTCGCCGGATGCGCTGGCCGGTCGTATCGTCGACTGCGAATCGACCTTCGTCATCACCTGCGACGAAGGCGTGCGCGGCGGCAAGCCGATCCCGCTCAAGGAAAACACCGACACGGCCATCGACATCGCCGCCAAGCAGCATGTCATCGTCAACAAGGTTCTGGTCGTGCGCCGCACCGGCGGCAAGACCGGCTGGGCGCCGGGCCGCGACATCTGGCATCACCAGGAAGTGCTGACCGTGCCGCGCGATTGTCCGCCGGCCAAGATGAAGGCGGAAGACCCGCTCTTCCTGCTCTACACCTCGGGCTCTACCGGCAAGCCCAAGGGCGTGCAGCACAGCACCGGCGGCTATCTGCTGCATGCGGCCCTGACCACCAAGTGGACCTTCGACCTCAAGCCCGATGATGTGTTCTGGTGCACGGCCGATATCGGCTGGGTCACGGGCCACACCTACATCAGCTACGGCCCCCTGGCCCTGGGCGGCACCGAGATCGTGTTCGAGGGCGTGCCCACCTACCCGGATGCCGGCCGCTTCTGGCAGATGATCCAGAAGCACAAGGTCTCCATCTTCTACACCGCGCCCACGGCCATCCGCTCCCTGATCAAGGCGGCCGAGACCAATGAGGCGGTGCATCCCAAGAACTACGACCTGACAAGCCTGCGCCTGCTGGGCTCGGTGGGCGAGCCCATCAACCCCGCCGCCTGGGAGTGGTATCACCAGCATGTGGGCGGCAGCCGCTGCCCCATCGTGGACACCTTCTGGCAGACCGAGACCGGCGGCCACATGATCACGCCGCTGCCGGGCGCCACGGACCTCAAGCCCGGCTCGGCGACACGGCCGTTCTTCGGCATCAAGCCGCAGCTCGTCGACAACGAGGGCAACGTGCTGGAGGGGCCGGCCGACGGCAATCTGTGCATCGTCGATAGCTGGCCGGGCCAGATGCGCACCGTCTACGGCGACCACAAGCGCTTCGTCGAAACCTATTTCTCCACCTATAAGGGCAAGTACTTCACCGGCGACGGCTGCCGGCGCGACGAAGACGGCTACTACTGGATCACCGGCCGCGTCGACGACGTGCTCAACATTTCGGGCCACCGTCTCGGCACGGCGGAAATCGAATCGGCGCTCGTCTCGCACCACCTCGTTTCGGAAGCCGCCGTCGTCGGCTACCCGCACAGCCTCAAGGGCCAGGGCATCTATTGCTATGTCTCGTTGATGGCCGGCGAAGAAGGTACGGATGCGCTGCGCCAGGACCTCGTCAAGCACGTCCGCAAGGAAATCGGCCCCATCGCCTCGCCGGACAAGATCCAGTTCGCGCCCGGCCTGCCGAAGACCCGCTCGGGCAAGATCATGCGCCGCATCCTGCGCAAGATCGCCGAGGACGATTTCGGCGCGCTCGGCGACACCTCGACGCTGGCCGATCCGGCGGTGGTGGACGACCTTATCGCCAACCGGCAGAACAAGGCGGCCGGTTGATCGGCCTGGCCGAACCAAACGAAACGGCGGCCGATGGCCGCCGTTTTCATGTGAGGGATTGCCTGGGAAGGTACCCTTCCCTTCCGATATCATCCGCGGGCCTCGACCCAGACGATCCATTGCCACGGCGTGGATGGCCGGTCACGGCCCGGAGATCGTGAGCCGGATTCCCGCGCTCAGAAATCGATGGCCCGGCCCTTGATTTCCCAGTCGCCGAACCGCGCCGGGTCCTCGCCGCCGCGTCCGCCGATTTCCGCCGCGCGCTCCACGGGCTGCGCGGCCTTGCGCCGGGCTTCGGCTTCCTCGAGGGCGCGGAGCGCGGCGGGCGGAAGCACTTTCCGGCCGTCCGCGTGATTGTCGTTGTCGTTCTGCATGAAAATCGGCATCCTTCCGGGATATTGAAGAAGTCCTCTTCGTTTCCCATCATATAGGGACGTGAAGACGCTGTGGAAAGCGCTGATTCACGTGAAACATGCCCTTGACAGCAAGGGCGGATGACAACGGACCAGACAGGAGCCGGAAACGCATGAACATCGTTCGCACAGCCATGCTGCTCGCCGTCATGACGGCGCTTTTCATGGGGGTGGGCCTGCTCATCGGCGGCAAGGGTGGCATGATGATCGCGCTTCTCGTGGCGATCGCGATGAACTTCTTCTCCTACTGGAACTCCGACCGCATGGTTCTGTCCATGTATGGCGCCAAGGAGGTCGATGAGCGCTCGGCGCCGGAATATTACGGCATCGTGCGCGATCTTGCGCAGCGCGCCGGCCTTCCCATGCCGCGCGTCTTCGTCATCAACAGCGATCAGCCGAATGCCTTCGCCACCGGCCGCAATCCGCAGAACGCCGCCGTCGCCGCTTCGACGGGCCTTCTCCAGGCGCTTTCCTACGAGGAAGTCGCAGGCGTGATGGCGCACGAGCTTGCCCATATTCAGAACCGCGACACCCTGACCATGACGCTGACGGCGACGATTGCCGGCGCGATCTCCATGCTCGCCAACTTCGCCATGTTCTTCGGCGGCGGCAACAACCGCGAGAACAACAATCCGCTCGGCTTCGTCGGCGTGCTGATCGCGATGATCGTCGCGCCTTTCGCCGCCATGCTGGTGCAGATGGCGATCAGCCGCACACGCGAATATTCCGCCGACAAGCGCGGCGCGGAAATCTGCGGCAACCCGCTCTGGCTCGCCTCGGCGCTGAAGAAGATCGCCGTCGCGGCCGGCCGCATTCCCAACGATGCGGCCGAGCACAATCCGGCAACGGCGCACATGTTCATCATCAACCCGCTGTCGGGCGAGCGCATGGACAACCTCTTCTCCACCCACCCGAACACGGAAAACCGCATCGCCGCGCTGCAGGAAATGGCGCGCGGCATGCAGGCGCGCTCGACGGAACCGGTCCGGGCTGATAATCCCGTGCGCAAATCGCGCTCCGTTCCGTCGACGGGCTGGGGACGCGGTGGTTCCGAACCACCAAAAGGTCCCTGGTCTTGAACGACGACAAAAGAAGAGCGCATCCGAAACGTCACCGCGGCGGCAAAGGCCCTAGGCCCGACGAAACCGTCGCGAACCAACCGGAAAAGCCGGGCCTTCGCGCCCGGCAGGCCGCCGCCAAGATCCTCGCCGCCGTGGTGGACCGCAGGACGCCGCTCGACGGCATGCTGGACCTTGAAAACGGCAACCCGGTCTATCGGCAGCTCAACGACGCCGACCGCGCGCTGGTGCGCGCCATCCTCAACACGGCATTGCGCCATCTGCCCCGTATCGAAGCGATACTCGACACATTGGTCGGCACGCCGCTGCCGGACGGCGCACGCGCGCTGCAGCATGTCCTGACGGTCGCCGCCGCGCAGATCCTCTATCTCGACGTGCCCGACCATTCCGCCGTCGACCTCGCCGTCGAGCAGGCGCAGATCGATCCGCGCAACCGCCGCTTCGCGAGCCTCACCAATGCCGTGCTGCGCCGGTTGTCGCGTGAAAAGGCGTCGCACCTGACGGCAACGCGTGGGGTTTCCGTCATCCCGGCCTGGTTCCGTGACCGGCTCGTCGCGATCTATGGCCCTGACCATGCCGCGCGCATCGGCGAAGCGCTGCTGGAGCCCTCGTCCATCGACCTTACCGTGAAATCCGACGCCGAAGGCTGGGCGGCGAAGCTCGGCGGTCTCGTCCTGCCGACCGGCTCCGTGCGCCTTCCTACATCCTCCGGTGCGATACCGGCACTCGAAGGCTTCGAGGCCGGCGAATGGTGGGTGCAGGATGCGGCGGCCAGCCTGCCGGCGAAACTCTTCGGCGATCTCTCGGGCAAGCGCGTCGCCGATCTTTGCGCCGCACCCGGTGGCAAGACCGCGCAGCTTGCGCAGGCCGGCGCCGATGTCACGGCGCTTGACCAGTCTGGCAATCGCCTCAAGCGACTTGTCGGCAATCTTGCCCGGCTCGGTCTTTCGGCGACGACCGTGGAAGCGAACATGGCGGAGTACAAGCCCGCCGAGCTGTTCGATGCCGTCCTGCTCGATGCGCCCTGCTCATCCACCGGCACGATCCGCCGTCATCCCGACGTGCTCTGGACCAAGGGGCCGGAGGACATCGAAAAACTCGCGCGCCTGCAGGAGCGCCTGCTGCGCCATGCACTGACGCTGGTGAAACCCGGTGGACAGCTCGTCTTCTCCAATTGCTCGCTCGATCCCAGCGAAGGCGAAGAGATGGTGACGCGCGTGCTCGCGGATCATCCGGCCTGGCGCATCGAGCCCGCCATTCCCGCCGAATGGCCCGGCCTCGAGGCGGCGATTTCTCCGCTCGGTGCGTTCCGCACCACGCCTGCCATGCTGCCGGCGACGGCCACCCATGCGGGCGGGGTGGATGGTTTCTATGCCGTCCGGCTGCGCCATGGCGGCTGAGGAAGATGGTCGCGGCAACCCTCATCAACAGCCCATCCGGCCCGATGAATTGACGCCGCTCCTCTCCTCGGCCTACCTATAGGTCTGGAGGCACTCGTTAACCATGCAGCTTTCCGACAGGCAGCGGCTTCTCTATCTGTATATGCGTGAGGGTTGGCGCCGGTTCTCGCGAAGGCTTGCCTTGGGCCGAATCAGCGCCATGCGGTTTTCCGGCGGTACGCCGGACCGACTGGTCGTGGCGCCGACGGACCTGCATCCTGCCGATTCCTTTGCCGGCGAAGAAATCACCGCCGGCCGCTTCCCGCTTGCCGGCCGCATCCTCGAATGCGAGGGCGAATCGCCCTTCGCGCTCGAGCTGCCGTCGGAAGAATTCGCGGTTCGCCTGCATTCCTTCGGCTGGCTGCGCCATATGCGCCTCGTCGATCCGGAAAAGGCGGCGCATACCGCCCGCTTCATCGTCGACGACTGGCTGCAGAGCCATGGCCGCGTCATCGGAGGGCTTGCCTGGCGGCCGGACGTCACGGCCCAGCGCATCATCGCCTGGCTCTCCCATTCGCCCGTCGTGCTGAAGGACGCCGACTATCCCTTCTATCGCCGCTTCCTGAAGAGCCTCGCCTTCCAGGTGCGCTATCTGCGCCATGTTGCCGATACGACGCGGGACGGAGAGCCGCGGATGCGCGTGCGCATCGCGCTTGCCATGGCGTCCATCGCCATGCCCGCCTCGCCGTCCAAGATGCGCAAGGCCGCCCGGCATCTGGACGAGGAGCTGGATCGCCAGATCCTGCCCGATGGAGGCCATTGCTCGCGCAATCCGCGCGCCGCGCTCGATATCCTGCTCGACCTGCTGCCGCTGCGCCAGACCTATGTCAATCTCGGCCACGACATGCCGTTGCAGCTTATTCCGTGCATCGACCGCATTTTCCCGGCGCTGCGCTTCTTCCGCCATCAGGGCGGCGAACTTGCGCTCTTCAACGGTGCGACCTACACGCTGGCCAATGAATTGATGTCGGCGCTGCGCTACGACGAGACGGGCGGCGCGCCTTTCAAGGCCCTCCCCTCGATCAACTACGACCGCATGGCCGTGAAGGAAACGGTCGTGCTGATGGATACCGGCGTGCCGAAATCCGTCGACCTCTCCTCGACCGCGGCGGCCGGCACGCTGTCCATCGAAATGTCCTCGGGGCGCAATCGCTTCATCGTCAATTCCGGCCGGCCGCGTTTTGCCGGCGAGGCGATGCGGCAGATGTCGCGCATGACGGCCGCCCATTCCGTCGCCACCCTCAACGATACGTCGTCCTCGCGCGTTTCGGGCTCGCGGTTCCTCGGACCGATCGTCATTGGCGGCGTCGGCAAGGTCGAGGTGTCGCGCATCGAGCGCGACTCGGGCGCCGATGGCGTCACCGCCACCCATGACGGTTACCTCAAGCGTTTCGGCCTCCTCTACGAGCGCGATATCCTCGTCGCTGCCTCGGGCGGAGAAATCCGCGGCCGCGAGCGCTTTCTCAAGCCGGGTGCGCCCAACGCGCCCGTTTCTGGCCTTGCTGTGGTGCGTTTCCATATCCATCCCACCATCCAGCTCTACCAGGCCTCCGAGAACGAAACGCGGCTCGTCGCGCCCGACGGCGAGGCCTGGGCGCTGACCTGCCTCGACGTGCCCGTCGAGGAAGAAGAGGACGTCTTCTTCGCCGATCCCTCCGGCGTGCGCGCCTCGCGCCAGCTGACGCTCACCATGCCGCTTGGCGAGATGCCCGAGGTTCAGTGGTCGCTGGTGCGGCGACGCTGAGATTTCCGGGCCTTCGCGGTTTTCTCGCGGCGGCGCCTGTGATAACGGGGCGCATGACCATCCGGCCCCTCCTTCCGGGCCGTCAGAACGGAGCGCCCCATGGCCGTCATTTCCAAGAAAATTCCTGCCCCCGATCGCGTCGCCGTGCGCACCGCGCTGCTGTCGGTTTCCGACAAGGCCGGCGTCGTCGCGCTTGCGACGGCGCTTGCCGAAAAGGGCGTGCGCCTGCTGTCGACCGGCGGCACGCACAAGGCGCTCAGCGATGCAGGCCTTGCGGTCACGGACGTCTCCGAAGTCACCGGCTTTCCGGAAATCATGGACGGCCGCGTCAAGACGCTGCATCCCTCCGTTCACGGCGGCCTGCTGGCGATCCGCGACGATGCCGAGCATGTCGAGGCGATGAAGGCCCACGGCATCGGCGCCATCGATCTTGCCGTCATCAATCTCTATCCCTTCGAGGAAGTCCGCGCCAAGGGCGGCGACTATCCAACAACCGTCGAGAACATCGATATCGGCGGTCCGGCGATGATCCGCGCCTCGGCCAAGAACCATGCCTATGTGACCGTCGTCACCGATCCGGCCGACTATCCGGCGCTTCTGGAGGAACTGGCCGACGGCTCGACCTCCTACGCCTTCCGCCAGCGCCTCGCCGCCAAGGCCTATGCCCGCACGGCGGCCTATGACGCGGCGATCTCCAACTGGTTCGCCGAGGCGCTCGACATCGCCATGCCGCGCCACCGGGTGCTCGGCGGCGTGCTGAAGGAAGAGATGCGCTATGGCGAGAACCCGCACCAGAAGGCAGGTTTCTACGTCACCGGCGAGAACCGTCCGGGCGTCGCTACCGCGACGCTGCTGCAGGGCAAGCAGCTCTCCTACAACAACATCAACGACACGGACGCCGCTTTCGAGCTGGTCGCCGAGTTCCTGCCGGAGAACGGGCCGGCCTGCGCGATCATCAAGCACGCCAATCCCTGCGGCGTTGCCACCGGCAAGACGCTGAAGGATGCCTATGCACGGGCGCTCGCCTGCGACCCGGTCTCGGCCTTCGGCGGTATCATCGCGCTCAATTCGACGCTCGACGGCGAGACGGCGGAAGAGATCGTCAAGCTCTTCACCGAGGTCATCATCGCGCCTGACGCCGACGAGAAGGCCCGCGCCATCATCGCCGGCAAGCCGAACCTGCGCCTGCTGGTGACGGGCGCCCTGCCCGATCCGCGCGTACCGGGCCTTTCCGCCAAGACCGTTTCCGGCGGCCTGCTCGTGCAGAGCCGCGACAACGGCATGGTCGAGGATCTCGAACTGAAAGTCGTCACCAAGCGCGCGCCGACGGCGCAGGAGCTCGAGGACATGAAGTTCGCCTTCAAGGTCGCCAAGCATGTGAAGTCGAATGCCGTGGTCTATGCCAAGGACGGGCAGACGGCGGGCATCGGCGCCGGGCAGATGAGCCGTGTCGATTCGGCCCGCATCGCCGGCCTGAAGGCCGAGGAAGCCGCCAGGGCCATGGGGCTTGCCGAACCGCTGACGCGCGGTTCCGCCGTTGCCTCCGAAGCCTTCCTGCCCTTCGCGGACGGCCTGCTTTCGGCCATTGCCGCCGGCGCGACGGCGGTCATCCAGCCGGGTGGCTCGATGCGCGATGCGGAAGTGATCGCCGCAGCGGACGAGGCCGGCGTCGCCATGGTCTTCACCGGCATGCGCCACTTCAGGCACTGAGCTTATCCGGATTCTTCGCCGGAGACGGAACGCCCCGCTTGCGGGGCGTTTTGCGTTTCAGGCGTCCATTTTCGCCGCCGGATAGGGCGTGCGCAGCAAAAGCAGGAAGCCGACGACGAGGAAGGCGATGAGCGCCATCATGCCCGTCCTCGCCGAGCCCGTGGCCGTGGTGATGAGGGCGACGGAGAGCGGGGCGAGGAAGGACGTGGCACGGCCCGAGAGGGCATAGAGGCCGAAATAGCGCCCGGCCTCGTCCGGATGAATGCTCTGCGCGAGATAGGAACGCGCGGAGGCCTGCACGGGGCCGAAGGCGACCCCGATCAGCAGGCCGTAGAGGATATAGGCCTTTTCCGCGGCGGTGCCGAAGAGGCCGTTGTTGTCGGCGGTCGGCAACGGAATGAGGCCGAACAGCGTGAAACCCGGACCGGTCGAGACGATGCCGATGGTCGCCAGGGTGAGGCATATGAGGCTCATGATGACGACTGTCTTCGAGCCGAGGCGCTTGTCCAGCCGGCTGGCATAGAGGCAGCCGCCGATGGCGACGACGTTGAGAATGATGCCGTAGATGCCGAGCTCGAAGGTCCGCCAGGCGAACATGCCGGCCGCGAAGGTGCCGCCGAGGGCGAGCAGGCCATTGACGCCATCCTGGTAGATCATGCGGGCGACGAGGAAGCGCAGGATGCCGGGCTTGTTCTTCAGGTCGCGCAGCGCCGCTGAGAGGTCGGAAAAACCGGCGCGCACGGCGCTCGCGATCGGAAGACCCTTGCTCTGGTCCGGCGTGAAAAAGAACATCGGCAGGATGAAGACAAGATACCAGACGGCGGAGATCGGCCCGGTGACACGCGCGTCCTCGCCCGTCGCGGGGTCGAGGCCGAAGAGCGGCGCGATGCCGATGGCGGTCTTGCCCGTTTCGGGATTGGCGGCGAGCAGGGCGACGACGGCGATCAGAACGATCATACCGCCGAGATAGCCGAGCCCCCAGGCGATGTTGGAGATGCGGCCGGCGTCTTCCGGCTTTACGAGCCGCGGCATCATGGAATCGTTGAAGACGATGGAAAATTCCGCCGCGACGGTGGCGAGCACGATCATGGCCATCGCAAACGGCAGGCTGCTGCCGGGCGCGGCCTGCCAGAGAGCGAAAAGCGAGAGAATCTTGATGACCGCGAAGGCGGCGATCCAGGGTTTTCGCGCGCCCGATGCATCGGCGATGGAGCCCATGACGGGGGCGAGCAGCGCGATGGCGATGCCGGCGATGGTGAGCGTGTAGCTCCAGGCCGCCTGCCCTGCTGCGTGGTCTTCGGTAAGGCGCGAGACGAGATAGGGGCCGAAGATGAAGGTGGTGATAACCGTGAAAAAGGGCTGGGCCGCCCAGTCGAACAGCATCCAGCCCGCAATGCCGAACTTGCCCGGGCGTGGCTCCCGGCTTTCCGTGACGACCGTCATTGCCCCTCCTTGGCTATGGGGCAACGACCGCGCCCGTCCTCAGCCGGCTAACGGAACCCTCGTCCCGTCAGCCGGCAGCGGACTGTCTCACTTCGCCCTTTCCTGCGCAAGGTCGCTCAGGATGCCGGCGGCGACGCTGACCTTGGCGAGCGTCGCTTCGCCCGTTTCCGTCAGCGCCGAGAGGTTCGCCGTCACGCGGGCAAGCCGCTCCTTCTCCGCCTGCTGCCAGGCGGCAAGCGGGGCCTTGTCGCCCTTGTGGCGGGCAAGCACGGCGCTTGCGAGGTCGCGGCGGGCATTGGCGATGTCGGTGAGGCTGCGCTGCAAGGCGAGCGCCTCATAGAGATCGCCGGTTGGAATGCGGCCCGCCGCCGAGAGCAGACGGCCGATGTTCAGCGCCGAGCTGATGCCGGCGAAGGTTTGCGCCGTCTTGCCGAGCGTATCGCCGGTGGCATTGGCGATCAGCATGACCTCGGGCACGAAGGTGAGCATGGAGAGCGTGGCGATCTCTTCCGCCAGCTCGCCCGGAACGCCTTCGTCCTCATAGGCATGGGCCTTGCGGCGGGCCTCGTCGCCGGCGGCTTCCGAAACCAGCGTCGCAAGGTTGGGGCGAAGCTGCTTCAGCGCCTGCTTGAGCTTGTGCACGGCCTGATCCATCGGGCCGGCGACCGCGCCGGTCGTCAGCAGCAGGCTGGTGACGGAGGCGTAGATGCGGCCGATCTCCTCGTAGAGCTCGTTCTGCACCGCGCCCGACACCACGTTGTCCAGCGCATCGACGCCGGCATAGAGCGTTGCCAGGCCGTAGCCATCACGGGCGATGATCGCCGCCTTCACCGCATCGGCGGAGCCGAAGCCGGTGCCGTCGGTCAGGGTGTTGACGAAGGCCGGGCCGCCGCGATTGATCACCTCGTTGGCGAGGATCGTCGCGATGATCTCGCGGCGCAGGCGATGCGAACGGATATCGTCCGCATGCGCCTTCTGCATCTTCGCCGGGAAGTAACCCGTCAGCGTCGGTTCGAAATAGGGCTCGTCCGGCAGGTTCGTGTGGATCAGTTCATCGAACAGCACCAGCTTGGCATAGGAGAGCAGCACGCCGATCTCCGGCCGCGTCAGCGGCTTGCCGGCCTGGTAGCGCTCTGCGACGGTGCGGTCGTCGGGCAGAGTCTCGACCTTGCGGTTGAGCTGGCCGGCGGCCTCGAAGCGATCCATCAGGCGCGTCAGCGGCGCGCGGTTGGCCGTGCCCTGCCGTTCCGTCAGCGAGATCGCCAGTGACTGCAGGTAGTTGTTGCGCAGCACGAGATGGGCCACCTCGTCCGTCATCGAGGCAAGCAGCACGTTGCGCTTGGCGCGCGTCAACCGCTCGTCGCGCATGGCCGAGGCGAGCGCGATCTTGATGTTGACCTCGACGTCCGACGAGTTCACGCCGGCCGAGTTGTCGATGGCGTCGGAATTGCTGCGTCCGCCCTTGAGGCCGAAGGCGATGCGGCCGCGCTGGGTGACGCCGAGATTGGCGCCCTCGCCGATCACCTTGGCACGCACGTCCTCGCCGACGATGCGGATCGGGTCGTTGGCGCGGTCGCCCACTTCCGCGTCCGTCTCGTTCTGGCCGCGGATATAGGTGCCGATGCCGCCGAACCACAGCAGGTCGACCGGGGCCTTGAGGATCGCCGTCATGATTTCGAACGGCGTTGCCTTGGGCTTGTCGAGGCCGATCACGGCCATGGCTTCCGGCGTCAGCGTCACGGATTTTTCCGTACGCGGAATGATCATCGCGCCCTTGGAGAGGACCGAGCGATCATAGTCCTGCCAGCTCGAGCGCGGCAGGTTGAACATGCGGCGGCGCTCGGCAAAGGACGTGTCGGTATCCGGATTCGGATCGATGAAGATGTCGCGGTGGTCGAAGGCCGCGACGAGGCGAATCTTGCGCGACAGCAGCATGCCGTTGCCGAAGACGTCGCCAGACATGTCGCCGACGCCGGCGACGGTGAACGGCGTCTTCTGGATGTCGATGTTCATCTCGCGGAAGTGGCGCTTGACGGTTTCCCAGCCGCCGCGGGCGGTGATGCCCATCTTCTTGTGGTCGTAGCCGGCCGAGCCGCCCGACGCAAAGGCGTCGTCGAGCCAGAAGCCGGCTTCCTGGGCCAGCCCGTTCGCCGTGTCGGAGAAGGTCGCGGTGCCCTTGTCGGCGGCGACGACGAAATAGGGGTCGTCCCCGTCGATGCGCACGGTATCGGCCGGCGGCACGACGTCCTGGCCGACGATGTTGTCGGTGACGGAGAGCAGCGTGCGGATATAGGTCTTGTAGGCTTCGGTGCCGGCCTTGAAGACGGCGTCGCGGCTGCCGCCGACGGGAAGCTGCTTGGGATAGAAGCCGCCCTTGGCGCCGACCGGCACGATGACCGAGTTCTTCACCTGCTGCGCCTTCACGAGGCCCAGCACTTCCGTGCGGTAGTCCTGCGCGCGGTCGGACCAGCGCAGGCCGCCGCGAGCGACCTTGCCGAAGCGCAGGTGCACGCCTTCCACTTCCGCGCCATAGACGAAGATTTCGCGGAAGGGGCGCGGCTCCGGCAGGCCGTCGAGGGCCTTCGGATCGAGCTTGATCGCCAGCGTCTTGCGCGGCTTGCCGTCCGCATCCTTCTGGAAATAGTTCGTGCGCAGCGTCGCCTCGATGGCATTGACGCAGCGGCGGAGCATCCGGTCCTCGTCGAGGCTCGGCACGTTTGCCAGCGCTTCCTCGATGGCCGCGGCCACCTCGGCAGACTTCTTCTCGCGCTGGCGATCCGAAAGCTTCGGATCGAGACGGGTCTCGAACAGGCGGAAGAGGTTCGCGGCGATGGCCGGATATTTGTTCAGCGTATCGGCGATGTAGCCTTGCGAATAGGCGATGCCCGTCTGGCGCAGGTAACGCGAATAGGTGCGTAGCGCCATGATCTCGCGCGCCGAAAGGCCGGCGGTGAGGATCAGGCGGTTCAGCGCGTCGTCGTCCACCTCGCCGTGCCAGGCCGCGAGGAAGGCTTCCTCCAGGATCGGGCTCAGCTTGGCAAGGTTCACTTCCTGGCCGTCGCGCTGCTTCAGCTCCATGTCATGCAGGATGACGCGGCGCTGCTTGCCGTCGAGGCCGACGAGCGTCAGGTCGTGCGTCTGCTCGCTGACGACGTTGAAGCCGAGGTTTTCGAGCAGCGGGACGCGCTGCGAGAGCGAAACCGGCTCGCCGGCATGGAAGATCTTCAGTTCGACGGAGGTGAGATCCGTGTTCCAGGCCTTGCGGTAGAAGGCGATGCTGATCGGGTTTTCCGCCGTTGCCGTGGTGATCAGCGCAAGATCCGCATGGGCTTCGGCCGGAGTGAAGTCTTCCTGATAGCCGCGGTCGGTGTCGAGGCGCACGCCATCGGCATTGGACAGGGCCTCGAAACGGTCGGTCCAGCGCGTCGCGATCTCGCGCACCGCCTGTTCCAGCTTCGGCTGCGGAATGCGCGGCGTCTTGCCGCCGGAGCGGCCGATGATGAAGTGCACGCGGGCAAGGCCGCCTTCCGGGAAGGCCGGATAGTAAGCCGAGACACGGCCGTCGTAAGCCGACTTCAGATAGTTGCCGATCTTCTCGCGCACGTCCGAATCGTACTGCTCGCGCGGCACGTAGACGATCACAGAAACGAAGCGGTCGAAGCGGTCGATGCGCGGCAGGACGCGGATGCGTGGCCGGTCCGAGAGTTCGTTGATCTGTTCGCAGAAGCTGGCGAGCAGGCCTGTGTCGATCTGGAAGAGATCGTCACGCGGATAGGATTCCAGCGTGTTGATCAGCATCTTGCCGGAATGGCTCTTCGGGTCGTAGCCGAAATGCTCGACGACCGCCTCCACCTTGGAGCGCAGGAGCGGAATCTGGCCGGCGGCATGGGTATAGGCGGTGGAGGTGAAGAGGCCGACGATGCGCAGTTCGCCGATGACCTTGCCCTTCTCGTCGAAGCGCTTGAGGCCGACATAGTCCATATAGGCCCGGCGGTGCACGACGGATTTCACATTGGCCTTGGTGACGATGAGGAAATCCGGGCCTTCGAGGAATTCGAGAATTTCCGGCGTCGTCGTCACGGCATCCTTGCCGAGGCGCAGCACGCGCACATCAGGATCGGAGAGAATGCCGAGGCCTTCGCCGCCGCGTTCCACGGTCGCCGCCTCGCCCTTGCCGGAATAGCTGTATTCCCGCATGCCGAGGAAGGTGAAGTTGTTGGCGCGCAGCCAGTCGAGGAAGGCGAGCGCCTCGTCCTTGCCGGGCTTCTCCTTGGCGTAACGGGCCATGTCGGCCATGGTGCTGTCGAGCTTTTCCAGCATGGACGGCCAGTCGTCGACGGCAAGGTGCACCTGGTTCAGCGCATTGCCGACGCGCTCGGCGAGGGAGGCGGCCTCGGCCGGCGCAAGTTCGGACAGATGGATCTCGATGTGGCTGACCCGGTGTGACGGATCGCTTTCCTCGTCCGGCGAGAAGAGCTTCGGCGCCTCGCCCGGCGCCACGACGAGGATCGGGTGGATCGCAAGGTGGATGTCGCGATGCGTGCTCGTCACTTCGCCCATGACCGAATCGTAAAGGAACGGCTGGTTGCGGTCGGTGACGGAGAGGACGGAGACCGGCTGGCCCTGCGGCTTCACGTCGGTAAGCGTGGTGACGGTGACGCGCGGCGCGCTGCCGTCCCAGGCCTCGATTTCGGCCATGGCATGGGCGGCTGCTGCGGCCAGCATCTCACCCGTATAGTGCTCGATATCGTCCTTGCTGGCACGCCCGAAAAGGATGTCCGGGTTGAGCGTCTTTGCGCCGAGGGCGGCTGCTGCGGCCTTTGCGGCCTCGATGTGTTTTTCTCGTTTCATATTGGTCCTGGCACCCATGGAATTCTCCCTCGAATCCGATGGCCGGGACGTTAGCAGAAGAAAAAATACGCGCGACGAAATTTGTGCGTTTGCGAGAAAATTCAATCGATTTTGTCCGGAATAGGTCAGTTTTGCTGTCGTTTTGTCGTGAAATTCATGATTTTTCGTCGAAAAGTAGCCCAAAACCGGCCTGAACCGCTCAATCCGGTCATTTCCCAAGAGAACCGAATGTTGACAGAAAAGGACCCCCTTGCGATCACTTCGGCCAAGCGAAGGGAGCCGGCTATGCACGACAGCGACAAGGGCACGGTCATCGTCATTTCGAGCCATGTGGTGCGTGGAACGGTGGGCAACCGCGCCGCTGTCTTCGCACTCGAAACGCTCGGCCACCCTGTCTGGGCGCTGCCCACCGTCATCCTGCCCTGGCATCCCGGCCATGGCCGCGCGACCCGCATTCCGCTCGCGGCCGACGATTTCGACGCGGTCGTTTCCGATCTCATTCGCGCGCCCTGGCGCGGCGAGGTGAAGGCGGTGCTGACCGGCTATCTCGGAAGTGCGGACCAGGCCCGCTCGGTGGCGCGGCTTGTCGAGAGCCTCAGGGCCGACAATCCCGACCTTCTCTATATGTGCGATCCCGTCTGCGGGGACGAGCGTGGCCTCTATGTGCCGGAGGAGACGGCGGTGGCGATCCGCGATAGCCTGATCCCGCTCGCCTCCATTGCCACGCCGAACCGCTTCGAACTGTCCTGGCTCGCCGGTGCGCCGCTGGAGACCAATGCGGCGATCGTCGACGCGGCGCTGTCGCTCGGTCCGGCCCGCATGCTCGTCACGTCGGCGCATCCGCTGATGGTCGGCAGTACCGGCAACCTCTATCTGTCCGGCCGCAGCGCGCTTCTGGCCGAACACCGCCTCGTGCCCAACCCGCCGAACGGCACCGGCGACCTGCTGTCGGCCATTTTTCTCTCGCGGGTGATGGAGGGCTTGGCCGACGAGCGCGCTTTGATGAGCGCGACGGCCAGCGTTTTCGAGATCGTCGCGCGCACCGCCAAGCGCGGCGCCGACGAATTGACGCTGGAGCAGGACGCGTCCAGCATCTCGACCCCGATGGCCATGGTGCACATGCGCCGCCTCATGCATCCGGCGCAAACGCGCCGGCCGTAACGCGATCCGGTCTTGCGCCCTGCCCTTCGGAATGGTTTATGCGTCAAGCCGGATGGAGCCTCGTCCGGCAGATCGTATCACGGGGGTATTCCGACGCATGAACCGCTTTCCCGATCGTCTCCTGAATGGCTACCGCAATTTCATGTCCGGCCGTTATGCCGAACAGTCGGCGCGCTACAGGGCGCTGGCCGAGACCGGCCAGAAGCCGAAGACCCTTGTCATCGCCTGTTGCGATTCCCGCGCCGCGCCGGAGACGATCTTCGACAGCGGGCCGGGCGAACTCTTCGTCGTGCGCAACGTCGCGAACCTCGTGCCGCCCTATGAGCCGGACGGCCAGTTCCATGCCACCTCCGCGGCGCTCGAATTCGCCGTGCAGTCGCTCAAGGTCACCGATATCCTCGTGATGGGTCACGGCCGCTGCGGCGGTATCTCCGCCGCGCTCGATCCCGATGCCGAACCGCTGTCGCCGGGCGATTTCATCGGCAAGTGGATGGGCATGCTGAAGCCCGTCGCCGAGCAGATCCAGGGTGCGGAAATCCTGACGCAGGGCGAACGCCAGCGCGCCCTCGAACGCGTCTCCATCCGCAATTCCATCGCCAATCTCAGGACGTTCCCCTGCGTGCGCATCCTGGAGGAAAAGGGCCGCATCCAGTTGCACGGCGCCTGGTTCGACATCTCGACCGGCGAGCTCTGGATCATGGACGCCGCCACTGGCGACTTCAAGCGCCCGAGCGCATAACGAAAAAGCCCGGCACGGTTTCCCGCGCCGGGCTTTTTGTTGAAGAGAACCGGCTTAGTTGCCGTCGATTTCCGCACCGATGATGGCGATCGCGCGCTGGTAGACGCTGGCTGCGTTCCAACCCTGCAGGGCGCCGAAATTGCCTTCGCCCGGCTGGTAGCCGCCGCCGGCGCGCCAGCCGTGGCCGCGCAGGAAGTTCGCCGTGGAGGCGAGCGCGTCGGCCTTCGAGCCGACGAGATCGATGCGGCCGTTGCCGTCGCCGTCGACACCGTATTTCAGCACGTTTGCCGGCAGGAACTGGGTCTGGCCGATTTCGCCATGCGCGGCGCCGCGCGCCGTGGTGCTCAGCGTGCCGTTCTGCACGAGCTGCAGGGCGGCATAGAGCTGGTTCGTGAAATAGTCAGAGCGACGGCAGTCATAGGCGAGCGTCGCGACGGCCGAAAGCGTGTGTTCCTTGCCGAGGAAGCCGCCGAAGCCGGTTTCCATGCCCCAGATGGCGATGAGCGGGCCGGCGGGAACGCCGTAGCGGCTCTCGATGCGCTGGAAGAGCGCGGCGTTCTGCTTCTTCATGCTCTTGCCGCGGCTGATGATGGCCTTGCCACCGCGCTTCTGCATGAACTGGTCGAGCGAGAGCTTGAAGCTCTTCTGGCCGCGGTCGGCGCGGATCGTGGCGCGAGCATAGCTGACATTGGCGAAGGCCTTGTCGAGCGTTCCGCGGCTGATGCCGCGACCGGCTGCCTCATCCTTGAACGCTTCAACCCAGGCCGGAAAACCGCCCGCATCATTGCCGCACTTGGCGGCCTGTGCCGCTGCCGGTACCGCCGCCGTGGCGATCATTGCGGCCAGAACCTTGGCCACGCTCTTGATCATGCCCATGAAAAACCCCGTGATCTCGTGAATTCCGCTGCGGGAGCATGGCATGCTCCCCTGTTCCTGTCATCGCACCATGCCGTGAACCCTTGCCGGCGACACTGGCCGGACCGGTTCAAAGCGAAGTCCCGATTGTTCTCAAACGGAACAACCGGGACTTTTATTTAAATTGGGTTAAGGGATCGTTGCCACATCCTGCCGGAATGCGGAAAAACGGTCCTTCCCAAAAATCAGGCGGCCTGCTTCTTCGCCTTGATCAGACCGCGGGCGACGAGCAGCTCCGCGATCTGGATGGCGTTGAGGGCGGCACCCTTGCGCAGGTTGTCGGAGACGACCCAGAGATTGAGGCCGTTTTCGACGGTCGCGTCCTCGCGGATGCGCGAGATGTAGGTGGCGTCTTCACCGGCCGATTCGTACGGGGTGATGTAGCCGCCGTTCTCGTGCTTGTCGATGACCTGGCAACCGGGCGCTTCGCGCAGGATCTCGCGCGCCTCGTCGGCGGTGATTTCCTTCTCGAACTCGATGTTGACCGATTCGGAGTGGCCGATGAAGACCGGGACGCGCACGGCCGTGCAGGTCACCTTGATCTTCGGGTCGAGCATCTTCTTGGTCTCGGCGAGAACCTTCCACTCTTCCTTCGTGTAGCCGTCTTCCATGAAGACGTCGATGTGCGGGATGACGTTGAAGGCGATACGCTTGGTGAACTTCTTCGATTCGATCGGATCGGCGACGAAGACGGCGCGGGTCTGGTTGAAGAGCTCGTCCATGCCGTCCTTGCCGGCGCCGGATACGGACTGGTAGGTCGACACGACGACGCGCTTGATGGTGGCGCGGTCATGCAGCGGCTTCAGCGCGACGACGAGCTGGGCGGTCGAGCAATTCGGATTGGCGATGATGTTCTTGCGGGTGAACTGCGCGATGGCGTCAGGGTTCACTTCCGGAACGATCAGCGGCACGTCGGCGTCGTAGCGCCAGGCCGAGGAGTTGTCGATGACGACGCAGCCCTGCGCGCCGATCTTCGGCGAGTACTTCTGCGATACCGAACCGCCGGCCGACATCAGGCAGATGTCCGTGTCGGAGAAATCGTAGTTTTCGAGGTTCTGCACCTTCAGCGTCCGGTCGCCGAAGGAGACTTCGGTGCCCTGGGAACGGGCGGAAGCGAGCGCAACGACTTCGTCAGCCGGAAAACCGCGCTCGGAAAGGATGTTCAGCATTTCGCGGCCGACATTGCCGGTCGCGCCGGCGACTGCGATCTTGAAACCCATGACTAAAGCTCTCTTTCTCTGTCTCTCCGCAGGTTCAGGAGGGGAAACCCGCCGGCCTCGACGCGGGTTTCGGTCCCCGGCCATACCGGGGAGAGAGCGGTGGGCCAGAGACGTCAGACGGTTTTCGTCGTCGTTTTGGCCGTTGTTTTGGAAATCGATACGCAATGGCGAACCCGTCCGGCGTTGAAGGCCGGAGCGATCATGCGGGCGATGGCAATCCCATAGCGGTACATGGCGGTTCCTTTGCGTGCGACGTGAATACGCCGATCTGCCGAAGAGTCAAGCCTTCCGTGCTGCATCGCGCAAAGACATCCGCCCGCGACTTAAGTCGTACACCCAAAGTCATAAGTCCAAAGCAGCGCTGATGTCACAAGGCGTTTTCTGCCATCCTTTCATCAGGCGCACCCCGTCCGGCGTTTTAGGGAGAAATTCCGGACCATTCCTGGGTTGCCCCGCTACGCCGTTTTTGTGGAGGACAAACAAATGGCTAATGTTTCGACCGTGGGCAACGCCAAGTCGGCGCCGATGACGGCCGAGGAAAAGAAGGTCATCTTCGCCTCCTCGCTCGGCACGGTGTTCGAGTGGTACGACTTTTACCTCTACGGCTCCTTGGCGGCCATCATCGCCAAGCAGTTCTTCGCTGGCCTTGATGCCGGCTCGGCCTTCATCTTCGCCCTGCTGGCCTTTGCCGCGGGCTTCATCGTGCGCCCCTTCGGCGCCCTGGTGTTCGGCCGTCTGGGCGACATGATCGGTCGCAAGTACACCTTCCTGGTGACCATCCTGATCATGGGCCTGTCGACCTTCATCGTCGGCATCCTGCCCACCTACAACTCGATCGGCGTGGCCGCTCCGGTGATCCTGATCGCCCTGCGTCTGCTGCAGGGCCTGGCCCTGGGCGGCGAGTACGGCGGTGCTGCCACCTATGTGGCCGAGCACGCGCCGCACGGCCGTCGCGGCGCCTTCACTTCCTGGATCCAGACCACCGCGACCCTGGGCCTGTTCCTGTCGCTGATGGTGATCCTGGGCACCCGCACCTGGGTGGGTGAGGAAGCCTTTGCGGACTGGGGCTGGCGCGTGCCTTTCCTGGTGTCCATCCTGCTGCTGGGCATCAGCGTGTGGATCCGCCTGTCCATGAACGAGTCGCCCGCCTTCAAGAAGATGAAGGCCGAGGGCAAGACCTCCAAGGCACCGCTGTCCGAGTCCTTCGGCCAGTGGAAGAACCTGAAGATCGTGATCCTGGCCCTGATCGGCCTGACCGCCGGCCAGGCCGTGGTCTGGTACACGGGCCAGTTCTACGCCCTGTTCTTCCTGACGCAGTCGCTGAAGGTGGACGGTGCGACCGCCAACATCATGATCGCGATCTCGCTGATCATCGGCACGCCTTTCTTCGTGATCTTCGGCTCGCTGTCGGACAAGATCGGCCGCAAGCCCATCATCATGGCCGGCTGCCTGCTGGCGGTGCTGACCTACTTCCCGCTGTTCCAGGCCCTGACCAACGCCGCCAACCCCGACCTGGCTGCTGCCCAGGCCAAGGCCAAGGTGACCGTCAATGCCGACCCGGCCGAGTGCTCCTTCCAGTTCAACCCGACCGGCACGGTGAAGTTCACCAGCTCCTGCGACATCGCGACGTCGTTCCTGACCCGCAACTCGGTGCCCTATGACGTCGTTTCGACGGCGGCGGCCGGCACGGCCGCCACGGTCAAGATCGGTGAACAGACGATCTCCAGCTACGACGCGGTCGCAGCGGGCGATCAGGCCAAGGGCCTCGATGCGGCCTTCCAGAAGCAGACCAACATAGCGCTTCACGATGCCGGCTATCCGCTGGTCCGCGGCGCTGCGAAGGTTCCGGACGCCAAGCTCGACGCCTTCGTCGCCGCCAACCCGGAACTGAAGCTCGATGCAGCGGCTATCCGTGCCGGCGAAAAGGCGACCATGCCGGCCGCCGATCTCGTTTCCGGCAAGCTGCTGACGGCCGATGAAGCCAATGGCGTCACCGACATGGCCGTCTACACGATTGCCGGCGGCGGCGCCTATACCATGGTCGCCGATCCGGCCAACGTGAACTGGATCACGATCATCGCCGTGCTGACCGTGCTCGTGATCTACGTCACGATGGTCTATGGCCCGATTGCCGCCCTGCTGGTCGAACTCTTCCCGACCCGCATCCGCTACACCGGCATGTCGCTGCCCTATCATATCGGCAACGGCTGGTTCGGCGGCCTGCTTCCGGCAACGGCCTTCGCGATGAGTGCGGCCCAGGGCGATATCTACTACGGCCTCTGGTACCCCATCGTCTTCGCGGGCATCACCCTCGTCATCGGCCTTCTCTTCCTGCCGGAAACGAAGGACCGCGACATCCACGCCATGGATTGATCTCCCCCCTTCCGATAGTTCATGGCGACCCGGCCCGCGGCAACGCGGGCCGGGTTCTTCATTTTGGGAGAAGCGATTTCGGCAGTGGCCAGCCGCGTTCGTCGAAGCGGAAGAGCCAGTCCTGCCGGGCGAAGGCGAAGGCGAGTGCGATGGCGGTCCACATGCCGAGCAGCAGGCCTGCCGCCACGTCGCTCGGATAGTGCGCACCGACGACGATGCGCGAAAGGCCGATGGTCAGCGCGCCCATGAGAAAGAGCGGCCGCAGCCGCGGCGCGACCATGGAGAAGGCGCCGAAGAAGGCGCCGACGGCCGCCGAATGGCCGGAGGGAAAGCTGGAATAGAGATCGTCATAGGCGAACGGCGTCAGGCTGTAGGCGCCGTGCTCGGCAAAAAGTGCCGGTCGGGCGCGGCCGACGACAAGCTTGACCAGATGCACCAGCGCGCTGGTCGCACCGATCGTCAGGAAGAAATAGAGCGACAGCCGCCAGGCGGTTCTCGCCCGGCCCGCCAGTGTCTCGCTGCCGCTCACCCGGTGCAGGATATAGGCGAGCATGACGATGAGGCCGGAGCCGTAGATCATCCAGCGGAACGTGCCGAAATCCGTGATGCGCCTGTTCCAGGTGACGATGGTTTCCGGAAGCCCCTGGGCGCGTTGCGAGATCAGGGGATCGAAGGGAACGAGCGCCACCACAAGTATTGCCGTGGCGGCAAGGATCCAGAGCGAGGAGGTCGCGAGCGATCGGTTCATGGGCATCCCTTGAAATCGGCGTTGCCTCCATGTGCTGGCGGCTGGCGGCTTTTCAAGGGCGCGAAACGAAAAAGGCTCCCGGAGCGGGTGCGCCGGGAGCCTTTTCAGCGATGGGATCGGCTCAGGCCGAGAGTGCCTTGAAGGCAGTGAGGATGGCGTCGCCCATGTCCGCGGTGCCGACCTTGCGGCAGCCGTCGGCCATGATGTCGCCGGTGCGGATGCCGCTGTCGAGCACGTCGGCGATCGCCTTTTCCAGGTTGTCGGCTTCCTTGACCATGTTGAACGAGTAACGCAGGCACATGGCGAAGGAGGCGATCATGGCGATCGGGTTGGCGATGCCCTTGCCGGCAATGTCCGGTGCCGAGCCGTGCACGGGCTCGTAGAGCGCCTTGCGCTGGCCCTTGGCGTCCGGCGCGCCGAGCGAGGCGGACGGCAGCATGCCGAGCGAGCCGGTCAGCATGGCGGCGACGTCGGAAAGCATGTCGCCGAAGAGGTTGTCGGTGACGATGACGTCGAACTGCTTGGGCGCACGCACGAGCTGCATGCCGCCGGCATCGGCCAGCATGTGCTCGAGCTGCACGTCGGAATAGCTGCGCTTGTGCGTTTCCGTCACCACCTGGTTCCAGAGCACGCCCGACTTCATGACGTTGCGCTTTTCCATCGAGCAGACGCGGTTCTGGCGCGTGCGGGCCAGCTCGAAGGCGACGCCGGCGATGCGCTCGATCTCGTAGGTGTCGTAGACCTGGGTGTCGATGCCGCGCTTCTGGCCGTTGCCGAGATCGATGATCTCCTTCGGCTCGCCGAAATAGACGCCGCCCGTCAGCTCGCGCACGATGAGGATGTCGAGGCCTTCCACCAGCTCCGGTTTCAGCGAGGATGCGTTGGCCAGCGCCGGATAGCAGATGGCTGGGCGCAGATTCGCGAAGAGCTTGAGGTCCTTGCGCAGGCGCAGCAGGCCGGCTTCCGGACGCACGTCGTAAGGAACGGCATCCCATTTCGGACCGCCGACGGCGCCGAACAGCACGGCGTCGGCCGCCAGCGCCTTCTCCATGTCGCCTTCCGAGATCGCCACGCCATGGGCGTCATAGGCCGAGCCGCCGACGAGGCCTTCGTCGGTGGTGAAACCGGCACCGCATTCGGCGTTCATATAGGCGATGATCTTGCGGACTTCCGCCATGGCTTCCGGGCCGATGCCGTCGCCGGGCAGAAGGAGGAGGTTACGCGCTGTCATGGGATTTTCCTTGATGTCACGGAAGGGTTGCGCGCTTCTTAGCGCAACTTCCGTTCAAGGAAAATCGCCGAAAAGAAAGAATTTTGCGCAAACACCTTCACCTTTCGGCGAAAGCAGCAGCGGCAAGTGCGCGACGGTTTTGCCTTCGGGGCGGCGGAAACGCCCTAGGATCCGCGGAGCGCCGTGACTTCGATCTCGATCAGCATTTCGGGGCGGATGAGATCGCAGACCACCATGGTGGCCGCGGGGCGGATCGCGCCGAAGGCCTCGCCGAGAATGGGGAAGACGCGGTCGGCAAAGGCTGCGTCGGTGACATAATAGTGGCAGCGCACCACGTCCGCGAAGGAGAAGCCGCCATCCTGCAGGGCCTTGCCGATGGTGGCAAGGCAGTTGCGTGTCTGGTCCTCGACGCTGTCGGGCATGGTCATGCTGGCATAGTCGTAGCCGGTCGTGCCGGAGACGAAGCACCAGTCGCCCTGGATGACGGCGCGCGAATAGCCCGCCGTCGCCTCGAAGGGAGAGCCGGACGAGATCAGCCGGCGCATCGTCTTACGCCCAGGGACGCGAGGTTGCGGTCTGCTTCTCGAACGTGTCGATGGAGGTCGCCTTTTCCAGCGTCAGGCCGATATCGTCGAGCCCGTTCAGCAGGCAGTGGCGGCGGAAGGCGTCGATTTCGAAGCCGATGCGGCCGCCGTCGGGACCGGTGATTTCCTGGGTTTCCAGGTCGACCGTCAGGATGGCGTTGGAGCCGCGGCTGGCGTCGTCCATCAGCTTGTCCAGGTCGTCCTGGCTGACGACGATGGGCAGGATGCCGTTCTTGAAACAGTTGTTGTAGAAGATGTCGGCGAAGCTGGTGGAGATGACGCAGCGGATGCCGAAGTCGAGCAGGGCCCACGGCGCATGCTCACGCGAGGAGCCGCAGCCGAAATTGTCGCCGGCGACGAGGATCGTGGCATTCTGGTAGGCCGGCTTGTTCAGCACGAACGTTTCGTTGACGCTGCCGTCCTCGTTGTAGCGCGCTTCGGCGAAGAGGCCCTTGCCGAGACCCGTGCGCTTGATCGTCTTGAGGTAGTCCTTCGGAATGATCATGTCCGTGTCGACATTGACTACGGGAAGCGGCGCGGCGACGCCGGTCAGCTTGACGAACTTTTCCATGGCAGGACCCTCGGAATACGGTGATGTCGGTTGGTGCAAGCGTTTAGATCAGTTTTCCCGGGATTTGAAGGAGAATCTTCGGGAAAAGCGGGGCGTCAAGCGCAATTGCCGGGCGCGAGGATAGCGCCCGGTCGTTCCTTCCGCAGGGAAGGTCTCGACTCAGAGGTCGATGATCGTACCGCGACCGTCGTTCCAGATGCGCGGCTCGCGCTGACCCGGGGGCCTGCGGTCGGCGCGGGCGGTCGCGCGGACCGGCGCCGGCTGGAGCTTGGCGGCCAGCATGGAACCGAGCATCAGCACGGCGACGATGCCGGCGATGGCAAGGCCGATCGAGGCGGCGAACACGAACGTCGCGCCGGCGACCAGCATAGCGAAGACGGTGAAGACGATGGAGCGGATGCGCTGCATTTTGATTTGCCCTTTCTCTAGCAAACAATGTGGGGGCCGATTTTGTCCATTGCAAGGCCGAATTTCGCAGCGCTTGCGGCCTGCGGCAAAGCGCGTCACAAAGGAGGGATGAACAGAACGCCCCATCACCATCCGCTTCGCCTGCGCCGCTCGGTACTGACGGTTCCCGCCGTCAACGCACGCGCGCTCGCCAAGTCGGCGACGCTTGATTGCGATGCCATCATCTTCGATCTCGAGGACTCCGTCCTGCCGGAAAAGAAGGCGGAGGCGCGGGCCGCGCTGCTTGCGCATTTCGGCACGCTCGATCGTTCGTCGGGCCGCGAGCACGTCATCCGCATCAATTCCCTCGATGGTCCCGACGGCGCCCTCGATCTCGAAACGGTGCTCGACTGCATGCCGGATGCCGTGCTGGTGCCGAAGGTCTGCGAACCGCAGGACGTGCTCACCGTTGCCGACTGGTTTTCCGAGGCCGGCGCCGACGACGGACCGCGGCTCTGGGCAATGATCGAGACGGCCGCCGGTCTTCTCAACCTTGCCGCCATCGCCGAAACGGGCCACACCCATGGCGGCCGGCTCGACGGCTTCGTCGTCGGTCTCAACGACCTGCGCAAGGAAACCGGCATCGCCGACATTCCCGGCCGCCCGTTCCTCGTGCCGCTGCTGCTTCAGGTGGTCGTGGCGGCGCGAGCCTCCGGGCTCGATGTCATCGACGCCGTCTTCAACGATTTTGCCGATGTCGACGGTTTTGCGGCCGAATGTCTTCAGGGCCTCCAGATGGGCTTTGACGGCAAGATGCTGATCCATCCCGCGCAGATCGCTCCGGCCAATGCGGCCTACGGCGTGAGCGAGGCCGAGGCCGCCGAGGCGCTTGCCGTGGTCGCCGCCTTCGCCGCGCCGGACAATGCCGGCAAGGCGGTGGTCAGCATCGCGGGCCGCATGGTCGAAAAGCTCCATGCCGACCAGGCCCGGCGCACCATCGCCAAGGCCGACCTCATCAACGAGAGAAAGAAAGACGCATGAAAGTCTATCGCTTCCTGACCGCTCCGGATGACGCCTCGTTCTGCCACAAGGTCACGCTGGCGCTGAACAAGGGCTGGGAGCTGCACGGCTCGCCCACCTATGCCTACAATGCCGAGGCGAAAGTCATGCAATGCGGCCAGGCCGTGGTGAAGGACGTGCCGGGCAAGGAATATACGCCTGATATCAAGCTGTCGGAGCAGTAGGGGACAGGCGGTTCAGGCCTCCGGCCCCGCGTCCTTTCGTCGTCATGGGCGGGCTTGGCCCGCCCGCTTAACCCGCCGCGATCTCCACACTCGCCTCGATGCGCTCCATGTCGTCGTCCGACAGGCCGAAATGGTGGCCGATCTCGTGGATGAGGACGTGGGTGACGATGTCGCCGAGGGTCTCCTCGTTTTCGGCCCAATAATCGAGGATCGGGCGACGATAGAGGGTGATGCGGTTCGGCATCTCGCCGGTCTCGACAGTAAAGCGTTCGCTGATGCCGCGCCCTTCGAAGAGACCCAAGAGGTCGAAGGGGGTTTCCAGCGCCATGTCTTCAAAAACATCGTCGCTGGGGAATTCGGCGATCTCGATGATGAGGTTGCCCGTCAGCGCACGGAATTCTTCCGGCAGGTGGCCATAGGCCTCCAGCGCCAGGGACTCGAACGTGCTGATGGTCGGGGCATGGCGGTTGCGCCAATCCTCGGTCTGGTCAATGCGGGCCATGGGCTCTCCTTTGCCCGTCATATAGACGATTTCCCACAATTTTCGAGGGTCGAATTTGCATGCCGCCCCTGCGTTGTCCGAGGAAACCGGGCCTCGGGCGCGATTCGGCGCGGTTTGCGGGATCGGTGGGCAAAGCCGGCTGGCCGGGCGAGGCGCAATAAAACGTGATCGGTCAGTTTGCCGCACCCGCACTTTTGTGCTGCGCGCCGAAGGGCGAGTAAGCGTCTGAAAAGGCGATCTTTTCAGTCATGATTGGAACGAGTCTAAGATTTTGAGTCAGCAAGGCTGACCTGTTCATTCTTGACAATCAGGGTCCTCTTTTGCTTAATCCCGGAAACTCAGTACTTTGCGTATGGCAGGCAAGACGAAATGCTGGTTTGCAGCTGCAACTTCATCACCGAAAAAGAAATCGTCGACGTGATCAACACCCTCCTCGACGAGGACTGTTGGCAGCTTATCGTGCCTGCGAAAGTCTACCACGCGATGCAGAAGCGCGGCCGTTGCTGCGGCTGCTTCCCCAATGTTGTCGATATCATCATCCGCACCACCGAGCAGTATCACGCCCGGGGCGACTCGACGGATGCCGAGATTTTTGATTTCATGGCCCGCCTCAAACAATTCCATGAAGATAACAGGAGAGCGGACCTTGAAAGGCGACAAAAAAGTCATCGAGCAGCTTAACGAAGCGCTCTATCTCGAGCTTGGTGCCGTCAACCAGTACTGGCTTCACTATCGCCTGCTGGAAGACTGGGGCTACACGCTTCTCGCCAAGAAGGAGCGTGCCGAATCGATCGAAGAGATGCAGCATGCCGACAAGCTCGTCGCCCGCATCATCTTCCTCGAAGGCCATCCGAACCTTCAGACCGTCGCGCCGATGCGCATTGGCCAGAACGTCAAGGAAGTGCTGGAAGCCGACCTTGCCGGCGAATACGACGCCCGCACGGCCTACAAGAAGTCGCGCGACATCTGTTATCAGGCCGGCGACTATGTCAGCATGAAGCTCTTTGAAGAGCTGCTGATGGACGAGGAAGGCCATATCGACTTCCTCGAAACCCAGCTGGAACTGCTCGACAAGATCGGCGAAGCGAAATACGGCCAGCTCAACGCGGCCCCGGCGAACGAAGCCGAGTAAGGCTTCCGCCTCTGCAGATACGGAAAACCCCGGCTTTGCCGGGGTTTTTTGTTTCAGGGCGCCAGATGCGCGAAGGCCGCGACGACCTCTTCATAGACCTTGCGTTTGAAGGGCACGATCAGTTCCGGCAGGTCGCGCATCGCCTTCCATTCCCAGGCGTCGAATTCGGCGTCGTGGCCGCCGGGCGGCGGGTTGATGGCGATTTCGCTCTCCGTTCCTTCGAAGCGGAAGGCGAACCAGCGCTGGGTCTGGCCGCGATACTTGCCCTTGAGGCCGATGCCGAGAAGATGGGCCGGCAGGTCGTAGTTGATCCAGCGGCCGGCATCGGCGATCAGCGAAACGCTTTTGATGCCGGTTTCCTCGTAGAGCTCGCGATAAGCGGCCTCCAGCGGATCCTCGCCCTCGTCGATGCCGCCCTGCGGCATTTGCCAGAGTTGCGGCGAACCGTCATATTCCGAATTGCCGACGGGAATGCGCCGACCGGCCCAGACCTTGTTCTCGGCGTTCAGCACCATGATGCCGACGCAGGGGCGATAGGGCAGATCCTCGGCCCTTATCACCTTGTCCTTTTCCTTGCCCATCGAAGCTTCCTATTTCTTGGCGGGAACGGCTGCGAGCGCGGCGACGCCGACGATCTCGATACCGCGGGTCTGGGCTTCCTCGCACCATTTGCTGATCGCGTCTACACTTTCATCGAAGGCCGAGGCGATGCCGATCGCCGTGCCGTTGCGCCGGGCGATGCGCTCCAGTTCGTCGAGCTTCTTCAGCACCGAAGCCTGCGACAGGTCGGCGTCGAGCTGGAGATCGGCGAAGGCATGCGGCGCCTCGATGGCGCCGGCCAGCGTGCCGGAGAGCGATTGCGCCGTGCTGCCGTCGTCGAGGAACAGGAGGCCACGGTTTGCGACATCGCGCATGACCGGCTCCAGCGCGTCCGCATCCGAAAGGAAGCGGCCGCCCATGAAATTCACGATCCCGGTATAATTGGTGATTTTCGCCATGGCGCGGTGCAGCTCTGCGAGGTTCTGCGCCTCCTTGGCGTCGGTGCGCAGCGTGAAGGGGCCGGGGTCGTTCTGCGGGTAGTCAAAGGGCTCCAGCGGCATCTGCAGCAGGATTTCATGGCCATTTCGGCGTGCCTCCTGCATCCAGCGCGGCAGGCTGTTGCCGCTGGCGGCGAAGGCAAGCGTCACCTCGCCCGGCAGTTCGCGGATCGCGCGCTGCGTGCCCGTCTGGCTGAGGCCGAGGCCGCCGACGACGATGGCGATGCGGGTGCCGCGCGCGCCCGACCAGGGACGGGCATACTGATCCATCGGCCGCGTGCCATCGAGGCCGATGACGGGAATCTTGCCGTCGGACGTGTCTTCCAGGAGGTCGTCGTTGGGGAAGGCGGCCGTGCGGGCGTCCTGGCCGATGCGGTTCGCCTCGATTAGCAGCGGGCCGGTGCCGTCGCGTGTGCCGGGTGAATATTTGCGCACGACATTGCCGTTGTCGGTCACGGTTTCCTCGACGTGGGCGCCAGAAAGGCCATTGGCACGGCGCACGCCGTCCTTGGCTTCCGCCACCTTCTGGTCGAGCCCCGTTTCCGGGGTTGCGGCGGCCGTATCGTCGGCGGGGATGGTGAGCGGCGCGGTGCGCAGGCCGCTCGGCGCCAGCGCCGTCCAGCCGGAAAAGCCGAGCAGGCTGGTAAGCGCCACGGCGAACACGACATTGCCGGCGGAGAACCGGGACGGTCCCGCGGGTCCTGGCCTTGCCTTGCGGTCCTGGCCGAGCGGTGCGTGAATGTCTGTGCCCAAGGTCAGTCCGCGCTGGCTGGCCGGTCCGAAAGGAGACATGGCCCGCGCGATGGCGGGCCCTGCGCATGCGGTTTACTTCTTCAGTTCGGCCTTTTCCGGATTGGCCGGGAAGGACGGGTCGGTCTTCTGGCCGCGCAGCAGTTCCAGCGCGTATTGAAGCTGTACGTCGTCCTTGGCTTCCGGCGGGACATAGGCGGACGAGCCCGAACCGGTTTCCGTCTCACTCTGGCCCTGGATATGGCCGCGCAGGCTCGATTCGCTGGCATTTTCCAGCTTGCCCTGCAGTTCCGGCGGCAGCGGCTGCTCGACGGTGATGTCGGGCGTGATGCCGGTGCCCTGGATCGATTTGCCCGACGGCGTGTAATAGAGCGCCGTCGTCAGGCGCAGCGCGCCGGCTTCGCCCATCGGGATGATGGTCTGGACAGAACCCTTGCCGAACGAACGCGTGCCGAGCACGGTGGCGCGGCGCAGGTCCTGCAGCGCGCCGGCGACGATTTCCGAGGCCGAGGCCGAGCCGCCATTGACCATGACGATGACCGGCTTGCCGTCGACGATGTCGCCCGGCGTCGCGTTGAAGCGGCGGGTTTCGTCCTCGTTGCGGCCGCGGGTCGAGACGACCTCGCCGCGTTCCAGGAAGGCGTCGGAGACGTTGATCGCCTGGTCGAGCAGGCCGCCCGGATTGAGGCGGAGGTCGAGCACGTAGCCCTTCAACTTGTCGGCCGGAACCTCTTCCTTGATCTTGGTGATCGCAGCTTCCAGGTCGTCATAGGTCTTCTCCGTGAAGGAGATGACGCGCAGATAGCCGACATCGCCCTCGACGCGCGACTTGACTGCCTTCACCGCGATGATGTCGCGCATGATAGTCAGCTCGATCGGCTTGTCGGCGCCCTTGCGGATCAGCGTCAGCTTGATCGGCGTGTTGACGGCGCCGCGCATCTTCTCGACTGCTTCTTCCAGCTTCAGGCCGCGCACATCCGCGCCGTCGATCTTGGCAATGAAGTCACCGGCAAGAACACCCGCCCGGGCGGCCGGCGTGTCGTCGATGGGCGTGATGACCTTGACGAGCTCGTCTTCCATCGTGACCTCGATGCCGAGGCCGCCGAATTCGCCGCGCGTCTGGGTGCGCATGTCCTCGGCGTCCTTCGCATTCATGTAGGAGGAATGCGGGTCGAGCGAGGAGAGCATGCCGTTGATGGCATTCTCGATGAGCTGGTCTTCCTTCGGCGGGGTCACGTACTGGGCGCGCACGCGCTCGAAGACGTCGCCGAAAATGGAGAGCTCCCGATAGGTCGACGAGCCGGCGGCTTCGGCGGGCAGCGTTACCGTGTTGATGACGCTCATGGCCGTGGCACCCATGAGTGCACCGACAATAACAAGTGAAGCCCTACGTATCATTGCGTGCCTTTCCAGATTTTTTTGCGGACCACCACGGCCGGGAATCAACCGGTTTTCCGTTCTTTCGGAATTCAATGTAAAGTGTCGGCTTGTCCGTTTCCAGCGTCAAAGCGTTGACACTCGCGACCCTTTTTTCACCCATCACGGCGAGCGGTTCTCCCGCCACGACGAACTGACCCTCGCGCACGCTCACCTTGTCCATGCCGGCGAGAACCAGATGGTATCCCTCTCCGGCATTCAGGATGATCATGCGGCCATAACTGCGAAACGTTCCGGCAAAGACGATCCATCCGTCCGAGGGCGCGGTCACAAGCGCGCCGGGATTGGCGGCCAGCGTCAGCCCCTGCGAATCATGGCCGGTACCATCCGCCTCGCCGAATTGGCGCAGGACGTCGCCCGCCACGGGATAATCGAGTTTTGCCTGCAGCTCCTGGAATTCGTATGCCGGAGCAATGCGGTTTTTGTCGGGCACCGTCTCGCGGGCGAGCGCCCGCGCTTTCTCCCGTTCCGCCTCGCTCTGGCCGCGTCGTTCCTCTTCCTTGGCGCGGGCGAGCGCGGCGGCGTCGCGCACCGAGCCGATCTCCTGCTCCAGGCTGCCGATCAGGCCTTCGAGGCTGGTGGCGCGGGCGGCAAGCTCCTCGGCGCGGCGGCGCTCGGCGGCGAGCGTGCGGTTGTTCGTCTGGGCCAGGGCTTCGTTTTCGGCGACCAGAAGCTCGGTGCGCTTCTCCGCCTCGATGCGCACCTGCATGGCGTCGGTCAGCTCGGTCTTTTCCCGGTCGATATCGCTCTTGATGTCCATGAGGGCGGAGAGATCGTCGATCAGCGCGTCGGTTTCCTTGCGGATGCCGGGCACGACGGCGCCAAGCAGGATGGCGCTGCGCACGGAGGCGAGCGCATCGTCCGGCGTCACGAGCAGCGCCGGCGGCGGGTTTCGCCCCATGCGCTGGAGCGCGGCGAGAACCTCGGCCAGAAGCCCGCGGCGCTCGTGCAGCGAGGCGCGCACGCCCGCCTCCTCCTCGCGCATGCCTTCCAGCCGCTTCTCGCCGGCAAGGATCTTCTCTTCCATCTGCTTGCGCAGCGCGGCCGACTTGACGATTTCCTCGCGCAGGGTCTGCCGGGATTTTTCGAGGGTGGCGATCTCGGTTTCGAGCTGCTTCGTCTTCTCGTCGGAAACGGTAATCGACTGCGAGAGCGCTTCGAGTTCGCGGCGCGTGCTGTCGCGGCGCAGCGCAAGGGCCGCGGCGGGATCGGGCTCGGCCCTCGGCAGCGAACCGGTCTTCTCCAGCGTGACGGCGGCGTCCTGCGGTTCGGCGAAGAGGGGCGCCGAAATCACTGATGAGGCCAGGACAGCCGACAGCAATGCCGGCCGCAGCAGGCGGCTGACACCCTTACCGGGATTGGCTGTGCCGGTTTTCCTCATCGTCTCCCGAACGTCCGTTGTGCCCGCTCTATGCTGATTTGCCGATTTCGCCAAGAAACAGCGCCGAAAATACGGCCTCGGCCATCCTGCACGCCAGAGCTTGCGCGGCGATGATGTCAGGAACGGTGATAGGGATGGCCGGAAAGGATGGTGACGGCACGATAAAGCTGTTCGGCAAGCAGGATGCGCACGAGTTGGTGCGGCCAGGTCATCTTGCCAAGGCAAAGCGTGGCGTTGGCGCGCTCGTAAAGGGCGGGGTCGAGCCCGTCCGCGCCGCCGATGGCGATCATCAGCTCGCGCTTGCCGGCGTCACGGTAGTTTCCGAGAAGATCCGCGAAGGCAGGGGAATCGAGCGATTTGCCACGCTCGTCGAGCAGGATCAGCACGGCGCCGTCGGGCAGCGCCTTTTCCAGCATCGCCGCTTCCTCGCGCTTGCGCGTCTCGGCATTGCCGGCGCGGCTTTCGCCGACTTCGGCAAGCTTGCCGAGTTCGAGGCCGACGGCGGGGCCGGCCTTCGCGAAACGGTCGATATATCGGGCCGCAAGATCCTTCTCAGGGCCGGCTTTCAGCCGTCCCACCGAAAAAAGTCCAACCCGCATCGCCCGAAGCCCTGTCCGTTCGGGTGGCGCCAAGGTCGCCACCGCCGTTCCTCGCCGGACAGGCGCCCGGCGTATCGTTTAAATCTCTATCGAAATTCCGGATGCAAAACCGCTGCGCGCTTTTGCCGGAATTTCTAGTGCATCGTGCCGTCTTCGATCTCGGGAGCCGCCCACATCCGTTCGATGTTGTAGAACTCCCGGACTTCCGGCCGGAACACGTGGACGATGATATCGCCGGTGTCGATCAGCACCCAGTCGCCCGCCTCAAGACCTTCGACGCGGGCATTGCCCAGGCCTTCCTCCTTGAGATCGGAAATGAGGTGATCGGCAATCGCCATGACATGACGGTTCGAGCGTCCGGACACGACCACCATGTAGTCGCCCAGCGCCGATTTGCCCGCAATGTTGATGCTGACGATATCTTCTGCCTTGGAGTCCTCGAGGCTTGCGAGGACCAGTTGAAGAGCCCGGTCGGCGGCATCGTCGCCCCGTCCCGCGTTCTTGGAGAAAACGCCGACGACGTTTCCCTTTGCGTGCACTGTTGTCAGGTTCGTTCCTTTCCGCATAACAAAACAGCACGTCCGTACCGGCAAAACCGCGCCGGCACCTACTAAATGTAGGCACCGATGGGTGTGAGTTTCAAGACGTCACTTCTGAGGGATGGTTTTCTCTAGGGCCTGCTGGTCGCGCAGCGCCGTGGAGCTGAGCGGTGAACGGGGCCCGTGGATGAAGGTCCAGGCCGGCGCGCGGCGGCCCGGCAGGGACAAGGCGTCCTCCTCGTCGACGCGGGCATAGTCGAAGGTTTTCGCCATGCGCGAGGAGAGATAGGCGAGCGTCGAGCCGGGTCGGTCGATGACGGCGATCGGGAAGGTGCAGGCGATCTTCTGCCAGTTCTGCCAGCGGTGGAAGGTGCCGAGATTGTCCGCGCCCATGATCCAGACGAAGTTCACGCCGCGGTTCAGGGCCTGCACGCGCTCCAGCGTGCGGGCCGTATAGCTCTGGCCGAGCCGTTTCTCGAAAGCGGTTACCTTCACGCGCGGACCGGGGGCGATCTCCTCGCTGAGGCGGAGGCGCTCGGCAAGCGGGGCAAGCTGGCGATGATCCTTCAGCGGATTGCCGGGCGTCACCATCCACCAGAGCTGGTCGAGGCCGAGGCGACGAAGTGCGATTTCCGCGACGAGCGCGTGGCCCTGGTGCGGCGGATTGAAGGAACCGCCGAACAGGCCGACCGCCATGCCTTTTTCGACATGGGGCATCCTCAGATACTGTTCCGCGACCGCCTGCGCCGTCACGTCAGGGCCGCACCTGTCCGGTGCCGCGCACCCGGTATTTGAAGGAAGTGAGCTGTTCGACGCCGACGGGGCCGCGCGCATGCATCTTGCCTGTCGCGATGCCGATCTCGCCGCCCATGCCGAACTCGCCGCCGTCGGCGAACTGGGTGGAGGCGTTGTGCAGCAGGATGGCCGAATCGATTTCCGTGAAGAAGCGCTCGACGACCTCGGGATTGTCGGCGATCACCGCCTCGGTATGGGCGGAGGACCAGCGATTGATATGCTCGATGGCGCCGGAAATGCTGTCCACCAGCGAAACCGAGAGGATGGCGTCGAGATATTCCGTCGACCAGTCCGCTTCCGTCGCGGCAACGAGGTTGGGGAGGCGGGCGCGGATCTCGTCGGTCGCACGCACTTCGCAGCCGGCGGCCAGCAGGCCTTCGACCAGCGGGGCGAGATGGGTGTCCACGACGGCGCGGTCGATCAGCAGCGTTTCCATCGCGCCGCAGATGCCCGTGCGGCGCATCTTGGCGTTGACGACGATCCTCTTCGCCATGTCGAGATCGGCGGACCGGTCCACATAGATATGGCAGAGGCCCTCGAGATGGGCGAAGACCGGCACGCGCGCCTCGCTCTGTACACGCGCGACAAGGCTCTTGCCGCCGCGCGGCACGATGACGTCGATGGCGCCGCCAAGGCCGGAGAGCATGGCGCCCACGGCGGCGCGGTCCGTCACGGGCACATATTGGATCGCATGCTCTGGAAGACCGGCGGCTTTCAGACCCGCGACGAGGCAGGCATGGATCGCCTGCGATGAATTCACGCTGTCGGAACCGCCGCGCAGAATCACGGCATTGCCCGCCTTCAGGCACAGCGCGCCGGCATCCGCCGTCACATTGGGGCGGCTCTCATAGATGACGCCGATGACGCCGAGCGGCGTACGCACGCGCTCGATATGCAAGCCGTTCGGCCGGTCCCATTCGGCGATCACGTCGCCGACCGGATTCTTCAGGTCGGCAATGTCGCGGATCGCGGCGGCGATACCCTCGATGCGTTCCGGCGTCAGCGTCAGCCGGTCGATGAAGGAGGCGGCGACGTCGCTGTCCTTGGCATTGGCAAGATCGACGGCGTTGGCCGCAAGGATTGCATCGCGGTTGGCGAAGATCTCCGTCGCCATGGCTTCGAGCGCGCGGTTCTTCTGATCGGCCGTCGCGATGGCGAGCGGGCGGGCGGCGGCGCGGGCGTTGCGGCCGATCCCGGCCATCAGGCTGTCGATATCGGTCTTCACCTGGTCAAGCATGGCTCAAATCCTTCCCCGCTTCCGTGGCCGGCGCTGCAAGGCCCGTCACGACGAGATCGTCCCGGTGCACCATCGCGGCGCGGCCGGCATACCCGAGGATAGCCGCGATCTCCGCAGATTTCTTGCCGACGATCAGCCGTGCCTCGTCCGCATCGTAGCCGGCAAGCCCGCGGGCGATCTCGCGCCCGTTCGCGCCGTAGATCGAGACCGTATCGCCGCGCGAGAACGAGCCCCAGACACCGCGCATACCGGCGGGCAGCAGGCTCTTGCCGGAGGCAAGAGCCGTTTCAGCACCCGCGTCGATCTCCAGCCGGCCAGCCGGCTGCAACTGTCCGGCGATCCATGTCTTGCGCGCCGTCACCGGGGAGCCCGAAGGCGCGAACCAGGAGGAGCGTGCACCTTCCTCGATGGCGCGCAGCGGATGATCGACCTTGCCGGAGGCGATGATCATGGCGCAGCCCGCGCCCGTCGCGATCTTGCCGGCGTCGATCTTGGTGCGCATGCCGCCGCGCGACAGTTCCGAAGCCGCACCGCCGGCCATCGCCTCGATCTCGGGCGTGATGGCGTCGATGGTTTCGAGGAAGCGCGCTTCGGGGTCGAGATGCGGCGGGGCCGTGTAGAGACCGTCGATGTCGGAGAGCAGGACCAGGAGATCCGCGCCCGTCATGGTGGCGACGCGGGCAGCGAGCCGGTCGTTGTCGCCGTAGCGGATTTCCGTAGTGGCGACCGTGTCGTTCTCGTTGATGATCGGCACCGCGCCGAGCTTCAGGAGCTGGTTGATCGTCGCGCGGGCATTGAGGTAGCGGCGGCGCTCTTCCGTGTCGCCCAGCGTCAGCAGGATCTGGCCGGCGACGATGCCGTCTGCCGAAAGGCTTTCCGACCAGGCGCGCGCAAGCGCGATCTGTCCGACGGCGGCCGCGGCCTGGCTTTCCTCCAGCTTCAGCGCGCCCGCGGGCACCTTCAGCACGGAGCGGCCGAGCGCTATGGCGCCCGAGGAAACGACGAGGACGTCGGTGCCGCCGGCCCGGAGCGCCGCGATGTCGCGGCACATGGCGTCGAGCCAGGCCTTCTTGAGGCCGGTTGCCCGGTCCACGAGCAGGGCCGAGCCGATCTTGATCACAATCCGGCGGTACTTTCCGAGCGGTTTGCGGTTCTTCGTCATCTCAGTCGTCGGATCCGGAATTCTTCGCTTGAACGATGATGTCACGCACGGCGCGCAGCGTGCCGAGCATGCCGACATTGGCGACGGCGGAAAGCTGCAGCGGCGTCTGCCCGCAGGCTTTGGCCAGCGCCTTGGATTTCTTCTTCAGCTCGTCCTCGTCCAGCACGTCGATCTGGGAAAGCGCCACGATTTCCGGCTTGTCGGTGATGCCGCCGCCATAGGCTTCGAGTTCGCGCTTCACCGTCTTGTAGGCCTTGGCGACGTCCTCTTCCTGGGCGGAGACGAGATGCAGCAGCACACGCGTGCGCTCGACATGGCCGAGGAAGCGGTCGCCCAGCCCGATGCCGTCATGCGCGCCTTCGATAAGGCCCGGAATGTCGGCGAAGATGAATTCCGCCCCGTCGATGGTCGCAACGCCGAGGTTCGGATGCAGCGTGGTGAAGGGGTAGTTGGCGATCTTCGGCCGGGCGCGCGTGCAGGTGGCGAGGAAGGTCGACTTGCCGGCATTGGGCAGGCCGACGAGGCCGGCATCGGCAATGAGCTTCAGCCGCAGCCAGATCGTCTTTTCGTCGCCCTCGAGGCCCGGATTGGCCCAGTTCGGCGCCTGGTTGGTCGAGGTCTTGAAATGGGCGTTGCCGAAGCCGCCATTGCCGCCGGCGGCCAGCTTGAAGCGCTGCCCCTCCGTGACCATGTCGACGATCAGCGTCTCGTTGTCTTCCTCGAAGATCTGCGTGCCGACCGGCACCTTCAGCGTCACGCTGGCGCCGTTGGCGCCGGTGCGGTTGCGGCCCATGCCATGCGTGCCGGTCGCGGCCTTGAAGTGCTGCTGGTAGCGGAAGTCGATCAGCGTGTTTAGGCCGTTGACGGCCTCGACCCAGACGTCGCCGCCGCGTCCGCCGTCGCCGCCGTCGGGACCGCCGAATTCCACGAATTTTTCGCGACGGAACGAGACAGCCCCTGCCCCGCCGTCGCCGGACCGGATATAGACTTTTGCTTCGTCCAGGAACTTCATCGGCTCGCCGTTCGCTTTATTCTGATTGTCATGGTCATTTTGCCGTCTTCGATATAGACGCTTCCCGCAGAGGTCAAAGACTATCGTGAAATTCGTCAGCTACAACGTCCAGTACGGCATCGGTCTCGACGATCGCTTCGACCTGCCGCGCATCGTCTCCTCCATCCACGGCGCCGACGTCATCGCGCTGCAGGAGGTGACCCGGAATTTTCACCGCAACGGCCATGTCGACATGGTGGTGGAGTTGCAGACGCTGCTCGCCAACCACTATTCCGTCTTCTGGCCGGCCTGCGACCTCGATGCGGGCTCCGCCATCGAGAAGGGGCGCGTGGTCAATCGCCGCTTCCAGTTCGGCAACATGATCTTCTCGCGCTGGCCGATCCTCTCGTCCCGTCTCATCTCGCTGCCGCGTACCCGCACCCTCGACAAGCTGAATCTCCAGCGCGGCGCGACCGAGGCCGTCATCGCCACGCCCGGTGGCCCGATCCGCGTCTATTCCGTGCATCTCGACCATGTCCACCGTGACGAGCGCATCGCCCAGATCCGCTTCCTCAAGGACCGCGCCCAGCGCTACGGCGTGGAGGGTGGCGCGATTTCCGGCGCGCACGAGTTCGGCCTTGCCGAACCGCCGGTGCCGGAGGACTACATCCTGATGGGCGATTTCAACATGGTGCCGGAATCGCCGGAATATTGCGAAATGGTCGGCGACGTCGATGCGCTTTACGGCCGCCAGATCCGCGCGACCCATCCGGTGGATGCACTCGCCGGCCTTGGCAAGCGCCATGCCGCAAGTTTCAGCTGGATCAATCCCAAGGATCACGCCGACCGCATGTTCCTCGACTACTGTTTCCTCAGCCACGGCCTGGTGGAACGCCTGACGGACGCCTGGGTGGACGAAACCGCCTTCGGTTCGGATCATATGCCGGCCTGGTTCGAGCTGTCGTAAAATCGGGGCGGATCGCTCCGCCCCGTTTCTCGTCACCGCCGTGCCGGCGCTACTGTCTTACGGGCGCCGGGCGAAAATCCCCCGGCTCCAGCCGCGTCTCGATATGCGACACCATGGTCCCGCGCGCGACGCAGAAGAGATCGCTGCATCCGGTGATGCGGAAGCCCGTCTTCTCCTGCACCCGGAGCGAGGCCGGGTTGTCGGCGAAGACGCCGGAATGGATGTCCGTGCCGGGCATGCGCATCAGGAACCGCGCCGTCGCCGCGCGCACCGCCTCGCTCATGTAGCCGCGCCGCCAGTAGAAGCGGTTCAGCCAGTAGCCGAGATGCCATGCATCGCCGCGCCACTCGAAGGCGACGCAGCCGATATGCACGTCGTCGCCGGTGGTGATGGCGAAGGCCCAGCCCTCGTTGAGATCGGTGGTGGCGACCGAAAGCCATTCGGCCGCGTCTTCCCGATCATAGGGGGCGGGAGCCCGCGCTAACATGCGCGAGACCTCGAAATCGCCGAGCGACTGGGCGATCGCGCCTGCATCGCTCATGCGGTGCGGGCGCAGGGTCAGGCGCGCCGTCGTGATGGTGGGGCAGGGGCCGGGACCGGTGACGCGATCGTGGACCCTCTGGGTCTGCATGGCGTTCATCGCATGCCTCCCCAGCTCTTCAGCGAGACCCAGGTCTTGCGGTCGAGCCTGTACCATTCGACGGGCACCATGCCGCCGACGGCGAGGCTCTGCACCATGCCGGTCGCCTGGAACTGGAAGCCGCACTTCTGGATGACCCGCCGCGAGGGAATGTTCATGACCCGGCAGCGCGCATCGATCTGCTCGATGTCGCGGGTGCGGAAGACCATGTCGATCAGCGCGTGGGCCGCCTCGGTGGCATAGCCGTCGTTCCAGTAGGGTTCGCCCAGCCAGTAGCCGAGTTCCACCGTCCGCCCGTCTTCATGCGGTTCGATGCCGCAGCAGCCGAGGAACGCACCGTTGTCAGCTTTCGTAATCGCATAGACGCACTTGCCAATCGCGCCGGCGCGTGTGCGTCGCACGAAATCGGCGGCATCGGCCACCGTGTAGGGGTGGGGCATGCGGGCGACCATGTTGGCGATGTTGGCGTTGTTGGCGAGATGGGCAAGGGCGTCGATGTCGTCTTCGTGCGGGGCTCTCATGACGAGCCGCGGCGACAGTAAGATCGGGCAATCGGTCCTCGACCGTTCAGGCCTCAGCCTTTCCCTGGGAGACCTCGATTGGTCTTCCCGCAACAATTCGGTCTGCATGGCTCGGTCCTCCAGAGCAAAAAAGGGAGATAAGGTCTTGCCTCATCTCCCTTTTTGTCGGCAGGTCCGAAACCTGTAGCGTCAGCCGGGTCGATGAGACGCCGGCTGTTTTAGAGCGCTACCGGCTTATTCCGCTGCTTCCGCTTTCATGGCGACAGACACGTAAACGCGACCGTTGGCCTTCGTACGGAAATTCACATTGCCAGCTGTAAGGGCGAAGATCGTGTGATCCTTGCCGATGCCGACATTGGCACCGGGATGCCACTGCGTGCCGCGCTGGCGGACGATAATGTTACCGGCGAGGACGGCTTCGCCGCCGAACTTCTTCACGCCGAGGCGCTTGGACTGGGAATCGCGACCGTTGCGCGAGGAGCCGCCAGCTTTTTTGTGTGCCATGGGAGTTCTCCTTTACCTGTCCGGATTATTCGGCTGCTGCTTCGGCGGCGGCTTCAGACTTCTTGGAAGCCTTCTTTGCCTTGCCGGCGGCGGCGATGTCGATGATGCGGACGGTCGTGTTGTGCTGGCGATGGCCGCGCGAGCGCTTCGAGTTCTGGCGGCGGCGCTTCTTGAAGGCGATAACCTTCTTGCCACGGCCATGTTCGACGACTTCGGCGGTCACGACGGCGCCTTCGACGAAGGGCGCACCGATCGTGGCATCGGCGCCGACGCCGACCATCAGCACTTCGGTGAATTCGATCTTTGCACCAGCATCGCCGGACAGCTTTTCAACCGTCAGGACGTCGTTGGCGGCCACGCGGTACTGCTTACCGCCGGTCTTGATGACTGCGAACATTTTATATCCTTTCATGTTCGTGCCGGCTCTTTGCCCGGAGGCACGGCCGTCTTTTTGTCAGTCGCTACGAGTGGCGATGCCCTGGGGCATCCCCGGTTAATCGGTTCCTTCCGTGCCACGACCTTGCAAAGGGCAACATCGTTCGGCACAAAGAACCATCGGCGCGGCGCAAGATAGACCTATGCCACTGCACCTTGCGCAATAGGCGAGGCCTTGGAAACTGTCAAGGCGCTTTCGCGTCACCGTTACAAATAGATGCATTTTCCGCGCGCCTGCCCCCTTGCAAGCCCGCCCGACACCCGCTATGTACCGCCCCGCGCTCCAAGGGCGCCGACCGACATCCGGAGAGGTGGCAGAGTGGTCGAATGCACCGCACTCGAAATGCGGCATACCTGCAAGGGTATCGTGGGTTCGAATCCCACCCTCTCCGCCATTTCCCCTCGGTTTCCATTCGCATAGTTTCCCAGCGCTCTTTGAAGGCGCGCGGTTTTTCGTGCTTTCTCTTTCCAATATTTCCCATACGTGCTCACCGCATCCTGCGCATTTTCGGCCAGGACTGCGGTCATCGACGATAGGAAATATGGTACCTTCGTTTTCGCTACCGCTGCAACGGCAAGGAAAAGCCCTTTGCGCTCGGCACATATCCTGATGTGTCGTTGCTGATGTGCGGCAGGGGCGGGAGGGAGCGAAGCGGATTTTCAAATCTGACCGCGCTCTCAGGGCCATACGTATGTTTATCGCTGCAGGGGCACGGGAGAAACGATAGAGGCAATGAAAAACCGATATGCCCAAATGCTTGAACAAGCCAGGCTACATGTCGCGGAAGGCGGGCTTGGAAAGAACGACGCCTACGGGACATTTCCCACGGACCCCATTGCTGTTCATCTGCTGTATATAAAACCGGAACTGACCCCAAACGAGATTTATTGCGGTGCTTATCGCAGGTTGAAATATTCTGTTGTCGCCGATTACTATGGCTATCCTGCCTGGATTGTCGCGCTTCACGATGCGATTTTCTACGGCTTACCTCTCGCGGAGAGTCTTGACTGGCATATCCAGATTGCCGAGACGATCGTTGCTTACGGAGAACGTGCTGATTGGCGTAAGGCGTTTCACCGGTCTCATATCGGCCTCCTGTCCATGGCCCTCGAAGCTATACCATCGACATACGTCGATCGGGTTGCACAAAGAGATGCTGTGCGCCGTGTCGCCACCCTGCATGAGATCGCCCTTGAGGGCGGCACGTTAAGCCGAACCGAATGGAATGAGGCCGCGGAAGTCGCATCGGCTCAATCCTATTTTATCACATACCCCGTAAACGGGCTCAACCATGCTGGTAGAGAAGCAGCTCGAGCTGCCCACTGCTCAGCGCAATGGTTTTCAGACGAAAAAGACGGTCTTGCGCATCCGGAACCCGAAAGAACACTAGACGCTGCTAATTGTGCTGCTTGTGCATCGGCATACGTCGTGCGCCACGGCGTCGAATGGAGTCATACACTTCCAATGTTGCAAGCTGAATGGCACCCAGGTGAATCCGTGCTGCCGTTCGTCGAAAACGTTATCGCTTATGAAAAGGCACGTTCGGAAGAGTATCACGCGGCACAAAGCGCATATGAAGCGGCGCTCGTTATAAACTACCAAAAAATTCGCGATCTAACTCTGAGTGCTATTCGGGATGCAGCGTCTGGATAAGAGAAAGAGCGCATGCGATGCTTAATCGGTGACCTCGTGATCTTTCCGTGAAACTGTAATTCCGATCTGTGTTTCGGGAAGCGGTCCAATACGCTCCTCGTACAGCCGATAATACTCTGCAGTATATTTGGTGTGGAATTCACGCTGTGCCTCACTGGACAGCTCGTCCCAGTTTGTTGGCATCACCATTGGTATCATTTTACTCATAGCAACATTATGAATATTTATCCCATGCTAGGCAAGATTTTGATCCGCAGTCATACTGGCCAAGCTGCGATCGCCTTCATTCTGGCGTGCGTCGATTCATCCGGCACGGTCGCGTGATGCCCTCTCCATGGACGATCAAAAAGTACCGACGCTTTGCGATGCGCACGAGAAACGGTGCGAGACTCTTCGGCGGCTGTGGCCACAGCGTTTCTAAAGCAAATTGTCAGCCCTGGGTCTCGACAAGAAAACTCTGCGCTGAAGAACATGACCGTAGAGACAGCGGGGTGTCGAACGCACCGCACTCGAAATGCATCATATCCGCGAGTATATCGTCTTCGTCCCTGTGGTTCCCGCATGGACTGCCGCGCCGCGCCATGGCATAGGGCGCAGGACACGACGAGGCCGCTTTTTCATGATCCGCATCGAGAATATCAGCAAGTCCAACAGCCACCGCATCCTCTTTATCGAGGCGTCCGCTGCGTTGAATCGCGGGGAGAAGATCGGGCTTGTGGGGCCGAACGGGGCGGGCAAGACGACGCTGTTCCGGATGATCACCGGACAGGAGCAGCCGGACGAGGGGCAGGTCTCGGTCGAGAAGAACGTCTCCATCGGCTATTTCAGCCAGGATGTCGGAGAGATGGAGGGGCGCAGCGCCGTCACCGAGGTGATGGACGGGGCGGGGCCGGTGAGTGCGGTGGCCGCGGAGTTGCGGGCGCTCGAGGCCGATATGGTCGATCCCGACAAGCTCGACGCGATGGATGCGATCATCGAACGCTATGGCGAGGTGCAGGCGCGCTACGAGGAGCTCGACGGCTATGGACTGGAAAGCCGGGCGCGCGAGGTGCTCGCCGGGCTCAGTTTCAGCCAGGAAATGATGGACGGCGATGTCGGCAAGCTTTCGGGCGGCTGGAAGATGCGCGTGGCGCTCGCCCGCATCCTGCTGATGCGGCCGGATGTCATGCTGCTCGACGAGCCGAGCAACCATCTCGACCTCGAGAGCCTGATCTGGCTGGAGCAGTTTCTGAAGACCTATGACGGCGCGCTGCTGATGACCTCGCACGACCGCGAGTTCATGAACCGCATCGTGACCAAGATCATCGAGATCGACGCCGGCGCGCTGACCACCTATTCCGGCGACTACGGCTTTTACGAGCAGCAGCGCGCGCAGAACGAGAAGCAGCAGCAGGCGCAGTTCGAGCGCCAGCAGGCGATGCTCGCCAAGGAGATCAAGTTCATCGAGCGCTTCAAGGCGCGCGCCTCCCATGCGGCGCAGGTGCAGAGCCGCGTGAAGAAGCTCGACAAGATCGAGCGCGTCGAGCCACCGCGCCGGCGCCAGACCGTGATGTTCGAGTTCCAGCCGGCGCCGCGTTCGGGCGAGGATGTCGTCAACCTGAAGAATGTCGACAAGGCCTATGGCAGCCGGTCGATCTACAAGGATTTCAGCTTCCTCATCCGCCGCCGCGAGCGCTGGTGCGTGATGGGCGTCAACGGCGCGGGCAAATCGACCCTGCTAAAGCTCGTCGCCGGTGCGGCGAACCCGGACGAAGGCAGCGTAACCATTGGGGCGAGCGTCAAGGTCGGCTATTTTGCACAGCATGCGATGGATCTGCTCGATGGCGATCTCACGGTCTTCGAATGGCTGGAGCAGGAGTTTCCGCGCGCGGGGCAGGGGCCGCTCAGGACGCTGGCCGGCTGCTTCGGCTTTTCCGGCGATGATGTCGAGAAGAAGTGCCGGGTGCTGTCGGGTGGCGAGAAGGCGCGGCTCGTCATGGCGGCCATGCTGTTCGACCCGCCGAACTTCCTCATCCTCGACGAACCGACGAACCATCTCGATCTCGACACCAAGGAAATGCTGATCAAGGCGCTCGCCGATTACGAAGGCACCATGCTCTTCGTCTCGCACGACCGCCATTTCCTCGGGGCGCTGTCGAACCGCGTTCTGGAGCTCAATGGCGACGACGTGCACCAGTATCCGGGCGGTTATACCGAGTATGTCGCCCAGAGCGGCCATGAGGCGCCGGGCCTTCCCAACTGATCTGTCGCTGCCTGCCGTTTCGGGCTATCGTCCAGACATGGATCGAAAGAAGCCGCTTTATCGCAGCGTCAACACGCGGACCCATGGCGTACGCCATGGCTCGGGCGGCCAATACCGCTGGTCGCGGCGGCGCGAGGACCGGATACAGGACGGGGCGATGGGCGGCCGGCAGCAGCGCGGCCTCGATTACACGCCGCTTTTCAGGTTCCTGCTGTCGCGGGTCGGGGACGATTGGGATGCCGTCTTTGCCGAGGCGGTCGGCCGCCTCGACAAGGCCGAACCGATCTTCTGGATGGTCGCACGCTCCGAGGCGGAGAAGAAGCCCTTCATCCTGATCGGCGAGCATTCCTATTACAGCGGTCTTTTCGTCGATGAAGGCAACCGGTTGCGGCTGGTCGATCCCGACCTGCGGGTCGAACATATGGAGCCCGGCTGCGCCTGCTGCACGCACACGTTCAACGGCGCGCCCTTCACGCGGAAATACGCGCCGCCGGGCGACTGACCTCAGCCTTTTCCGCGATATTGTTCGTCCGTCACCTGCTCCAGCCAGGTCACGGGCGAACCATTCTCCGCTTCGGCGATCGCCACATGGGTCATGGCCGATCTGTCGGTCGCGCCGTGCCAGTGTTTTTCGCCCGGCGGGAACCAGACGACGTCACCGGGGCGGATTTCCTCGATGGGGCCGCCCTCGCGCTGCGCCCAGCCGAGGCCGGCGGTGACGATGACGGTCTGGCCGAGCGGATGGGTGTGCCAGGCGGTGCGTGCGCCCGGCTCGAAGGTGACGATGGCGCCACTCGCCCGGCCCGGCGCCTCGGCCTTGAAGGGCGTGTCGAGACGCACCTTGCCGGTGAAGTAGTCCGCCGGTCCGAGTGTCGAGGGGCTGGTGCCGTTGCGCTTGATGTCCATGTCGCTCTCCTGTTCCCGTACTGACCATACACCCTGGCTGGCGAAGCCGCTGCAGACGATTTATGAGAACGGCGATGGGTTTCAAGGCGGAAGCGATGGCAAAGCGGATCGGGATTGTCGGCGGCGGACCGGCCGGGCTGATGGCGGCGGAAATGCTGTCGGCGCGCGGCCATGCCGTGACCGTGCTGGAGGCGATGCCCACCATCGGCCGGAAATTCCTGCTTGCCGGAAAATCCGGTCTCAACATCACCCATTCGGAAGCCTATGAGCGCTTCGTCACCCGCTTCGGGGCCGCGGGTGGGCGGCTGTGCACCGCGCTCGACGCCTTCCCGCCGGCGGATCTTCGCGCCTGGGCGGCGGGGCTCGGCACGCAGACCTTCGTCGGCACGTCGGGCCGGGTGTTCCCGACGGTCATGAAGGCCTCGCCGCTGCTGCGCGCCTGGCGGGCGCGGCTGGAAGGGCAGGGCGTGGACATCCGCGTGCGTCATCGCTGGACGGGCTTTGTGCCCGGCGGCCTCTCCGTCGAAACGCCCGGGGGGACGGTGGACATGGAGTTCGATGCGGTGCTGCTGGCGCTCGGCGGCGCGAGCTGGCCGCGGCTAGGGTCGGATGCCGCCTGGGTCGATGGTCTCGCACGGCAGGGGGTGGCTATCGCGCCGTTCCGTCCGGCCAATTGCGGTTTCGACGTGGACTGGTCGTCGTTTATCGTGGAGCGTTTCGCGGGCGCGCCGGTCAAGGGCGTCACAGCGCAATCGACGGCCGGCACGATACCCGGCGAATTCGTGCTCTCGAAAGCCGGTATCGAAGGCAGCCTCGTCTATGCCCATGCCGCCGCGCTGCGCGATGCGCTGGAATCCACCGGCACGGCGAGCCTTGTGCTCGACCTTGCACCGGGGCGCACGGCGGCGCGGCTTTCGGCAGATCTCGCCCGTCAAGGGAGCAAGGCGAGTTTTTCCACGCGCCTTCGTAAAGGTGCGGGGCTCGATGGCGTCAAGGCCGCGCTTCTGCGGGAATGCGTGGCCGATGCCGCACATCTTGGCCCGGACGCCCTGGCATCGGCGATCAAGGCCCTGCCGATCCGCCTTGTGCGGTCGCGCCCGATTGCCGAGGCGATTTCCGCGGCCGGCGGCGTCCGCTTCGATGCGGTCGATGGCGCTTTCATGCTGAAGGCGCTGCCGGGCGTTTTCGTTGCCGGCGAGATGCTGGACTGGGAAGCCCCCACCGGCGGCTATCTGCTCACCGCCTGTTTCGCCACGGGCCGCGCCGCGGCGGCGGGCATGGATCGCTGGCTATGCAATGCGCCGTGATGCCGATCAGCCGCGCTTCGGCGCATGGCTGAGGCCGGCGGCCGCCATTTTCAGGCAATCGAGATAGCGGTCGCGATTGGCGAGCCCATCATCCTTGGGCGTGACGAGGCAGAGCGTCGCGGCGGCGTGTCCCTCGTCCATCACAGGCACCGCGAAGCAGTGCGTGAAGCTGTCGACGATGCTGTTGAAGGTGAAGAAGCCCTCGTGCCCGGCCTGGCGCACCTCGGCAAGAAAGGTTTCTGGCTCCAGCCATTCGCCGTTCGGCAGCCGGAAATCCTCCGGCGGGATGAAGGCGAGGATTTCGTCATCCGTCATATGCGCAACGAGCAGGCGGCCGGAGGCCGTCCACGGGATCGGCACCGACTGGCCGATATCCGTGGAGATGCGGAAGGGACGGGCACCCTCGCGCATGCGCACGACCGTGTATTTGTTGCCGTCGAGCATGCAGAACTGCGCCGTCTCCCGCGTCTCGTCCGCCAGCCTTTCCAGTGCTGCCTCGCATTCGCGGGTGAAGTCGAAATGGTGTTCGTAGGCCGCGCCCAGAAAATAGAGCTTGCGGCCGAGATAGACGCGGCCGTCGCCGCCGGTGAATTCCAGGATGCCATTGCGCAGCAGAAGGTTCACCAGTTCGTAGACCGACGAGCGCGGCGCACCGATCTGCGCGGCGATCTCATTGGGCTTCAGGGCCTGCCGCTTCTGCCGCAGGAAATCGAGGATTTCGAAGGCGCGGTCGAGCCCGCGGGCGCGCTTTCCCCCTGCTTCGTCGGCAATAGCATCCATCGCATCGGTTCCTGTCTTCTGTCGGCCAAGCTTCTCACGTCCGCCCGGCCGTCTGTCAATCCGTTCGGCCTAATCCGCCGGGCGAAGGCTTCCGCCGGACGAAGGCTGGCCAAGGCCTGCGACCGCCGCGCCCACCCAGTCGAGGCGCTTTGCGGGAATGAGTCCGTAATTGTAGAAAGTGACCCCATCGGCGTCGGCGTCCACGGCGCTTTTCACGCGCGCCGTCAGGATCTCCGGACCGTCGACCTCGGGATAGAAGACGCGCAGGCCGAGCCCGAGGAATTTTCCCGGTCCGAGTATTGCCCGTCCCTTGCGGATAACCGCGCCCACAGCGTCCGGTGTCATGTCGTAGCAGCAGAGGATCGCGCCGTCGCAAAGCCTTCCGGCGGCCGCAAGGTCGATGCCGCCCAGCCACGCATCCGGGCCGTCGATCAGGACGATGCGCGTTGCCGGATCGGCGGCTGCCTTGATCTCGCCGATCAGGCTGGTCACCGGCGCGATGCGCCAGGCAAGATAGGCATGAAGGTCGGCATGATCGCGGAAGGCATCGATGCCCGCGCTCGGGAAACCAGGAAACTGCCGTTCCGGCACCGCTCGTTCGCACATCTCGGCGATGAAGCGCTTTGCCGTCCTGCGCGCCCCGTCCACCGGCACGCCGGCCTTGAGCGCCCGCGCCGTGCAATGCTCGCAGAAGCAGAGCGAGAGCAGGAAGTCGTCCTCGGCGGTGAGGCCGATGCCATCCTTCTCATGGTGGTAGCCATGGGCATAGCCCATGAAGCTGGGGCTTTCCAGCTCCAGCATGTCGGGCTTGTAGGCGGTGGTGATGTCGCGCACGAGCGTCACGACATAGTCCCGCGCCGCCGGGCTCGACGGGCAGAGATTGAAGACACTGGGATTGCCGAAGGCATTGCGCGTCACGTGCTCGGGATGCAGCGCGCCGAGCCGGCTGTTGTGCAGGCAGACCGTCCAGCAGGAGACCTTGAGACCAGTTGCTGCGCGCGCCTTGGTCAGTGCCTCCAGCATGTCGCCACGCTCGACAAGGTTCTGCGCCACCAGCGGGCGGATCTCCTTGTCCCGCCAGAGGGTTTCGGTGGGCTGGAAATAGGCCGTGCCGTCTTCCGGAAAATAGATCTTCTCTCGCGGGCTGCGCGGCTGCAGGAAGCGGCCGGCATGGTAGACCGTGGCCATGCTGACGGTGTTCAGTCTGGCGCGACCGGCAAGGTCGGCGGCCAGCGTCGTGAGGCCCTGGTCCTGGACGTCCCAGGGATAGGTCCACATGGAAAGATGCATGTTGCGCTCCCGCCGATACTGTCCATTTTTTAGAACATGTGTCCATAATAGTGTCCAGTTGGTTTTTTGACCGGCTGCCGACGCGTGTCGTGGCATTTTCGACGCATTGGATGTCGCGAACCGGAGGGATTCCTGGCGGGAGGCGGCGTAGTTTCTCGCCATTGCAGGGGCTTGCGCTGCCGCAGGCGGCCTGAAATATGCGACATGCCGTGATCGCGGCTGTAAGACCAGGGGATCGCCGGCGCCCGCCCACGCACCGGAAGAACGCGAGAAAAGAACCGATGAAGAGCCATGTGCTGACCGTATCCTGCCAATCGACCCGCGGCATCGTCGCTGCGATCACCGGCTACCTCGCCGAGAAGGGGTGCTACATCTCCGATTCGTCGCAGTTCGACGATCTGGAGACGGGCCTGTTCTTCATGCGCCTCACCTTCCTGTCGCAGGAAGGCGTGTCGGAAGAGGACATCAAGTCGGGCTTCGCCCCCGTCGCCAAGAAATACGCGATGACCCATCGCTTCAACGACAGCGACGAGCGCATGAAGGTCCTGCTCATGGTCTCGCGCTTCGGCCACTGCCTCAACGACCTGCTCTACCGCTGGAAGATCGGCGCCCTGCCGATCGATATCGTCGGCGTCGTTTCCAACCACTTCGATTACCAGAAGGTCATCGTCAACCATGATATCCCCTTCCACCACATCAAGGTGACGAAGGAGAACAAGCCGCAGGCCGAAGCCCGTCTGATGGAGGTGGTCGAGCAGTCCGGCGCCGAACTCATCGTTCTCGCCCGCTACATGCAGGTCCTGTCGGACGCCGTCTGCAAGAAGATGTCGGGCCGCATCATCAACATCCACCATTCCTTCCTGCCGTCCTTCAAGGGTGCCAACCCCTACAAGCAGGCGTTCGAGCGTGGCGTGAAGCTGATCGGCGCGACGGCGCACTACGTCACCGAGGACCTCGACGAGGGTCCGATCATCGAGCAGGACGTCGCCCGCATCACCCATGCGCAGTCGGCCGAGGACTACGTCTCGATCGGCCGCGACGTGGAGAGCCAGGTTCTCGCCCGCGCCGTGCACGCCCACATCCACCACCGCACCTTCATGAACGGCAACAAGACCATCGTCTTCCCGCCGTCGCCGGGCTCCTACGCCTCCGAGCGCATGGGGTGACAACAGGGCCGGCGGAAACGCCGGCTCTTATACATTGCGAGGCCGGAGCATCGGTTATGATGCTCCGGCCTCGTTTGTCATTTGGGTGGTTGCAACACCTAGATGACGGTGCGTAGAGCGGTTGGGCCTTAGCCGGCTTGAACTTTCCGTTCGGAAAAAAGCAGAACCCTTCGCGCATTTCGAGGCTTCGTCGAACCGTTGAGAGAGCTTCGCGCTCGCGTATAAGGGAGACCAGCCTCGTGTCCCATGCTAGCCGTTTTGTCGGCATCGACATATCGAAATCGTCATTCGACATCTGCATCCTGCCGGAACGACAGGTGGCGACCTTTGCCAACACGGCTGAAGGCATTTGCACGTTCATCGCTCTCATGGCCGATCTCGTGGGGATAGAGCGCCTGGTGATCGAGCCGACCGGCGGCTATGAACGCGGTGTGGTCGACGCCTTGCTCGCCGCCCGCCTGCCCGTCGCCAAGGTCAATGCAAAGCAGATCAGGCAGTTCGCCCGCGCCTGCGGCCAGCTCTCCAAGACAGACAGGATCGATGCCTTCGTGCTCGCCGACTATGGACGGCGCATGGAGAGCAAGGTTCTGGCGCCACCTTCACCGGGGCAGACAATGCTGGTCGATCTGGTGTCACGCTACAGGCAATTGTCGCACATGATCGTGCAGGAGAAGAACCGGCGGGAAAAGCTGACCTGCAACGCCGGTGGCAGGACGCGGGAATGGATCGAGGAGACGTTGCGCTTCCTCATCGAGCAGCGTCAGTCGGTCATCGAGGCGATGACCGACTGCCTGAAGGCGGATGCGGCTCTCAAAAGCAAGGCCGCTGTGCTGATGTCGCTCAAGGGGATCGGCCTGCGCACAGCCTGTTTCCTGATCGCCGGCCTGCCGGAACTGGGGCACGTCGACAAGGGGCAGATCGCCAAGCTGGTCGGGGTTGCGCCGCTTAACCGGGATAGCGGCCTGATGCGGGGCAAGAGGATGATCGCCGGAGGTCGAAGGCCGGTCAGGGATGCGCTCTATATCGCGGCCCTGCCGGCAATCCGCTTCGATCCAGACATGAAGGCGCTCTTCCAGCGCCTCAAGGCAAAAGGCAAACCGGGAAAGGTCGCCCTCGTCGCCGTCATGCGGAAGATGATCGTCATTCTTAACGCCAGAATGCGTGATCAATCAGCAACCACGATTGACGCCTAACACCGTTGCTTTTCGTTTGGGGCGATGGCGGTACGCCGTTCCGTTCCTCAATCGCACCGTTGCCAAAGACCGGCGGCTGCACCGCGAAACATCCAATCAAGCCAGCCTTGGCGCGTCGTCAGACGGCTTTTCGGTAGAACCACGGGTGAAAACACTGTGTGCGTGAAGCCGCTGCAAGCGCTTTCTACGCACGGCGCGCCAAACTCTTTCCCTTTGCCGGAAACATGCGCTAAGGGCATCAGCCATGACCAAGCCGGCTCGCACAGACCAGACCTTCGTCGTCCTTCTCGGGGGCGTGCTTTCGGCGACGCCGCGGCTTCGGGCCGATGTCGCCGGTGCGCGCGTCGTGGCGGCGGATGGCGGCATGCGGCATGCGGCGGGGCTTGGCCTCACGCCGGAACTCTGGGTCGGCGATTTCGATTCGACACCGGCCGATCTTGTCGCCGCCTGGCCTGATATCGAGCGTCAGCCCTATCCCGTCGCCAAGAACGAGACGGACGGGGCCATCGCGGTTTCCGTCGCTATCGAGCGCGGCGCGCGAAACATCCTTCTGGCCGGTGCGCTCGGCGGCGAACGCAGCGACCATGCCCTGATGCATCTCCTCCATGCCGTTTCGCTGGAAGAAGAGGGCTTTGCGATCAAGCTCACCTCCGGCGAGGAGGAGGCCTGGCCGCTCCTGCCGGGGGTACGCGAGATCGACCTGCCGAAGGACAGCCTTTTTTCCGTTCTCGGTCTCACGCCGCTGTCCGGCCTTTTCATCGAGAACGTGCGCTATCCGCTCGCCGACTTTTCCTTGCCCTTCGGCTCGTCGCGCACCATTTCCAATGTCGCGGAAGGCCCGATCCGCCTTTCGCTCGCCTCCGGCCGCGCGATCCTCATCGCCCGGCCTTTTGACCTTTCAGGAGCCTGACCCTTGGCACCGCCCATCCTCAAACTCGACGATATCTTCCTCAGCTTCGGCGGCACGCCGCTGCTTGCCGGCGCCAGCCTACAGGTGGAGCCAGGCGACCGCATCTGCCTCGTCGGCCGCAACGGCTCCGGCAAGTCGACGCTGATGAAGATCGCCGCCGGCCTTGCCGAGGCGCAGTCGGGCGAGGTCTTCCGCCACCCGTCCGCGACCGTTCGCTACCTGCACCAGGCACCGGATTTCGACGGTTACGATACGGTCGCCGCCTATGCCGAAGCCGGTCTCGGCCCGTCCGACGATCCGTACCGTGTCACCTATCTGCTCGAACATCTCGGCCTTTCCGGCAACGAGGATCCGAAGTCGCTATCGGGCGGCGAGGCGCGCCGGGCGGCGCTTGCCCGCGTCATGGCGCCGGAGCCGGATATCCTGCTGCTCGACGAGCCGACGAACCATCTCGACCTGCCCACCATCGAATGGCTCGAAGGCGAGTTGCAATCCACCCGCTCGGCGCTCATCGTCATCTCGCACGACCGCCGCTTCCTCGAAAAGGTCTCCAACGCCACCGTCTGGCTCGACCGTGGCCAGTCGCGTCGCCTCAATCGCGGCTTTGCCCATTTCGAGGCCTGGCGGGACGAGGTGCTGGAAGCCGAGGAGCTGGAGCAGCACAAGCTCGGCAAGGCCATCGAGCGCGAGGAGCACTGGCTGCGCTACGGCGTCACCGCGCGCCGCAAGCGCAACATGCGCCGCCTCGGCGAGCTGCAGGACATGCGCGCCCGCCACCGCGGTCACAAGGGGCCGCAGGGCACCGTGCAGGCGACCGTGTCGGATGCGCAGGAATCCGGCAAGCTGGTCATCGAGGCGGAGAAGATCACGAAGTCCTATGGCGAGCGTACCATCGTTGCGCCCTTCTCGATCCGCGTGCATCGGGGCGACTGCATCGGCCTCGTCGGCCCGAACGGCGCCGGCAAGACGACGCTCCTGAAGATGCTGACCGGCCAGCTCGAGCCGGACGACGGCTGGGTGAAGCTCGGCACCAATCTCGAGATCGCCACACTCGACCAACGTCGCGAGGACCTCAACCTCGATGACACGCTCGCCCACTATCTCACCGACGGGCGCGGCGAGACCCTGCTGGTCAATGGCGAACAGCGCCATGTCACCGGCTATATGAAGGAATTTCTCTTCCAGCCGGAACAGGCCCGCACGCCCATCCGCAACCTTTCCGGCGGCGAGCGTGCCCGACTGATGCTGGCGCGTATCCTGTCGCGCCCGACGAATCTTCTCATCCTCGATGAGCCGACCAACGATCTCGACATCGAGACTCTGGACCTGTTGCAGGAAATCGTCACGGGTTTTTCCGGCACGGTGCTGCTCGTCAGCCACGACCGCGATTTCCTCGACCGAACCGTCACGTCCACCATCGCCCCGGCCGATCCGGAAAGCCCTGACGGACGCTGGATCGAATATGCCGGCGGCTATTCCGACATGATGGCCCAGCGTCGCGGGGTCATCGAAGAGAAGCGCAGGGCAGAAAAGGCCGAGAAGGCGAAGTCCGCCGAGATGGCCGTCGCCTCGCCTGCCGAGAACAAGGGCAAGGGCAAGCTTTCCTACAAACAGAAATTCGCGCTCGAAAATCTGCCGAAGGACATGGAGAAAGCGGAAAGGGAGATCGCCGCCCGCGAGGCGAAGATGGCCGATCCGAACCTCTTCACCAAGGATCCAGCCTCCTTCAACAAGCTCGCGGCCGAGATGGAGAAGCTGCGCGATAGCCTGGTGAAGATGGAAGAGGAATGGCTGGAGCTGGAAATGCTGCGGGAGGAACTGGAGGGCTGAGACCCCTCTTGAAGCAATCCGTCCTTGCCCCTTCGTTGTACCCGAGCTTGATCCGGGTATTCATCGGCCAAGGGGCAAGACATGGCGTACCCTGTTCCCTCCGGAACAGCGCCATGCGCGGCGATATGGGACAGTCGGGTCATTGGATGAGGGGATCTCATCCTGCAACCCGAAAGAGATCAGGAGAGTCCCATGCGCAAGTTCATCGTTTCCGCCGTCGTCGCCGTCGTTGCCGCCGTTTCCTTCGCCGCGCCGTCCGAGGCTGGCTACTACGGCTACGGCCACAAGAGCCATGGTTACAGCAAGCACTACGGCTACAAGAAGCACTTCAAGAAGCACTATTACGGCGGCGACTACGGCGTGAAGATCATCATCAAGAAGAAGCACTACGACTACTACTGAGCCGTGGCTCTTCGAGAAAACGACAAGGCCCGGATGCCCGCCGCATCCGGGCCTTTTAGACTCGATCAGGCGGATTGATTCGCGAGCCGACTGGGTTTATCTAATTTGCTCGTGGTGATTTGGCCGGCCGGCTTGCAGCCACGTTAAACAAGTCGCTAAAGGGCCGCGCGAGGAAGACCTTACGTGGACCGGTTGCGACATCGTTGCGGCCGGTTTTTGTTTTGGATCGAGTTGAGACATGCCCATCAAGATTCCCGATACGCTCCCCGCCTTCGAGACCCTCGTTCACGAGGGTGTGCGGGTGATGACCGAAACGGTGGCGATCCGGCAGGATATCCGACCGCTGCAGATCGGGCTGCTCAATCTCATGCCGAATAAGATCAAGACGGAAGTGCAGATGGCGCGCCTCGTCGGCGCTTCGCCGCTGCAGGTCGAACTGTCGCTGATTCGCGTCGGGGGGCACCGTGCCAAGAACACCTCCGAAGATCATCTGCTGGCCTTCTACGACACGTGGGAGGAGGTGCGGCACCGCAAGTTCGACGGCCTCATCATCACCGGGGCGCCGGTGGAAACGCTCGACTACGAGGACGTCACCTATTGGGACGAGATGAAACAGATCCTCGACTGGACCGAGACCAACGTGCATTCGACGCTGAATGTCTGCTGGGGTGCGATGGCGGCGATCTACCATTTCCATGGCGTGCCGAAACGTACGCTTGAGGAAAAGGCCTTCGGCGTCTATCGCCACCACAATCGCAAACCCTCGTCGGTCTATCTTAACGGCTTCTCGGATAATTTCGAAGTGCCGGTGTCACGCTGGACGGAAATCCGTATCGAGGACATCCGCGCGGTGCCGGAACTCGACATCCTGCTCGATTCCGACGAAACCGGTGTCTGCTTCGTGCAGGAGAAGGCCGGCAACCGGCTCTATATCTTCAACCACGTGGAATATGATTCGACCTCGCTCGCCGACGAATATTTCCGCGACGTCTCGGCCGGCGTGCCGATCAAGCTGCCGAAGAACTATTTTCCGCACAACGATCCCTCGTTGCCGCCGCAGAACCGCTGGCGCGGTCATGCGCATCTGCTCTTCGGCAACTGGATCAACGAAATCTACCAGACAACACCCTATGACCTCGAAAAAATCGGAACGGGAGCCTGATCATGAGCCGTGTCGTCGTTCGCCCTCTGCACAAGGATGATGAAGGCGAATGGCGGCGCCTGTGGACCGCCTATCTCGCCTTCTACGAGACGGTGCTGCCGGAGGAGATCTTCGCCAGCACGTTCGCCCGCCTGACGGGCGAAGTGGCGGAGGGTGAATATCGCGGCCTTCTCGCCACGCTCGACGGCAAGCCTGTCGGTCTTGCGCATTATCTCTTCCATCGCTCCTGCTGGACCATCGACAGCATCTGCTACCTGCAGGATCTCTATGCCGATCCCGACGTGCGCGGCACGGGCATCGGCCGGGCGCTGATCGAAGGCGTCTATGCCAAGGCGAAGGAAGCCGGCGCGCCGGAAGTCTACTGGATGACGCAGGAATTCAACGCCACTGCGCGCGCGCTTTACGACCGTATCGCCGACAAGACGCCCTTCATCGTCTACCAGAAGAATTTCTGAGACCGTGCTTCCTACAAAAGTATGACTTTTTGATTGCAAGGCGGCGGCAATTGCCGCAGGTTGCCGGCGCGGCGCATCGGGCAGGAGGACAGGCGTGGGTGCATCCAATGAAATCTTCGGCCACCTTCCTTCGGGCGAGGCGGTCGAGCGCATCACGCTTTCCGGCGGCGGTCTCACCGCGCAGGTGCTGACCTGGGGCGCGATCATCCAGGATCTGCGCCTTGACGGGCATGTGGCCCCCCTCGTGCTCGGCTTCGAGGATCTTCCATCCTATCTCGCCCACTCTCCCTATTTCGGCGCGACGCCGGGGCGTTGTGCCAATCGTATCGCCGGTGGACGCTTCGTCCTCGATGGCACGCCGTATCAGCTCGAATGCAACGAACGCGGCGTCACCCACCTGCATGGCGGCAGCGATGGCATCGGCCAGCAGAACTGGCGCGTCGCGGTGCAGGGTGCGGATTTCGTCACGCTGGCCTTTACCGATCCTGCCGGCCGCGCCGGCTATCCAGGCAATTGCGCGATCACCTGCACCTATCGGCTCTCCGGCGACGGCACGCTTGCCGTCGTCTATGAAGCGACGGCGGACGCACCGACGCCGGTCAATCTCTGCCAGCACAGCTATTTCAATCTCGATGGCGGTGCCGACGCTCTCGATCACGAAATCCGCCTTGCGGCCGACCATTACCTGCCCGTCGATGAAACGCTCATCCCCACCGGCGAAATCCGCCCCGTCGCCGGAACGTCCTTCGACCTGACCGGCTGGACGCCCTTCCGCCGTCAGGTGGAGCCGGGTGGCATCGCCTTCGACCACAATTTCTGCCTTTCCGACGAACGGCGGGAAAAGCGACGGGTGGCCACGGTGCGCAGTTCCCTTTCCGGCGTTTCCCTTGACGTTCTCACCACGGAGCCCGGCGTGCAGCTCTATACCGGCGCCCATGTGAACCCGTCCGTCGCCGGTTTGGGTGGCCGGCGTTACGGCGCCTTCGCCGGTTTCTGCCTGGAAACGCAGATCTGGCCGGATGCCGTCAACCATGCGCACTTCCCCTCGGCGGTGCTGCGGCCTGGCGAAACGCTACGGCAGGAAACGAACTACGTCTTCCGAAAGGGCTGAGCTTCCCCCCTCGAACAGATTGTCAAAAGGCAAGAAAATCGAAACCTTTGTCGCCGACAACGGCCGCATGGACCCGCAATGACGCCGGGTTGTGCGGGATTGAACGCGCCAGGACAGCGCCGGTCGCCCCAGGGGACCTGCCCATGAAAATCTCCGATCTCTCCATTTCGCGGAAAGTCGGCCTGCTCGTGCTCCTGATGGGTATTGCGGCCGGCACCATCGCCACGGTCGGCAGCCGCGGTCTCACTTCGCTGGGCGCCGCGCTTCAGGATACCGGTGCGCGCGAGGAAGTCGCCCGCGAGGCCATGGACCTGCGCGTCGACGTCATCGCGATCAGCCGCATGACCTATCAGCTCGCCATGGCGCCGGAAAAGGCGGCCGATTTTGCCGCCGAGACGGAAAAGCGCGCCGCGGAAATGCTGGATCGCCTGCCGAAGATCGCCTCCACCGCTGATGCGACCGAACAGAAGCAGCTCGACGCGATCCGCGCTGCCCTGGCACCCTATTTCGAGGATATCCGCGCCATGGTCGCCGTGGCCGGTTCCGACAAGGGCCAGGACCGCGCCGCGCTGCTCGCCGCGCTCGACAAGGCCCTGGATGGCCAGAAGGCCGTGACCGCCGCGATCAAGGAATATTCGGCCTATTCCGCCGACACGCTCTCCGGCTCGCGGGCCGTCGCGATCTCCCGCTCGACGACAACGCAGATCCTGCTGCTCGCAACCGCTTTTGTCTGCATCGTCGCGGGCATGCTGCTCGCGATGCTCTTTGCCCGCAACGGCATCGTGCGTCCGATCCAGTTGCTGACCGGCGTGATGTCGAACCTGGCGGCCGGCAAGCTCGATGACGCGATCCCCTGCGCCGACCGCAAGGACGAGATCGGCGCCATGGCACGCACGCTCGACGTTTTCCGCGCCAACGAGATGCAGATGCGCGAGATGGAAGCGCAGGAAGCCGCCCTGCAGGCGCAGAGCAAGGACCTGCAATCGAACATCAGCACCATCGTCGGGGCCGCCGCCGCCGGCGATTTCTCCCGCCGCATCACCAAGGCCTATGAGGACGCGGACCTCAGCCGTTTCGCCACGAGCGTCAACGAATTGGTGGAAAATGTCGACAGGGGCGTCACCGAGGTGCGCCGCGTGATCGCCTCGCTTTCCCATGCCGACCTGACGCAGGAAATGGCCGGTCATTTCCAGGGCGACTTCGCAGAGCTTCAGGCCAACGTCAATGGTGCGATGCTGACGCTGCGCAGCACGATGGGCGGTATCCTCACCACCGCCGGCACCATCACCGGCAATTCCCGCGAGCTTTCCGCCGCCGCCGACCAGCTTGCCCACCGCACGGAGCAGCAGGCCGCCTCGCTGGAGGAGACCGCTGCTGCACTGGAAGAAATCACCACCACGGTGAAGACCTCCACGACCCGCGCCATCGAGGCGTCCGAAATCGTGCGCGAAGCCAAGGACAGCGCCGACAAGTCCGGTGAGATCGTGCAGAGCGCCATCGATGCCATGGGCCGCATCGAGCAGGCCTCGCGGCAGATGGAGGAGATCATCTCCGTGATCGACGGCATCGCCTTCCAGACCAATATCCTGGCGCTGAACGCCGCGGTGGAAGCCGCCCGCGCCGGCGAACAGGGCCGCGGTTTCGCCGTGGTGGCCGGCGAGGTGCGCAGCCTCGCCCAGCGCTCGGCCGAGGCCGCCAAGGAGATCAAGACCCTGATCAATGCCTCGGCCGGCGAAGTGAAGGGCGGGGTCTCGCTGGTGCTGTCGACCGGCGACGTGCTCTCCGAGATCAAGGACCTTGTCAACCGCGTCAACGACCACGTCGTCTCGATCACCCGCGCCGCCCAGGAACAGTCCGCCGCCCTTGGCGAAATCAACACGGCTGTCACCCAGCTGGACCAGATGACCCAGCAGAACGCCGCCCTGGTCGAGGAATCGGCCGCCGCCAGCCAGGTCCTTGCCAGTGAAGCTGCCCAACTGCAGTCGGCCCTCTCGCAGTTCCACATCGGCGAGGGACGCGGCCAGACCGTGCGGCATCGCCGCGCGGCCTAGGCTCATTTTGCCTTTCAAAAGCGTGGCTGGGACAATCCCGGCCGCGCTTCGGCTTTCCGGATCGATCTATCGCTCCGCTTGCGCTTTTGAATCATAGAAAGCAATCAGGGCGCGAAGCCGTTTTGCAACAGATTGATTTCCTTGCATTTGTTTCTGGCAGGCTTCTATAGAAAGCCGGCTGCATTTATTGTAGTTTCCCCGCGATTTTAGGGATGCCTCCTCATATGAAGTCTACTGAACAACGGCCGGACGCCGACGCTTTGTCCTTTTTGAAGATAGGGGCACTGCGGTTGTACTTGATGCTCGCTCGCTTTGCACAGAAGCAGAGGCTTCAGTTCGCTCGGCGTATCCGTTTGTTTTCAGCGGACGGCCGCGAATTCAACCGTGCGGTTGGAGCGGCGCGCAGGCAGCATATCTCCGGTAACTTGACGGGGGCGCTCGCTCTTTGGGAGGGCGTGCGGGAACGCTGGCCGGAGGATGTGACGGCCTATATGATGATCTCATCCTGCGCTCGCCAGCTGGGGCAGATCGATCGTGCCGAAGCGGTGACGGTCGAAGGCTTGCAGCGTTTTCCCACGGAGCCCAACCTTGTTGCCGAGACCGCGCAGAATCTGCAGGCGCGGGGCGATTGGGTCGGTAGTGTGGCGATGTGGGAGCGCATTATCGATCGCAATTACGCTCAGCCTGTCTGGCTGCATATCTACTGCTATGCGCTGCTAGTCTGCGGCGAGTATGACAGGCTCGAGGCAGCCCTGAATAGGTTCTGTGCCCTTTATCCGAAGGACAGTAGCTTCCTTAGCCTTGAAGCCATGTTGGCCGGTGAACGGGAAGATTGGGAAACGGCCGTCCGGCTATGGCAAGTGTTTCGCGAGACCTTTCCCAATGAGCGGGTTGGCTGGGAGCATTATGGTCGCGCGCATCAGGAACTAGAATATGCGCGCCTGGCCGAACGCGGCAACGACCGCTCGGTAGCGCCGATGGAGCAGGTCAAGGTCGATATCCTGGATGACGAGGAGGCGCGCCAGCTTCTGATCGGCTTCGAGGGGCTGGGCAGCGACTGCGAATTTGGCCTCGCGCAGCGTCGTTTCGGCGCCGAACCGCTGAGCTTGCTGCGCTTCAACGCGGTGACCTTCGGCGGTCTTATGACGGGTCTCGCCATGCGCTTTGAAGGCATGGGCCTGCAGGAAAACACCGAAATGATCACGCTTGCGAACGGCGAGTACTTCGTGCGCGATCGTCGTTGGGGCCTCGGCATGCACACGTTCAAGTTCGTCGGGCAGATCGACGGCGATCTTCTTTTCCGCAAGTTCTGCGAACGGGTCGTTTTCCTTCGCGACAAGCTGCTTTCCGACCTTGGCGAGGGACGCAAGGTTTTCGTTTTCTTTGCGCCCGGGCTTGCGCTCAGCGACGTGAAGATGCTGCATGCGGCGTTGCGGGAGGTCGGGCCGGTCAAACTGCTGCACGTCACCACGGCGGATGCGGCCCTGGCGCAGGGGCTTGCGGCCGAAGGTGGCGGGATCGATGTCGTTGCACCGGACCTTTACATCGGCTATCTCAGCCGGACCGGCCGAACGGCGACCGGTGCTTGGGACATAGCCTTCGACGACTGGCTCACCGTCTGCCGCAAGGTCAGAACGGCAGTCGACGGCGGCTGAAAGACCGGAAGCGGAGAAGTGATGATGAGTGGCAGAGGGAAGCGTTGGCGTTCTCTTTTCAAGAGACAGGAGCGGCAGGCCTCGCCACAACAGGAAATCCTAGCTTTCGACAGCTATGAAACGCGCGCGCCATCGGCGCAGAACTGCGTCGATGTCATTCCCGGCTGGAACACGCGTTTTCCTGACGAGATCGGTGTCGTCGCCGGCAACGTGATCGACTTCACCGACGAGCGAATCATCTGGGCACTTGAACGCTTCGGCGATGTGCGCGATCGCAACGTGCTGGAGATCGGCCCGATGGAAGGGGCGCATTCCGCTCTGCTGGAGCGGCACGGCGCCAATGTTACTGCGGTCGAGGCCAGCAAGAACGCCTTCCTCAAATGTCTGATCACCAAGGAGATCGCCGGGTTGAAGCGTACGCGCTTCCTGCTCGGCGACTGTGTTCCCTTCCTGGAGGAGAACCAGACGCGCTACGACCTCATCGTTGCGAGCGGCGTGCTCTACCATATGCGCGACCCGCTTCGCTTCCTGCAAGCCGTCGCCAGCCGGACCGATACGCTTTATCTCTGGACGAGCTGCATCGATGAGGCGGCGAAGGTCGAGACGGCCGAGACCGAAGTTTACAGGCGCGAGCGCGAGGATGTTGCGTTCCGCGATCACCCGGTAACGCTCTATCGTCGGGGCTATCTCGGTGCGGAGCACACGGCGAAATTCTGTGGCGGCATTTTCGACGATCCGCGCTGGATGGACCGTTCGAGCTTGCTCGATACATTGCGGCTCCTCGGCTTCACGTCGATCGAAATCGCGCATGAGGCGAAGCCGCTCCCGCTGGAGCCGTGCCTCTCCATCTTTGCCCGAAAGGGATAAGCATGGCTCTCAGCCCCGATCTTTACTTCCTGCCGGCCGTTCCGGAGGATTGGCGCATGCGCCTCAGAGCGCTCGCTGCGGCCCAGGCTTCGCCCGAGGCCTGGGCGGAGAGTATCGCGCTTGCCGGCTTCGCGCTGAACTTCACCCAGGCGAGTGCGCTCGACACTATCGTGCACCGGCTTTTCACCACGGTGCCGGAAGACCTCCTGTCCACCACGCCCGAGCGGCTTGCCGTCCTTTCCTCCGCGACGACGACGCACCTCCTGCCGTCGTTGCGTGTTTCGGCCCTGCGTCGTGGAATCTGGCTGGACACATGGGAGAACGACTACGGGCTATACCATCAGGCGGTCCTCGACCGTGACACGCCGCTCGAGGCTTTCGCGCCGACTGCCGTACTCTTCAGCCTCGATGCCGAACATGCAACACGCGGGATCAGTGCATGCCGCGTCCTCACCGAGGCGGAGCAGCAGAAGGAAAGCCTTCTCGCCATGTTGGAGGCACTGTGGGCGCGTAGCGTGGAACGCTTCGGCGCGCAGGTCCTGCAGCAGACGCTTCTGCCGCGCCTGCCCGAAACGCTCGGCGGCAACGAACACTGCAATCCAGGTTCTGCCGCGGCGCATCTGCGGGCGATCAACGAAGCCCTGAGGCCGCGCACCGCTGCGGCCGGCGTCGGCCTCGTCGGTCTCGATGTGCGTGCGGCCACGGACGGGCTTGCTGCCTGGTTCAATCCGGCGCTCTGGTTCAAGTCCAAGCAGGAGATCAACCCCGCCGCCGCGCCGATGTTCGGTGAATTGCCGTTGCGCCAGATCGCGGCTCGCAAGGGCAAGGTCGCCAAATGCTGCGTGCTCGATCTCGACAACACGCTCTGGGGTGGGGTCGTCGGCGATCATGGGATAAATGGTATCGTCGTGGGGCAGGGATCGGCGGAAGCGGAGTCGTTCTCGGCCATCCAGGCCTATGCCGCCAGCCTTCGCCGGCGTGGCATCCTCCTTGCTGTCTGCTCGAAGAACGACGAGTCCGTCGCCCGCCGCGCTTTCGAGGAAAACCCCAACATGACGCTCAAGGCTGGTGATTTCGCCGCCTTCGTCGCCAATTGGGAGGACAAGCCGTCCAATCTGCGCCGTATTGCGCGGGAGCTCAATATCGGCCTCGATTCCCTCGTTTTCGTCGATGACAATCCGTTCGAGCGCGACTTGGTCCGCCAGACCCTGCCGATGGTTTTCGTGCCGGAATTGCCCGAGGAGCCGGCGCTGATTCCGGCGGCGCTCTCGGATGCGGGCTGCTTCGAGAGCCTGGCGTTGACGGTCGAGGATTTCGATCGCGCAGGCCTCTATGCGCCGGAACGGCGCATGCCGGACCTCACGGATCCCTCGACGGACCTGCCAGCCTATCTCGCGTCTCTCGGCATGACAATGAAATGGGGGAACGTCGACGACGCCTCGCGCGCCCGCGTCACCCAGCTCATCAACAAGACCAACCAGTTCAACGTCACCACCCGCCGCTATACCGAAGCACAGGTCAAGGCGATGGAAGCCGACGAGACGGGTTTCTGCCTGCATTTCCGGCTTCTCGACAGGTTCGGCGACAACGGCTTGATCGGCGTCGTCATCGGCCGCCTCGGCGCGGCTGCTACCATCGAGATCGACAGCTGGCTGATGAGTTGCCGCGTCCTTGGCAGGCAGGTCGAGGAAGCCATGTTGAACGTCGTCGTCGCCGAGGCTGCTGCCCGCCGTGCGCGAAGAGTCGTCGGCGTCTACCTGCCGACGGAGCGCAACGGCATGGTGGCGGAACTCTATCCGCGGCTCGGTTTCGCCCCGCTTTCGGCCGATGAGACCGGCAGGACATTCGTGCTCGAACTCGATGCCTTCACCCCGCATACACCGCCCATCCAAGCCGAGAGGATCGCATGATCGCAGAAGACAGAATTCACGCCGTTCTGGCCGACATTTTCTCCGACGTTTTCCTGCGTGACGATATCGTCATCTCGAATGCGTTGTCGGCCCGCGATGTCGAGGAATGGGACTCCTTCAAGCATATCGAGATCATCATGGCGAGCGAGGCGGCCTTTGGTGTAAAGTTCACCTCGGCCGAACTCGACAGGCTCTCGACGCTCGGCGATATGGTGAAGATCATCGCCGAACGCGGCAAACTGCCGGACTGAGATCCGCCCCGGAGGCGTCCATGACGGCCGATATCCTCGCCCAGCGCACCTTTACGCTGGAAGATCAACAGATTTTCGCGCGCCTGACGGGCGATGCCAACCCGATCCATGTGGATCCGCTCGCCGCCCGGCGCAGCCTTGCCGGCGCACCGCTGGTGCATGGCGTGCACCTTCTCGTCTGGGGGCTCGATGCGCTGTGCCGGCATCTGGAACCATCGGTTACCCTCTGTTCCCTGCGGGTCAATTTCGAGAAGATGGTCCCGATTGGCACGCGGGTGGAAGCCGTACTCGCCGACCGGAAGGCCGATCGCGTCCGGCTGGAAATCCGGCTCGATGGCCGGCCGGCCGCCGTGGTCCTCGTCGGCCTTTCCACACCCGCGCAGCGCCAGCCGGTATTCCTGCATGGGCAGGCCTTCACTCCCTCGCAGCCGCTGTCGCTTTCCCTTGCCGAGATGGCGGCGCTTGCCGGCCATGTCGTTCCGAGGCCGGAGGCGGCTGCACTTGCCGGCCTTTTTCCTGCACTCGCTTCCCGGATCGGGCAACGGCGGATCATCGGCCTGGCCGCCGCCACCTTCCTCGTCGGCATGGTGTGCCCCGGCCTGCATTCGATTTTCCGCAGCCTTGATCTTGCCGCGGCCGAAGAGGCTGCGGTCGACGAGGCGTTGCACTTTGCTGTTTCCTCCCTTGACGAGCGCTTCCGTATGGTGCGGATAGCCCTATCGGGGGCGGGTTGGACGGGGCGTATCGACGCGCATATCCGCCCGGAGCCTGTGGTTCAGCCCGCAATGCCAGAGATTGCCGCTCGTATCGGCGCGACAGCCTTCGCGGGTGTTCAGGCGCTTGTCGTGGGCGGATCGCGTGGTCTCGGCGAAACGCTGGCGAAGGTTCTTGCCGCAGGATCGGCGGAAGTGGCGATCACCTACCGCACCGGGAAGGACGATGCGGAACGGGTTGCGCGTGAAATCCGCGAAACCGGCGGCCGTTGCCATGTCCTTGCCTATGATGTGACCGCTGGCGTTGCGGAGGGGCTGCGGATCGCCGGCTTTTCGCCGAACCAGCTCTACTATCTCGCAACCCCCACCATCCGGCCCGGCAACAGCGCCTACAATGCGGCGCGCTTTGTCGAATATGCCGCCTTCTACGTCGATGGTTTTGCGCGGGTGGTCGAGATGGTCGCTGCGAGCGCGGACGAAAAACTTGACGTGTTCTATCCATCGACCGTGTTCATCGAGGATGCGCCGACAGGGTTTGCGGAATATGCGATGGCCAAGGCAGCCGGTGAGCTTCTCTGCCGTGAATTCCAGTCGCGCGGGATCGTGCGGAAGGTGCTGGTGGAGCGCCTTCCACGCCTGCTGACCGACCAGACGCGAACACTCGCGGAAGAGAACTTTCCCGACACGGTCGATGTCCTCGCCGGCATTGCCATGAAAATGCACAGGGGCGCGACAGAGTAGAGGCCGGCCCAGCAGCCAATTGCCGTTCGTCCGGGGTTGTCGCTTTACGGGCGTTGCGGTTATACAGAGCCACCAATGCGCCGCAGGCCGAACCTGCACGCGGTCCGGGCGGGTTTGCCTTTGCCAAGCATGTCAATGGGTTGCGATCTTGCTCTTCAACATGGAATGTGATCACGGAAACCTCATCGAGGGATACATGATCCCCGACGGTTTTTCCGACGAGGCCAGCGTTGTCGTTACGCGCGATGACGGCACGGCTATGTCGTTTCCGTGCGACCAGTTGCGCCTCGGCGTCATGCAGGCCGGCCGTCACGCCACCGGCATGGTGGGCTTCCGGGTCGACGAGGAGCGGATGCCGGATCTGGCCTCGCAGCGCCGGCTGGTGATCCAGGACGCCAAGACGGGCCTGCTCATCTATCGTCGGCCGCCGGTAGACGAGCCGGTGCCGCACAAGCTCCTCCGTCTGGAGCTGAATATCGTGCCGATGCTGAAGTTCGATGCGTATTGCGGCCGGCATTTCCAGTATGCGATCTCAGCCGTCGAGCGCTTCGGGCACGAGACGACCATGCAGGCCTTCCATCTCAACGCGGAGAGATCGGTCTATATCAGTGGTCGGCTTCTGCTGCGCAATTACGAGGACTTCCTCGACAAGGGCTTTCAGGCCATCGCCGACATTCCCAACCCCTACTACGAGATGGCATGCCGGCTCTTCATTCTGAAGCGCCTTGCCAAAGGACCGGTGACGTTCCTCGGCGACCGCGACCGACTTATCCTCGCCCCGGCGGCCGAGCACTTTGCCGAGGTCAACCTCGAGGATGAGAAGGCCATCAGGCGTGCCTTAAAAAAGTCGCCAGACAAGGTGAGAAGCGTCTTGATATCGCCCATCACGCGCCAGCTTGTTTGCACCTATCCGGAACAGCGGGTGACGCGGCGGGATGTTGCGGCGGCGATCAGCACCCTGTCGCGTTTCGTGGTCGTCGGTCATGGAAACGATCATGCGCATTTCCAACAGGCTGTCGGGGAATTGTTGTCGCTTCCACCCATGAACATTCCGATCATTCCACCGCATTCGGTGCTTGAGGAACTTGCTGGACGACTGCGCGAGATGCCGATCGCCGAGCAGATGCTGGAAGAAGACCTGATCTTCGATCACTACGTTCGCCAGGCCGTCGCGCCGCGCGCCGGACGCCAAGGCAAGGCGCAACAATGACGAACACGATCGAGACCCGAACCATCGAAAAGTCCGCGGATGCGGAGATTCTCTACGGCGAAATTCGCGAGAATAACCGCCGGGGCGGATGGATGCGCCTTTACGATGCCGGCAAGCGCCATCTGTCACGGCGAAGCGAGCCGGAGATCGAGCACGAGGCGGCGAACGAAGCCGAGACGAAGGCCGGAGGCGGTCCGCCGTGGATGCTCCTGTCCTTCCTTTTGATGGTGATCGTCCCATTCCTGGCTGCGCTGGTCTATTTCGTCTTCATCGCGTCCGACCAGTACACGGCCGAAGCGCGTTTTGCGGTCCGCTCGATGGCGGACGACGGGTCGGAGGAGAAGCTCGACGCGGGTGTCATGAACATGCAATCCGCCACACAGGATGCCTTCGTCGTTACGAGCTTCATCCATTCGTCGGAAATCCTGAAGCGCCTGGAGGGCAAAGTCGATTATCGCGCGATCTTCCAGAATTCGGATGCGGATTTCGTGGCCCGGTTCGATGAGGCCGATTCCACCGAAGCCTTCCTGAAGTACTGGGGGAAGCATGTTTCGGCCTATATCGACGGTCCCTCGGGTATCGTTACGCTGAAAGTCCAGACCTTCACGCCGGGCGATTCAGTCAAGCTCGCCCAGGCCATCCTCGACGAGAGCGAGAAGTTGGTGAACGAGCTGACGGTTCGCGCGCGAGAAGACATGATGGCCAGCTTCCGCAAGGAGGTCGAAAGGACAGACCACCTCTACCAGGAGGCTCTGGCGAAGCTCAAAAAGTTCCAGCAGCAATTCGGTCTTTTGAGCCCGGAAGAGCAGGCAAAGCAGAAGAGCGTGCTGATGACGGGACTTCTGGCCAACAAGATGGAGATCGAAAGCCAGCTCTTCGTGGCACGTCAGGCGAACAAGACGGATTCTCCGCGCTATCGCCAGCTCGTCCTCGCCCAGCAGAGTCTCGACCAGCAGATCGAAAAGATGGGCGCGCAGCTGACGGGTGATGCCGACGCTTCGCTGGCCAGCGTGATCACCGGCTTTTCGGCAGTCGAGACGGATCGCCTGGTCGCCGAAAAACTTTACGAAGCTGCGCGGCGCAACTACGATCAGGCCTTTGCGGCCGCGGTGCGCAAGGCGCTTTACCTGACGGTTTTCGTTCATCCGGCCCTGCCGGAGGAAGCGCTCTATCCGCGGCGCCTGCTGTCACCCGTCCTGATCTTTCTCGGCTTCCTGGTTGCCTGGGCCACGCTGGCGCTCGCCTGGGCGTCGGTCGAGGATCATCGGCTATAGGTCCCGACATGATCCGTTTCACCAATGTCTCGAAGCACTTTAAGACAAAGAGCCACAAGAAGATTATTCTCGATCGCGCCAATATAGAATTCCAGCGCGGCTATTCCTACGGCATTCTCGGGGTCAACGGCGCCGGGAAATCGACGACCATGCGCATGATCGCGGGAACGATGCTGCCGAATTCGGGTCGCATCACCAAGGATGTGCGGGTCTCCTGGCCGCTCGGTTTCTCCGGTGGCTTCAACAACGAAATGACGGGCAAGGAAAACCTCAACTTCGTCGCCAGGGCCTATGGCGAGGATGTCAGGCGCGTGTCCCGATTTGTCGAGGAATTCGCTGAACTCGGGGACTATATCAACGCTCCGGTGAAAACCTATTCCTCCGGCATGGCCGCACGTCTCGCCTTCGGTCTGTCGATGGCCGTTGAATTCGAGTGTTATCTCGTTGACGAAGTGACGGCAGTGGGTGACGCGCGCTTCCAGCAGCGCTGCAAGGATGCGTTCGATAGTCGCCGCAAAAACGCGGACATCATCATGATTTCCCATGGCATGGATACCATCAAGGCCTACTGCGAGAAGGGCTTTTTGCTCGTGGACGGGCGGATGATGTATTATGAAGATATAGAACAGGCCATCGAAGCCTACTACCGGCTGAATCGGTGAGATGAAAGTGCAGCTCCGGTCCCTTCTTGGCGGGTTGGGGAGCTGCGAAGCGGATGGAAACCTTGGCACAGCATCACGAAAACAGTGGCGGTGGTTCTCTGGTTGGCCTCGACGCCAGCCGCAAGATTTCCGAACGTCTGGCGACGTCCGCCCGCAAGCTGCGTTTCTCGACGTCATCGCGCAGCGGCCTCTACAAGGCCGTCGGCCTTCGTCCCCGGCTGACCGACCGGCTCTTCACGGTCGCGGTGGTGGTGTTGACTCTCTTCACCTTCATCCTGCCGAATCTCGTTTCGATCGTCTACTACGGTTATTTGGCTTCGGACCAGTATGAGTCCGAAACACGCTTTACGGTCCGCTCTTCGACGCCCGCGCTCGGCAAGGACCAGCTTGCCAAGGTGACGGGTATCCCCGCCGCGAAGATCGTGCAGGACACGCAGATCGTCCTGAATTTCATCAAGAGCCGCGAGATGCTTGATGTGCTGCAGGCGCGCAAGATCGACATCAAGAAGATTTTCGGCGAGGATTCCATCGATGCATGGGCGCGCCTGCCCGAGGACGCCACGGCAGAAGAATTGCGGCGCTACTGGGATTCCATGGTCTCGACGTCCGTCAGCCCTTCCAGCGGCATCGTAGGGCTTTATGTCCGCGCCTTCAGGGCCGAGGACGCAGCGATGCTCGTACGCGAAATCCTCAAGGCCTCGGAAGTGGTCGTCAACGAGGTCAATGATCGCATCTGGAAGGATGTGATCGCGACGGCCGAGGCCAATCTCGATAATGCAAAGCAACAGCTCGCCAAGGCGCGGGAAACGGTGGCGGCGGCGCGCAACCGTGAAGGCGTCCTCGACGTGGACAGCAGTTCCAAGATCATTTCGACACTCATCACCACGATCGAGACCGAGCGCCTGAAGCTCCAGCAGCAGTATGACGCGCAGATCGCGGTTGTCTCCGCCAAGTCACCGCAGATGCGTGTCCTGCAGCGCGAGATCGACAGCAAGGAGCGGCAGATCGCCGATCTCAACGGACAACTCGCCGGCAGCGGCAAGGATCGCAGCCTCGCCGATGTCTCGCAGGATCTGTCGCAGCTCGAGCTGGCCCAAACCCTCGCTGAGCAGCAGTTCGCCTCCAGTGTGCGCACGATGGAGCAGGTTCGCTTCATCAGCCGCCAGCAACTGCTCTATCTCGACAGTTTCCTTGCGCCGCGTGTGCCGGATGAGGCGCTCTATCCGCGGCGCGGACTTTGGATCGGTGTGACGTTCCTGGCGAGCCTCATCACATGGGCGATCTTCCTGAGCTTGCTCTATCTGGCACGCAGCCGGCTCTCGCACTGAGCCTATGGCAAGGATGTCGACCTTGAAACTGCGTGACCTGATCTACTCCCTGTTACCAAAGCCCGCAGCGCGAACCCGGGTGGCGGATACGGAGCGACAGGCGACGCGGCTGCTTGTCCTGACCAACGGGCGCAACCCGACCTTCACCTACTATCTTGAGGAGCGGCTTGCCCTTTCTTCGCTGAACGTCGAGGTCCGGAGCCTGACGGAGCGGCTTGAGGACATCGACCCGGTCGGGCTCGGCGTCATCCTCTGCCGTTATGTTCGTCCAAGGCAGTTGCTGTGGCTCTACCGCCATCGCCGGCGGCTGGCCAGTGTCTGCCTCCTCATCGACGACGACGTGGCGGCGACCGTCACGTCGAATCAGGGTAGCTGGACTTACAAAGCCTATCTGACCGGGCTCGGCATAGCGCCCCTGCCCGTCCTCAATCGGATTTTGACGAGAGTCTGGGCCTCGACGCCTGCTCTCGCTTCTGCCTTCGAGGCCAACAGAGCGCGTGCCAGTGCAATATTGCCACCCTTCCCTCCGGCGGAGGCATTTACGCCGCTTGCGACCGATAGCCAAGGCAACGGCCGCCTGCTGATGGCGTTCCATGCGACCGGGAGCCACGACGGGGAGCATGCGTTTCTCGTGCCGATCGTTCGCGAGGTTCTGGAGCGCTGGGACAATGTCGATTTCGAGGTCGTGGCGGAAGGCGAACCCGCGCGGTTGTGGGGCCGGGCGCAGTTGCCGGCCCACCGCATTGCCCTTTCCCCGAAGCGGGACTGGACGGCGTATCTTGCGGAAACCGCGCGGCGCCGTATTGATATCCTGCTCGTTCCCCTGTTGCAGAACAGGATGAACGACGTCAGGTCCAGCACGAAGCGCTTCGATGCTGCTAGAATGGGGGCTGCCGCGATCTTTTCCTTGTGTCCCGCTTATACCGCCGCGGCCGACGGGGGGGAGATTCTCGTCAGGAACGATGCCCAGTCCTGGGTCAAAGCCATTGGCTGCCTTGTCGAGGACGGCGAGTTGCGCCGGCGCACCCGAGAAGCCACGGTAAATGCGGTCAAAACAATCCTTGCCAACACGACGGCCGCTTTTCCGTCGGCATCGGCAAATCAACGAGACAAAGCTCTGACATGACAGCCAGTAAGACGATCTCCCGCATGAGCATCGCCGACGCGCTCGCCGAGAAGAAGCACGTCATGACGGCCGTGATCCTTCGCGATATGAGAAGCCGCTTTTTCAACCATGGCCTCGGCTTCTTGCTTGTTTCCCTCTGGCCGCTGGCCCACATGATCATCCTGCTTGGAATCTATTCGGTCATGGGACGCAAGGCGGCCTATGGCGACAGCATGAACGTCTTCATCGCAACTGGGTTGATCCCGACACTGGCCTATTCATATGTTGCGCGTTTCATGTCCATGTCGCTGCTGATGAACAGGGCAATGCTGGCTTTTCCCGTCGTAACGATCATCGACATCATGATGGCGCGCGCCTTCCTGGAAATTATCGCCGCGGCGCTCACGTTGTTCTTCATTTTCGTCATTCTTCTTGCCGCAGGAGACAATCCTTTCCCGATAGATCCCTTCGAGGCGGTCTATGCCTATCTGGCAACCCTGCTGTTGGCTATCGGCAATGGATTCCTCGTCGGGGTCGTCACCATGTTCATACCCTTCTTCGCCATGGTCTTCGCACTGCTGATGATTGTCGTCTATATGGCATCGGGAACGCTGTTCGTCACCGCGTCCTTACCCGAGCCCATCGCCTATGCTCTTTCCTGGAACCCGGTCTTTCATTCGGTGGAATGGATGCGCCTTGCCTATTATCCCGGCTACAGCGACAAATGGCTCGATAAAACCTATCTCATCAGCTATGGCGCGGGAACCCTTTGCCTCGGCCTCCTTCTTGAGCGGGTGCTGCGGATGAAGATGAAAGAGGTTTGAAGTCGGCATGGCATTGAAAATCGTCGTCAGCAATGATCTGGAAGCGCTGCCGTCGCCGGACGGCGATCTCTGGTGCAGCAGCGGTGACGATCCGTTCTTCGACCTCCGGTTCGGCTCGCTGCGCGCACCTATTCTTGTTGCATTCCTCAAGACGGTTGACGGTGAGGCGATAGAACCGAAGGTCTATGTCAATCGCGGAGGCGGCTACCGGGAAAAGGACGCGGTCGTTCACAAACCTGGCCTGGGTTTCATCCTTGTTGCCGATGTCGGGCGATCCGGCCTGATCCGCGCATTGCGGGTCGATCCGGCCAGCGGTCCCGGTGAGTTCACTTTTTCTGTTCATGCCTTTGCGGATATGGAGAGTGCGCAAGAAGCGATTCGGCTACGCCGCGAAACTGACATGGCGGATGCGGTTTTGTGGGACATCGGCCGCCTGCCTCGTTTCCGGGTCGGTATGCCGTCCCTGCGTCTACGGAGCAAGAAGTTCGAGTTGTCGAAGTTCGTGCGCACGCAACGCGCGCTCGCCGCTCTGTTGCCGACGACGCGTCCAAATCCGGAAGACGCCCGCTGGCTGAGCATCGTTGTTCCCGTCTACAATGCCCCGAAGCATTATCTCGACGAGCTCGTCAAATCCTTCGAGGCGCAAGGGATCGACGGCGTCGAATTGATCCTTAGCGACGACGCTTCGACCTCCGCGGAGACCCTGCGCTGGTACAAGTCTTTTTCGGGCCGCCCGCATGTCAAGGTGATCCGCAATGCTACCAACGGCGGCATAGCAAAGGCGACGAATGCAGGCTTGGTTGAAGCCTCAGGTACCTGGGTCACCCTGCTCGACCATGATGATGTCATCGCGCCTCATGCGTTGAAGGTTGTTGCTAACGCAATCATCGACCATCCGGATGTGGCTTTCCTCTATACGGACGAACTCGTGGTCGATGAGCGTTTGGCGCCAAGTGCCCTGATGCTAAAGCCAGCCTACGATCCAGTCCTTTTATCGGGCGTGAACTACATCAATCATTTTTCCATCTACCGGCACGACCGCCTGCGCGAGATCGGATATCTGCGCGAGGGCTTCGACGGGTCGCAGGACTACGACCTGTTGTTACGCTATCTGGAAGGCATTCCGGAACACCGCGTCCTGCACATTCCCTATCTCGCTTATTGCTGGCGCCGAACTGGACAGACCTATTCCCGTCGTTTTATCGACAAGGCAACTGCGGCCGCCCGCGCCGCGCTCGTTGATCGTTTCGAACGCGAGGGCGAAAACGTCACGGTGCAGCCTGCTCTGACGAACACGCTGCACCGGGTCGAGTTCGCCGATTTAGGGCAAACTCGCTGGCCGAAGATTTCGGTAATTCTTCCCAGCAAAGATAGCTACGATCTTATCAGCACGGTTCTCAAAGGTCTGCTCGAAGAGACTGACTATCCCAATCTCGAAGTCATCGTCATCGACAACGGCACCAGAGAAAAGCGGGTTCTCGACCTTTATCGGCAATATGGCGAGGCCCGTGCAGGCTTCTCGGCGGTGATCAACGAGGAGTCTTTCAATTTCGCCCGCGCCATCAACAGCGGTACCGCGCGAGCGACCGGTGAGCACTTTCTCATCCTCAACAACGACATCGAGATTACTGATGCCGGTTGGCTCAAGGAGATGGTGTCTTGCTTGAAATTTGCGGCGACGGGCATCGTCGGTGCAAAGTTGCTCTATCCCAACAAGAAACTCCAGCACGCTGGTGTCATCATCGGCTTCGGTGGCCTTGCGGGTCATTGGTATCTGAACAAGCCGGCGAACTTCGGTGGCCCGATGAGCCGCCTGCACCTGCGCAATTCCATGACCTGCGTCACCGGCGCGGCCATGCTGATTTCCGGGGACTGCGCCCGCGCGGTCGGTGCCTGGGACGAGGAGAATTTTGCCGTCGCCTATAACGACGTCGATTATTGCGTGCGCGCACACAAAGCCGGCTTCCGTATCGTCTGGACACCGTTCGCCTGTCTTTTCCACCACGAATCCGCCTCCCGCGGCTCCGACCTTGTTGGCGAGCGTAAACGGCGCTTCGAGCGCGAGAAGGATAACCTGCGGCGGATTCACGGCACAGATACGTTCGAAGATCCCGCACTCAATCCCGGCTATGAGAAACGGCATTCCACGCCCGGCCTCGAAGCTCCGACGAAGCTCGCCAAGCCCCGCCGAGGACTTGCGACGTTCCAAGCGGGCTAAGGATCAGGAGACGGAATGATTCGGGTGCGTGGTCTGCTGGACCACGCGTTCAGCCAGACGGGACAGTCGATCGTCAGAAGGTTTCGGCGTCCCGAAAACGGCTGGCTGCACTGTCCTTGCCCGACAATTGCGGTTCGCCCGAAAACGGCCATTGGATATTGAGATCCGGATCGTTCCAGAGGATCGCCCGCTCGAATGCCGGGTTGTAGTAGTCCGTCGTCTTGTAGAGGAATTCAGCGGTGTCGCTGAGGACGACGAAGCCATGGGCAAAACCTTCCGGCACCCAGAGCTGCTTCTTGTTCTCTGCACTCAGATGCACGCCGACCCAATGTCCGAAGGTCGGAGAAGCCCGGCGAACGTCCACCGCGACGTCAAACACCTCCCCTTGCACCACACGCACCAGCTTACCTTGCGGCTGCTGGATCTGATAGTGCAGCCCACGCAAGACGTTGCGAGCGGATTTCGAATGGTTGTCCTGAACGAAATCCCGCTCCAGACCGGTCGCCTCCTTGAAGGCGCGAGCATTGAAGCTTTCGAGGAAAAAGCCGCGTTCGTCGCCAAAAACCTTCGGCTCGAGAATAACGACATCGGGAATGGCGGTGGGTGTGGTCAGCATCAGTAGATTTTTTCGTTCAGGATGTTTTGCAGATAACGACCGTAGCCACTCTTGAGCAGCGGCCGGGCCAAGTCTTCAAGCTGAGCCGCATCGATCCAGTTCATGCGGTAGGCGATTTCCTCGGGGCAGGCGACACGCAGGCCCTGGCGCTTTTCGATGGTGGCGATGTAGTGGCTCGCCTCCAGCAGCGAATCATGCGTGCCCGTATCCAGCCAAGCGTAACCGCGCCCCATGATCTCGACGTTCAACTCGCCTTGCGACAGGTAGTGGCGGTTGATGTCGGTGATTTCCAGCTCGCCGCGCGGTGAGGGCTTGATCCCTGCAGCAATATCGCACACTTGCGCATCATAGAAATAGAGGCCTGTTACGGCATAATTCGATTTCGGCTGCTCCGGCTTTTCCTCGATAGAGAGAGCCTTCTGGTCCTGGTCGAAGTCTACCACGCCGTAACGCTCGGGATCGGTGACGTGATAGGCGAACACCGTCGCGCCATTTCCCTGGCTCGATGCGCTGCGCAGCAGCTTCTTGAACTCGTGGCCGTAGAAGATGTTGTCCCCCAGGACCAGCGCACTCGGATGACCGTCAATGAAATCGCGCCCGAGTATGAAGGCTTGCGCCAATCCATCCGGGCTCGGTTGTACGCAATAGGACAAATTGATGCCCCACTGGCTGCCTTCGCCGAGAAGCGCTTGGAAGCGCGGCGTATCCTGCGGGGTGGAGATGATCAGAACATCGCGGATACCCGCCAGCATCAGCGTTGTCAGCGGGTAGTAGATCATCGGTTTGTCGTAGACGGGCAGAAGCTGCTTCGACATGGCGAGTGTTGCCGGATGAAGCCGTGTGCCGGACCCCCCGGCCAGAATGATACCTTTGCGTTGCATATTAGCCCCGAATGATCTGCTGCAGGACGTGATCCAGGCCCGATTGCCAATGCGGCAAGGCCAGACCGAAAGTATGCCGTAGTTTTGCCGTTTCCAGCCGGGAGTTGGCTGGTCGACGGGCCGGCGTCGGATAGTCCGCCGTGGTAATCGGCACGATAGCATCGGCGGCGACCCGGATCGATACGCCCGCGCGCCGGGCGGCTTCGATGACATGGCAGGCATAGGCATGCCAATTTGTCTCACCGCCAGCGGTGAGATGATAGATGCCGCTCGGAGCACTGTCGCGATCCTGCACCGCCTGTCGGATGGCATGTGTGCTGACATCCGCGATCAGGGCCGCCGACGTGGGCGTGCCAACCTGGTCGGCGACCACCTTCAGCACGTCCCGCTCCGCGGCGAGCCGCAGCATGGTCTTGGCGAAGTTCGCGCCGTGGGCACCGAAAACCCAACTCGTTCGGAAGACAAGATGCCGAGCGCCACTGGCTGCCAGGGCCTCCTCGCCGGCGCGTTTGCTCTGACCATAGACGCCCTGCGGACCGGTCGCGGCATCCTCGGCATATCGGCCGACGGCGGTACCGTCGAAAACATAATCCGTCGAATAGTGCACGACGAGCGCGCCGCACCGTGCCGCTTCGGCACCGATGATGCCGGGTGCCGTGGCATTGATCGCGTAGGCACGTTCCGTCTCGCTTTCGGCTCGGTCCACAGCGGTGTAGGCGGCCGGATTGATGATGATGTCGGGTTCCGCCCTCCGGATGGCATTGCGCAGGGAGGTTTCGCTTTCGAGGTCGCATTCAGAGCGATCGACAGCAAGAACCTCACCGAGCGGCGCAAGTGCCCGCTGCAATTCGAACCCGACCTGGCCGTTCTTGCCTGTCAGCAGGATCCGCATGGCTCAGCGCCCATATTGCTGGCCGAGCCAGCGCTGGTAGGCGCCACTGGTTACGTTCTCGACCCAATCCTGGTTGTCGAGATACCATCGCACCGTCTTCGCGATGCCGGTCTCAAAAGTTTCCATTGGCGTCCAGCCCAGCTCGCGCTCGATCTTGCGCGCGTCAATGGCGTAGCGGCGGTCGTGGCCGGGTCGGTCCTTCACATAGGTGATCAGGCGGCTGTAGGGGCCTTGCTCCGAGGGCTTGAGCTCATCCAGCAGGGCGCAGACGATCTTGACGATGTCGATATTGGCCTGCTCGTTCCAGCCGCCGATGTTGTAGGTCTCGCCCAGGCGGCCGCGCGCCAGCACGGCGCGGATGCCGCTGCAGTGGTCCTTCACATAGAGCCAGTCGCGGATCTGCTGGCCGTCCCCGTAAACCGGGAGCGGCTTGCCCGCCAGGGCATTGACGATCATCAGCGGGATCAGCTTTTCGGGGAAGTGATAGGGGCCGTAGTTGTTGGAGCAGTTGGTGGTGAGCACCGGCAGCCCGTAGGTGTGGTGCCAGGCGCGCACCAGGTGGTCGCTGGCGGCCTTGCTGGCGCTGTAGGGGCTGTTGGGCTCGTAGGGATGGGTCTCGGCAAAGGGCGGATCCTCAGCCTTGAGCGAGCCATAGACCTCATCCGTGGACACATGCAGAAAACGGAAATCCTGCTTGCGATCGTCCGCTAGGTCGTTCCAGTAGGTGCGCACGCAATCGAGCAGACGGAACGTGCCGACGATGTTCGTTTCAATGAAAGCCGCCGGGCCATGGATCGACCTGTCGACATGTGACTCCGCCGCGAAATTGACGATCGCACGTGGCGCATGCTCTTCCAGCAACGCGTTGATGACATCGGCATCGCCGATATCGGCTTGCACGAAGACATGTCGGGGATTTCCCGCGAGGCTTTTTAGGTTTTCGGGATTGCCTGCATAGGTCAGCTTGTCGATGTTGACGACGGTCTCATCCGAGGCGTCGAGCCAGTCGAGGACAAAATTGCTGCCGATGAAACCGGCGCCACCCGTTACAAAAATCGTCATATCGCTGGCTCTTGAATTCTGCAGGTCGTGTTGCTGGATTTGGTATGGGCTAAATCATATTCCAACGCGAATACAGCGGTTTTCGATTTTGGTCAAATTACTGTTATTTGTGCGTAATATATTGTGGCTTCATTGTGTTTACTATGGCAAAAAATTAATGTGTGGATTAAAAATAATTCTCCTACGATTTTCCTTTATGAATGAAAAAAGCCTCAGAAAAGTTGCAATGTATTTTTGATAATTACTATTCCTGAGTGTCGCTCAGGAAAATTTTAATTCATATTCTCTGGAGATGTATTGTTTGTTGAGTAATATTTTTTGAATACGTGATTATTTTGATTCGTTTTGCGAAATTCCAGAGTAAATAAATACACTGGATTTCGATTTTAGTAAAAATGCTATCCTGGAATTTTTTATATCTTCTGCAAATACGCAAAAGGCAACGAAATTTCCAACTTGGCAATGGCATTATTTCGGTCCGCAGGAATAAGCCCTTGGGAAACGCTGCGATTGCGCCAGCCAGGTCCAGCCGTTAAAATACGGCCATACAAAGCCTGGGTATGACAGAGAAACAAAAGTGAACGAAAAATCAAGGCGGTCTCCCTTTGGAGTTTCTTTTTCATTCTTGAGTGAGAGGAAGAATATTCTTCTGCTTTTGAGGTCAAGTGAGTTTGATCCAAAATGGTATCGAGAGAATTATGCGGACTTGAGTCTGTCAAATAATGCTCTTGCAAGGCATTATTTGCGATACGGCGCGGGGGAAGGCAGGAACCCTGGAAAAAACTTCAGCACACAGGCCTATTTGTCAGCTTATCCTGATGTTGCCGAATCTGGCGTAAATCCCCTTATTCACTATTTGAGATTTGGTAGAGACGAGGGCCGTTTCCCCTTTGGCGAGGCGTTCGATCCCGTTTTCTATAAAAGGCTTTATCCAGAGGCTTACGAGATTGGTGGGTCCATCGCACATCACTATGGTGATGTTGGTAGTAAAAAATTCTTCTACTCTCACTTTGACGAAGATTGGTATCGGGATGAGTATGCAGATGCTCTAGACGGATGGACTGAATCTCTTCAGGAGCATTTCTTCTCTGTTGGGCGCCTTCAAGGATTTCACCCTGCATTCAACATCCGATGGTATCGCCAGGAATATCCGGATGTGGTTAGGTTCGGACAGATATTGCTGGATCACTACCGCGCATATGGCCGGAAAGAGGGGCGTCACCCAGCCTTTGATCGGCGTTTTTACCTTGAAGAATATCCCGACATTGCGGCGGCGGGATTCGACCCCTTCGCACATTATGATGAGCGCGGACGCAAGGAGGGTCGTTCACCCGCCTTCAATCGTACGTGGTATAAGCTCACATACAGCGACGTTTTCTCATCTGGTTTGGAGCCTTATGAGCACTACTGCAAGATCGGCCGCCCCGAGGGGCGGCCCTCAACAGGAAGGGATATTTGGGGCGCGCTGAAATGGGGACGAATCAATCCTGGAACGGGCAATGCGAAATCGTGGAATCTGCAGGGCAAAGCGCCTGAAACCGACCCGAACTATGTCCCTCTCGTCACGATAATCGTTCCCAACTACAATCACGAGAAATATTTGACGGAGCGCTTGGAGTCTGTTTACGGCCAGACTTACAGAAACTTCGAGGTATTGTTGCTCGATGACGCCTCCTCCGACAACAGTCGGGCGGTTTTGGCGAATTATGCCGATCGCTATCCAGACGTGACGTCCTGTGTTTTCAACAGCGTCAATTCGGGCGGGGTTTTTCATCAGTGGAAAAAAGGACTGGACCTCGCGAAGGGCGAGCTTGTTTGGATCGCGGAAAGCGATGACTTCTGCACACCTAATTTTCTGGAGGAAATGGTACGATTTTTCAGAAATCCAGGCGTCAACCTGGCTTTCGCGCGAAGCGATTTCATTACGGGCGAACCCCATCAGAAAATCTGGACGTCAGAAGAGTACTGGTCTGAAATTGCCTTCAGTCTTGGCTCGTCGCCGACGATTGTTTCCGCACATGAGATCGTCAACAGAGCGTGGGGCGCCCGAAACCTAATCGCCAATGTCAGTAGCGCCCTGTTCCGTAATCCGGGCAAGCTTGATCTCCTGGATGACCCCGTGTGGCAGCAATTGCGCATATGCGGCGACTGGATCCTTTACCTCTCCTTGATGCGGGGAGGATTGGTCGGCTACACGCCCAATGCAACCAATTTCTACCGCATTCATCCCAGTAACACGTCTATCGCGACTCACGACAAAGACGTGTATTTCGAGGAACATAGCACCGTCGTTTCCTATCTCATTCGTCTTTTCAAAGTCGAGGATGAGATTGTGCGGCTTCACGAAGAGGTCCTGTATCGGCACTGGGTCATGAAGCGGGGGCATGACCGACGCGAAGAGTTCATACGATTGTTCGATGTCGAAAGGCTTTTGGAAGGGTTGCAGGATCGCAAGCCGAATATTGCGATGGCCGTCTTTGCGCTTGTAACAGGGGGTGGAGAAACATTTCCAATACTCTTGGCAAATCAGCTATTCGAGCGCGGTTATGCGGTAACACTGATCAACTATGCAGTTGAAGAAACGAATTCCGGCATTCGCGCTACACTGAACCCCCGCATCCCCCTAGTCGAACCCGAAAACAGCGCGGAAACCGCAGTCATCCTTGAAACCCTGGGTATAGATTTGGTTCATTCGCACCATTTCTGGGTCGACATGGTGATTGCCTCCTCGTTGAAGGATGCTCCGCATATTCGGCATGTCGTCACCACGCATGGGCAATACGAACTCCTGGGTGACAAAATCAAGGATGAGTATGAGGATGCGTTGGCGAGGGTAGACGCATTTGTTTACATCGCAGACAAGAACCTGGGCGGCTTCAGGAAGGCGCTTAGGGAAGAAAAGAGTTTCACTAAAATTACCAATACGGTGGCCTTGCCGCCACTCTCCGATATCAATCGTGCGGAATTTGGAATCGCTACAGACGATTTTGTCGTTTGTCTTGCCTCACGCGCAGTCCGGGAAAAGGGATGGGATGAAGCGGTAAGTGCTGTCATCAAGGCCAATGACGAGGTTTCGAGCCGAAAAGTTCATTTGCTGCTGGTCGGCGATGGGCCAGAGTTCGAACGCCTCGGCAAGAGTGACTTGCCACCCTTTATTCACTTGCTGGGCTTCCAAAAGAATGTGCGCGATTTTTTTGCAATGGCGGATATCGGCCTGCTCGCCTCGCGTTTCAAAGGGGAAAGCTGCCCCTTGGTGCTTATCGAATGTCTAAGTGTCGGAAACCCCATGATCGCCAGCAACATTGGCGAGGTTCCGAACATGCTCGCGGCACCCGAAGGCCTTGCGGGCATCGTCGTGGAACTCGACGATTGGCAGATCGACGTCGATGGGCTTGCACGGAGCATACGCCATCTCGCCGATTATTCCGAAGCTTACGAGACCTTGAAACGGCGAGTGCCGGTTGCCTTTGAGAAATTCGACCAGGATACGGTTTTAGACCGTTATACGGCGCTGTATTCGCAGGTTCTTTCCGGCACTTTTGAGAAACCGAGACTTTCCGTTGTTATTGTCGCGTATAATATGGCACGCGAGCTGCCAAGGACGATATTCACCTTCAGTCCACAAGTTCAGGGAATTCCAGCGAAGGACTACGAAGTCATCGTCATCGACAACGGATCGACATGCGACTACGACGTCGATGAGCTAAGGAGGGTTTGTCCTAACCTCATTTTCAAAAGGTTGGAGAATGCTCCTCCGTATCCGACGGATGCGCTCAACTATGGAGTTTCCATAAGCTCAGGAGAGTTTGTCTGTGCGTGCATTGATGGAGCGCGCATGGCTTCGCCAAACCTGCTGAAGGCAGGCCTCGACGCTTGCAGAGCCGATAGGCGGATCGTTGCGGGCGCCCTGTCGTACCATCTTGGGCAGATTCCTCAAAACGATAGCGTGCGGGACGGCTACAATCAGCAAAAGGAAGATGTGCTGCTGCAGACGATAGATTGGCGTCGTGACGGCTATGAATTGTTCCGAATCTCAAGTTTTGACCCGTCTTCCAGATTCGGCCTCTACAATATGCCGGCAGAAACGAATGCGTTGTTCGTCAGCCGTAACAAATGGGACGCCTGCGGAGGTCTGGATCCCGCTTTCGTTTGTCGCGGCGGCGGTCTTGCGAACCTGGATATCTGGCGCCGCCTTTGTGAAGATGAGGAAAACGTCATCGTCCTGCTTCTTGGCGAAGGTACGTTCCATCAATTTCATGGCGGTACAGCCACCAATGCGGTTGAGGATGTTTGGACAGAATTTCATAATGAATACATAAGGATACGAGGATTTGACTACGCTGTTCCCATTAGATCACCCCTGCTGAAGGGAAAAATGCACCAAGCGATCCTGGATTTTGCCCTGCGAAGTTAATTCGCCTCGCTTATGCTTAAGCATCTCGCCGACAGCGACATGGGTTATATGTTCTGGAGGTCAGCGAGGCCAACATCACAGAAGCTGTTTCAGGATGAAATGTCAGATGGTCGTTGTTGAAAGCGGGGCCGCCTGCAATGCTGGCGCGGAGCATTGCTCTTGAAAAAGTTCTTCTTTTATTTGAAGGTGAGAGCGACTTATCGATAGATTGCTATCAGTAGCTAAGCGTTTGCGAAGCCAAGCGCTATTTGCGTTCTTGTCGATTGAGCGGAAACGCCAATACTCTTTGGCGGCACATCGTCAATAAAGTATATTAAAGGAAGAATGGAGCGGGTGAAGCGATTCGAACGCTCGACCCCAACCTTGGCAAGGTTGTGCTCTACCCCTGAGCTACACCCGCTCATCTGCTACGGCCCGGGGTAGTTCGCTTGGCCGAAGGTCGCTGCGTTGCGGCGACGGGCGGTATATGGCCCAAGCCTTTTTCAAATGCAACAGGGAAATGTCGGATTTTGAAGAAAAAATCGCGTGGGCTTTCAAACTGCCGGATTTTCAGGCGGTTGCGCTCGGCGGGCGGAGGCCCTATCAGCGGAAGGCGCAATTGAGAGCAGAGTGACGAGACATGAGCGACAGGCAGCCGAAGACCGACAAGGACCTTTTCCAGTTTCTCGACGGGCTGGGCATCGCCCATGCCACCAAGGAGCATGCGCCGGTCTTTACCGTTGCCGAATCGGTGGCTCTGCGCGATGAAATTCCCGGCGGCCATACGAAGAACCTCTTCGTGAAGGACAAGAAGGACAACTATTTCCTGATGACCGTCGAGGAACATGCGGCGGTGGACCTGAAGACGGTGCATACGGTCATCGGCGCGGCGAGCCGCGTCTCCTTCGGCAAGCCGGAGAAGCTGCTGGAATATCTCGGTGTCATACCCGGCGCCGTTACGGCGTTCGGCGTGATCAATGACGTCGACGGCAAGGTGAAGATCATCGTCGATGCGGACCTGATGGCCTTCGACACGATCAACTGCCATCCGCTGCGCAACGATGCGACGACCTCGATCGGCGCGAAGGACCTCCTGCGCTTCATCGAGGCGACGGGGCACGAGCCGCTTGTCTTGAAAGTCACGGCCTGACATACGATTTACAAGACACTTTGAGGGCTGGCTGATTTGATCGCCGGCCTTGCGGGACCGGCCCGCTAAGGGAAGGCGCAGCGCGCCACAGGAGAGACCATGAGTGCAGGCGAAAACCCCTATGCATCGTCCTATGGCGGGCAGATGAATGTTTCGGCAAGCTATGGCGGCGCAGCACCGGCGGATGACCTCATCAAGGACACGACGACGGCGAATTTTACCCGTGATGTGCTCGAGGCCTCGCGCCAGCAGCCGGTTCTCGTCGATTTCTGGGCGCCCTGGTGCGGCCCGTGCAAGCAGCTCCAGCCGATCATCGAGAAGGTGGTGCGCGAGGGGGCGGGCCGGGTGAAGCTCGTCAAGCTCAATATCGACGACCATCCCTCCATCCCCGGCCAGCTCGGCATCCAGTCCATTCCCGCCGTCATCGCCTTCGTCGGCGGCCGGCCGGTAGACGGGTTCATGGGCGCGGTGCCGGAAAGCCAGATTCGTGACTTCATCGACAAGATCGCCGGCCCGGCGGGCGCGGATGAGAAAGCCGAGCTGGAAGCGCTGCTGACGGAGGCGAAGAGCCTCTTCGACGCGGGCGATCTCGGTGGGGCAGCCGATCTCTATGGCGCGCTGCTGCAGGCCGATCCGGAGAACCCGGCGGCGCTGGCCGGCATTGCCGAATGCATGATTGCCGCCGGCCAGCCGGAGAATGCCCGTCAGCTGCTGTCCGGCGTGACGCCGGAGGTGGCGGCCGATGCAGCCGTTGCAGCGGTGCTGAAGAAACTCGACCAGAGCGAGGAGGCACGCAAGCTCGGCGATCCCGCGGCACTCGAACAGGCGCTGGCGCAGAATCCGGACGACCATGCGGCGCGACTGAACCTCGCGAAGATCCGCAATGTGGAGGGGGACCGTCAGGCGGCGGCCGATCATCTTCTCCACATCATGAAGCGCGACCGCGCCTTCGATGACGACGGCGCGCGCCGCGAGCTGCTGCAGTTCTTCGATGTCTGGGGACCTAAAGATCCGGCGACGATCGCCGCCCGCCGCAAGCTGTCGTCCATCCTGTTTTCCTGAGGTTTTTTCTGCGCCGCGGCGCGGTCTCCCTTGAGAAATGCGGTGCCTACCCCACATTCGGGGGAGGTGTGACGAGGAGAGGCGGAAGACGCTTCGTTGCGCCGCGCAATGGGAAGGCAAGGCCATGCATGTGGGAAATGCGCGTTATCTGAAACCGGAGGACCTGCCGGAGGCCATCCCCGTCTTTCCGCTGACGGGGGCGTTGCTTCTGCCCGGCGGGCAATTGCCGCTCAACATCTTCGAGCCGCGTTATCTCGCCATGTTCGACGATGCGCTCGCGACGCACCGGCTGATCGGCATGGTCCAGCCGGTTTTCGGTGAGCATCGCGCGGATGAACCGGCGGTCGACCTGCCGGCGCTTTGCCAGGTCGGCTGCATCGGTCGCATCACCTCCTTCGCGGAAACCGGCGACGGGCGTTCTATCGTCTCGCTGACCGGCGTTTGCCGCTATCGCTTGCTCGAGGAGGTCAGGAGCGGAAAATCCTATCGCTCCTTCCGCATCGTACCCTTCATTACCGACCTTTCGCCGGGCGACGACGAGCAGAGCGTCGATCGCGAGGCGCTGCTTTCGGCGTTCCGCGCCTATCTCGACGCCAACAAGCTGGAGGCGGACTGGGAGAGCGTGGAGCGCGCGAGCAACACGACGCTGGTCAATTCCATGGCGATGATGTCGCCCTATGGACCGGCGGAAAAGCAGGCGCTGCTGGAAGCGCCGGATTTGAAGACGCGGGCGGAAACGCTGATTGCCATTACCGAGATCGTCCTGGCGCGCAGCTACGGCGACGTCGATGCGCGCCTGCAATAGGGGATAGCGATGGATGCCAGCACCAGCCGGGTCGATCCCAAGCTGCTCGAACTTCTCGTTTGCCCGCTGACCAAGGGCCGCCTCAGCTATGATGCGGAGGCCGGGGAACTCGTCTCGGAAAAGGCCAGGCTCGCCTATCCGATCCGCGACGGCATCCCGATCATGCTCGTTTCCGAAGCCCGGGAAATCAAGGACTGAAGCGGAAGGCGGGCACTGAGGGGCCCCGTTGTTCTCTACTCTCCCGCGGGTCAGTGCGGAAGTGCACGGACGCTCAGAAAGAAGCCCCGCTGCCGACTTGCCCTGTCACATCCTGCTCGATTAGATCCTCTGCCCCACCAGCATGCGCGGATGGCCGCCGCCGGCGGTGCCTTCGGCCTGGCGGATGAAGAAAGATTTGAGGCCGGGCAGACGGTCGACGACGCCGAGGCCGACATCGCGCAGCACGCGCAAGGGCGTTACGTCGTTGGAGAACAGGCGGTTCAGCACATCCGTGGTCATGCCCATGCGCACCGTGTCGAAGCGGCGCCAGGTCTCGTAGCGTTCCAGAACCGACAGCGCGCCGATATCGAGGCCGAGACGATCGGCTTCGACGATGGTTTCGGCAAGCGCGGCCACGTCCTTGAAGCCGAGATTGAGGCCCTGGCCGGAAATCGGGTGTATGCCGTGCGCAGCATCACCGGCCAGCGCGAAACGCGGGGCAATGAAGGCGCGGGCAAGCGTCAGGCCGAGCGGGAAGGCGCGGCGGCCGCCGGCGACCTTCAGGGCGCCGAGCTTGTGGCCGAAACGGCGCTCCAGTTCTTCCTCGAAGACGAGGTCGTCGCTTTCGACGAGGCGGCGGGCATCCTCCGTGCGCTCCGTCCAGACGAGGGAGGAACGGTTGCCGGTGAGCGGCAGGGTGGCGAAGGGTCCGGCGGGCAGGAAATGCTCCTCGGCGGTGCCCTCGTGCGGGCGCTCGTGCTCGACGGTGGTGACGATGCCGGACTGGCCATAGTCGAAGCGTACGGTCTTGATGCCGGCCATGTCGCGCAGCTTCGAGCGCACGCCGTCGCAGGCGACAAGCAGGCGGGTCTGGCGCTGCGTGCCATCGGAGAGCGTGACGGTTGTTGCGTGCTGACCCGTCGCAAACCCTTCGGCGGAGGTCGACCAGTGAACGGCAATGCCGAGGGCTTCGGCCTGGCGCAGCAGGCTGCCGGTCATGGCGCGGTTGGGGATCATATGGGCGAAGGGTTCGCCATCATCGCCGGAGCCCGCTCCCTCGAAGGTGAGGAAGACAGGGCGGACGGGATCGGCCGTGCGCGAATCGGTGATGACCATGCGCCGGATGGGTTCGGCCTCGGGCGCGATCTCTTCCCACACACCGAGCACGGACAGAAGGTTGCGTGCGGCCGCGACGATGGCGGAGGCGCGCTCGTCCTTCTGCCAGACATGCGCAGGCGCCCCGTCGACCACTTCCACCGCGAGATGCGGTGCGGCCTTCTTGACGGCGACAGCCAGTGACAGGCCGACATAGCCGCCGCCGGCGACGAGCACGTCGAGCATGGGGGCTTCGGTCATGGTGTTCTCCTGGCCGCTTGAGGTCTTCCTTGCGTCTATATAGAGGAGGAAGAACCAGTTTCCTACCGTGGAGGCCACGTCCAAATGTCGCGTCAACCGGCCAAGAATCCTGCCATGGATATGCTTCTCGAAACGCTCGACCTCGAACGGCTGGAAGTGCGGCTGTTTCGCGGCCAGAGCCCGCAGGTCGGCTGGCAGCGGGTATTCGGCGGGCAGGTGATCGGTCAGGCGCTTGTCGCCGCCACGCGCACGGTGGAGGAAGAAAACCGTTTTGTGCATTCGCTGCACGCCTATTTCGTGCGGCCGGGCGACCCTTCCGTCCCCATCCTCTACGACGTGGAGAACATCCGCGATGGCGGATCCTTCGCCACGCGGCGCGTCGTCGCCATCCAGCATGGCAAGCCGATCTACTTCATGACGGTGTCCTTCCAGGATGACGAGGATGGCTTCGAGCATCAGGCGGCGATGCCGGAGGTGCCGCCGCCGGAAAAGCTGCTCGGCGAAGCGGATCTCAAGGTGCAGTTCATGGCGGCCGCGCCGCCGCACATTCGCGCCTACTGGGAGCGTCCCCGCCCGATCGAATTGCGGCCGGTCTCTCTCGCCCACTATCTCTCCACGGAAAAACTGGAGCCGCAGCAGAACATCTGGGTGCGCACGACGGGGCCGGTGCCGGCAGACCGGCATCTCCAGGCCGCGGTTCTCGCCTATCTCTCCGACATGACACTGCTCGATACCTCGCTCTTTGCGCACGGCACCTCGGTACTCGACCGGACGCTGCAGGTGGCGAGCCTCGATCATGCGATGTGGTTCCATCGCCCGCCGGTGCTCGACGACTGGCTGCTCTATAGCCAGGACAGTCCCTCCGCCTTCGGCGGGCGCGGCATGACGCGCGGCGCGATCTTCACGCGCTCCGGCACCCTTATTGCCTCCGTCGCCCAGGAAGGGCTGATTCGGAAAAAGGCAACTGGCTAAAATTTATTCATAGTACTATTTGAGCCTATTTTTTGTTCATTTACGGTGCGGAATTTTTGCGCTGCAACATGAGCGCTATTTTTATCGCATATATTTCAATCGGTTATTCCAAACGCTCAAATCTGGCACGCCCCTTGAATGTGTAGTCTCAGTCGTTGGTTGCCAACGGCCAGAGAGATGGCCCCGGCTGGGGACAAGCACGAAGGATGGGAAACCAGATGAAAATCGTAATGGCCATTATCAAGCCGTTCAAACTCGATGAGGTGCGCGAGGCCCTCACCGCTGTTGGCATCCAGGGCCTTACCGTCACCGAGGTGAAGGGATATGGCCGCCAGAAGGGGCACACGGAAATCTATCGCGGCACGGAATATGCCGTCAGCTTCCTGCCGAAACTGAAGATCGAGATCGCCGTCGCCGGCGACCTGGTCGACCGGGCGGTCGAAGCGATCGCGGCTGCCGCCAAAACCGGCCAGATCGGCGACGGAAAAATCTTCGTCTACGCCATCGACCATGCCGTGCGCATCCGCACCGGCGAAACCGATTCCGAAGCGCTCTAAGCAAACGGCCTTTCAGGGAGCATTCTCAACATGTCTTCGTTCAAGCTATCGCATACCCTCCCCCGCATGGCCGCCGCCGCGACGGCCGCGCTCGCCCCGGCCGTCGCCTTCGCGCAGGAAGCCGCACCGGCAGCTGCGGCCGCTGCGCCCGTGCCTGACAAGGCGGACACCGTCTTCATGTTCGTGTCGACGCTTCTCGTCTTCTTCATGCTGATCCCCGGTCTTGCCCTGTTCTACGGCGGCCTGGTGCGCAGCAAGAACATGCTGTCCGTGCTGATGCAGTGCACCGTCATCGGCGCGATGATGATGATCGTCTGGGTAACCTACGGCTATTCCTTCGCCTTCGGCGGTTCCACGAGCCCCTATTTCGGCGGCTTCGCCAAGATGTTCCTGTCGGGCGTGACGGTCGACAGCACGTCGGCGACCTTCTCCGAAGGCGTCGTCATTCCGGAATACATCTTCATGCTGTTCCAGATGACCTTCGCCGCACTGACGCCCGCCCTCATCGTCGGGGCCTTCGCCGAACGCATCAAGTTCTCGGCCGTGATCCTCTTTACCCTTCTGTGGGCGACCCTCGTCTATTTCCCGATCGCGCATATGGTCTGGGACGGCAACGGTCTGATCTTCAACATGGGCGCGCTCGATTTCGCCGGCGGCACCGTCGTGCACATCAATGCGGGCGTGGCGGGCCTCATCGGCGCGATCATGGTCGGCAAGCGCATCGGCTTCCGCAAGGACATGATGGCGCCCCACTCCATGACGCTCACCCTCGTCGGCGCCGCCATGCTGTGGTTCGGCTGGTTCGGTTTCAATGCCGGCTCCAACCTCGAAGCCTCGGGCGGCGCGGTTCTCGCCACCGTCAACACCTTCGTCGCGACGGCGGCGGCAATCCTTGCCTGGTCGGTGGTCGAAACCTTCACCCGCGGCAAGGCCTCGCTGCTCGGCGCGGCCTCGGGTATGATCGCCGGCCTGGTCGTCGTCACCCCGGCGGCCGGCTCCGTCGGCCCGTTCGGCGCCATCGTGCTCGGGCTCATCGTCTCGCCGATCTGCTACTTCTTCGTCGCCGTGGTGAAGAACAAGTTCGGCTATGACGACACGGCCGACGTCTTCGGCGTGCATGGTGTCGGCGGTTTCGTGGGCGCGCTCGGCACGGGCATCTTCACCGCGCCCTCGCTCGGCGGCACGGGCGCTGCGGACTTCTCCATCGCCTCGCAGTTCATGACGCAGCTGACCGCCGTCGCCATCACCATCGTCTGGTGCGGCGTGGTTTCGGCGATCCTCTACAAGGTCGTCGATCTCCTGGTGGGCCTGCGCGTCTCCGTCGAGGCCGAACGCGAGGGTCTCGATCTCTCGTCCCACGGTGAAGCGGCCTATCACTCGTAAGAATCGGCGGCATTTCCGCCCCCAAGCCCGGACTTCGGTCCGGGCTTTTTTCGTTTACTTGCCAGAAACCATGGCGAAGCCTGCATGGTTAACACGCCATTAAGGCTTCCTTCGTAGGGTTCGCAGTCAGGCACATTCCGCGAATCGGGCGGAGTGTCGCGATTTTCTTGCGTGGACTAGGCAAAAACCATGAGCAGAAGCATTTCGGCAGGACTGGACAACCGTCACGACCGCTTCGTTCTGTCGGCATTCGTCTGGCGGCAGATACAGGTCCTTGTCGGCCTCGGTATCTTCGTCGCCCTGGCGCTCGCCATTGCGGCACTGTCCACCTGGAATGTCTCCGACCCCAGCCTTTCCTATGCTTCCGGCGGCGAGCCGAAGAATATTCTCGGCTATTCCGGCGCGGTCTTCGCCGATCTCTTCATGCAGTTCTTCGGCCTTGCCAGCGTCATCGCGCTGCTGCCGGTCGTCGCCTGGGGCCTTGCGATGATCAGCGGCCGGCGCTTCAACCGCGTGCCGCAGCGGGCGGCCGCCTGGCTCGGCGGGGCCATCCTCGCCTCCGCCGCGCTTGCCTGCGTGCCCGGACCCGTTACCTGGCCGCTGCCGACCGGCCTTGGTGGCGTCTTCGGCGACATGATCCTGCGCTTTCCGGCGCTCTTCACCGGCGCCTACCCGACCGGCCTGTTCGCCACCATCATCGGCTGCATCGTCGCCGTTCCCGCCGCCTGGCTGATGATCTTCAGCGCCGGCCTGATCGGCTCGGCCGCCATCGATGACGAAGAGGATTTCGCGCCCGTGCCGGCGGCGAGCCGTGCCCGCGCCGTTGCCGAGGAAGACGACGAGGACGAGGAGCGGGAAGGACCCCTCACCGTGCTTGCCGGCGCGATGACCCATGCCTGGTTTACCGGTCAGGCGCGCGTGCGCCGCATCTTCGGCCTCTCCAGCCAGCGCCGCAGGGCGCGCGGCATAGAGCAGCCCTACGATTTCAACGAGGACGAGTTCGGCACACTGAACGAGCCTGTCCGCGCCCGCGCCTCCGGCCGTTCCGCCGAGCGTGTGGAACCCTCGATGGAAGGGCGACGCCCCGTCTCCGCCCCGTCGATCGCGCTCGATGACGACGATCTGCCCTTCGACATGGACGACGGCGAACCGATGGTTCGCCCCTCCGGCATCCTGCCCGATGCGGATGCGGACGATATCGCTGCCGACTGGGCGCGGCGTCCCCCGCCGGCCCGCCCGGCCATGCCTGCCGCGACGGCGCGTGTTGCCGCGCCCGCCGCCCGGCCGAAGCCCGGCCAGCGCGCCGACCGCGAGGCGCAGACCTCCTTCGTCGGCCCGGACGGTTTCCAGCTGCCGCCGATCCATCTTCTTGCCGAACCCAAGGGCAAGGTGCGCGACACGACACTTTCGGCCGACGCGCTGGAGCAGAACGCCCGTATGCTGGAAGGCGTGCTGGAGGATTTCGGCGTCAAGGGCGAGATCATCCATGTCCGCCCCGGCCCGGTCGTCACGCTTTACGAACTGGAGCCGGCGCCTGGCATCAAGTCCTCCCGCGTCATCGGCCTTGCCGACGATATTGCCCGCTCGATGAGTGCGATCGCCGCGCGCGTCGCCGTCGTGCCGGGCCGCAATGCCATCGGCATCGAACTGCCGAACCAGAGCCGCGAGACCGTCTATCTGCGCGAACTCATCGCGAGCCGCGATTTCGAGACCTCCAAGGCGCGCCTCACCATGGGCCTGGGCAAGGACATCATCGGCGCGCCGGTCGTGGCCGACCTGGCCAAGATGCCGCACTGCCTGGTGGCCGGCACCACCGGCTCGGGCAAGTCGGTGGGGATCAACGCCATGATCCTCTCCCTGCTCTACAAGGCCGAGGCGCGCGATGTGCGCCTGATCATGATCGACCCCAAGATGCTGGAAATGAGCGTCTACGAGGGCATCCCGCACCTGCTGTGCCCGGTGGTCACGGACATGAAGCAGGCCGGCAACGCGCTGAACTGGTGCGTGGGCGAGATGGAGCGGCGCTACAAGCTCATGTCCAAGATGGGCGTGCGCAACATCGACGGCTTCAACAGCCGCGTCGAACAGGCGCTCGCCAAGGGCGAGACGATCACCCGTACCGTGCAGACCGGTTTCGACCGCCAGACGGGCGAAGCGATCTACGAAACGGAAGAATTCGACCTGCAGCCGATGCCCTATATCGTCGTGATCATCGACGAGATGGCCGACCTGATGATGGTCGCCGGCAAGGATATCGAAGGCGCCGTGCAGCGGCTTGCCCAGATGGCGCGCGCCGCCGGCATCCACCTGATCCTGGCCACGCAGCGCCCCTCGGTGGACGTGATCACGGGCCTGATCAAGGCCAATATCCCCACCCGCATCGCCTTCTCGGTGGGCTCCAAGATCGACAGCCGCACCATCCTCGACCAGATGGGCGCCGAGGCCCTGCTGGGCATGGGCGATATGCTCTATATGGCCAGCGGCGGCCGCATCCAGCGCGTGCACGGCCCGTTCGTCTCCGACGGCGAGGTCGAGGCTGTCGTCGCGCACCTGAAGGCGCAGGGCGCGCCGCAATATCTCGATGCCATCACCGAGGACGACGACGAGGACGGCGAGGGCGGTCATGGCCCGGCCGGTACGTCGAACCTCGACGATTCCGACGATCCCTACGATCAGGCGGTGGCCGTGGTGCTGCGCGACGGCAAGGCGTCCACCTCCTACATCCAGCGCCGCCTCGGCATCGGCTACAACCGCGCCGCCTCGCTGATCGAGCGCATGGAGAAGGAGGGCTTGATCGGCCCCGCCAACCATGCCGGCAAGCGCGAGATCCTCGTGCCGACGGAAGATGAAATTTCGGGACGATGAGCCGGAACGCAGCCTCCTCTGCGACGTTTCGACCGGCAAGTCTCGCGTTAGGGCCAACTGCCATTATGGCGCCGCGTTTGGCTCGCATGAAAATCGCATGAAGGAGACCAACATGATCCGATCCGAGAACGGCCGCGCGACCGGAACGCTGACCCGCCGTGGCTTCGTCGGCCTTGCCGCCTTTGCGCTCGCTGCCGGCCTTTCGCTGTTTTCGCCCGTCGACGCTTCGGCGCAGGCGAGCGGCACCGCCCAGAAAATCGCCGACCATTTCTCGTCCGTGAAGACCATGATGGGCGAATTCGTGCAGTTCGGCCCGCGTGGCGAGCAGACCGGCGGCAAGTTCTTCATCGACCGCCCCGGCAAGATCCGCTTCAATTACGAGGATCCCTCGCCGATGCGCGTGATCGCCGACGGCAAGTCCGTCGTTATCGGTAACCGCAAGCTCAAGACCTGGGACATCTACCCGCTCTCCAAGACGCCGCTGAACCTCCTGCTTGGCAACAAGATCGACCTGTCCGCCAAGATGGTGCGCAACGTGAAGGAAGAAGCCGATCTGACGACCATCGTGCTCGGCGATAAGAACATGTTCGGCGATTCGACCATCACCATGATGTTCGACCCGAAGACCTACGATCTGCGCCAGTGGACGATCACCGATGCTCAGGGCAAGGACACGTCGGTGATGATCTTCAACGTCAAGACCGGTGTGCCGCTCGACGACAAGGTCTTCGCCATTCCCTATGACGAGATCCGCAACCGCGGTTCGAACTGACCGGGTGGCCGGAAGGCCGTTCCGGCCCATTTGCTACACGTGTGGCGCCAGGTGATTTCCCTTGGCGCCAAAATGCTTTAAGACCCCCCGGACGATATTCCGGGGGCAGGCATGGCACTTTCGATCGCGACGTGGAACATCAACTCCGTGCGGCTGCGCATGCCGCTTGTCGAGCATTTCCTCAAGACCTTTTCGCCCGACATCCTGTGCCTGCAGGAAACCAAGTGCCCGAACGACCAGTTCCCCTCCAAGCCCCTGAAGGCGCTCGGCTACGAGCATATCGTCATGCATGGGCAGAAGGGCTATCACGGCGTCGCCACCGTCTCCCGCCTGCCGCTGACCGAGATCGTCGAGCGGCGTGATTACTGCGGTGTCGGCGATGCGCGCCACGTCTCCGTGGTCTTCCATCACCGGGGCAAGTCGATCCGCCTGCACAATTTCTATGTGCCGGCGGGCGGCGACGAGCCGGACCGGACGATCAACCCGAAATTCGGCCACAAGCTTGACTTCATCGAGGAGATGAAGCTGCTGCATGCGGAGGCGGAAGCCGGCATCTCCTCCGTTCTCGTCGGCGACCTCAACATCGCGCCGCTGGAGCATGATGTCTGGTCGCACAAGCAGCTTCTCAAGATCGTCAGTCATACGCCGATCGAGACGGAAGGGCTGATCGATGTGATGACGAAGGGCGCCTGGGTGGACTTGATGCGCCGCAAGGTGCCGATACAGGAGAAGCTCTATACGTGGTGGAGCTACCGCTCGGCCGACTGGCAGGCCGCCGACAAGGGTCGTCGCCTCGACCACATCTGGTCTTCCGCCGACCTCGAGCCGCATCTGACCAACATTTCGGTGGTTCGCGAGGCACGCGGCTGGGAACGGCCGTCCGACCACGTGCCCGTCATTGCGGAATTCGATTTCTGAGGATCAGGCGAAACGGCCCGCAAGGCCGCGCATCTGGCTGATCATCGCTGCGAGATTCTCGCGGATGCGCGCATCGACCAGCACGGCGACATCGGGATATTCTTCCAGCATGCGGCGGAACAGCGGGCGGTTGATGCGGATGACCTCGCTGTCCTCAAGCGCGACCGCGGTATATTTGCGCTCGACCGCGGAAATCATCGCAAGCTCGGAGAGCAACGTGCCGGCGTCCGCCGTGCCTTCGTCGCGCGTCGTCCCGTCGCGCAGTGTGGATGTCAGCTGGAACGCGCCATAGGCGACGACGAAGCCGCAATCGGCCGAGGTGCCCTCGCGAAACAGCGTTTGTCCTTCGACCAGCCGCCGGCGCTCGGCGCCAAACGCCATCAGCCGCAGCTTGTCGTCGGCAAGGCCGGCAAAGAGCGGCACCTTGGAAAGAAGGACGATGTCGTCGCTGAGAGCCACGTCGGGCGCTCCTTACTGAAAAGCAGTTCCGGGAAAACCTATAGGCTATCCGCCCGGAACGGCGTGAACTCTAGGGTACGATCTTGTAACCGCCGTTCTCTGTCACGAGAATCTCTGCATTGGAAGGGTCCCGCTCGATCTTCTGGCGCAGGCGATAGACATGGGTCTCCAGCGTGTGGGTCGTCACGCCCGAATTGTAGCCCCAGACCTCCTCCAGCAGCACGTCGCGCGTAACCACCTTCTGGTCGGCGCGGTAGAGATAGCGGATGATCGCCGCTTCCTTCTCCGTGAGGCGGATCTTCTGGCCGTTTTCCATCGTCAGCAGCTTCTGGCCGGGCCGGAACGTGTAGGGGCCGACGGTGAAGGTGGCGTCCTCGCTGCTTTCGTGCTGGCGCAGCTGGGCGCGGATGCGCGCGAGCAGCACGGCGAAGCGGAAGGGCTTCGTCACGTAGTCGTTGGCGCCGGCCTCAAGGCCGAGGATCGTATCCGAATCGGTATCGTGCCCCGTCAGCATGATGATCGGCGCCTTGAAGCCGCCCTTGCGCAGGAGTTTCACCGCCTCGCGGCCGTCCATATCCGGCAGGCCTACATCCATGATGAGAAGGTCGATCTGGTTGGCGCGCGCCGTCTGGATGCCCTTGCCGGCGGTCGTTTCCTCCAGCGTCGAGAATTCCTCGTAAAGTGAGAGCTGCTCGACGAGCGTCTCACGAAGGTCGTTGTCGTCGTCGACAAGAAGGATTGTGCGGGATGTCATGCTTTACCTCTCGGCATTCCTCTGGAAAGTAAGTGAATTGACATTTTTGGCAAGGCCGGCTGCGGCTTAGCCAGATACGGTGCCGCGTGGCGCGAATATGGCGGAGGACCATGAGCCGGATCACATCTCCTAAACATTGCGTGAAGACGGTCCTCGTGCGCCCCGCACCGGGGAAGAAAACACGCGCCATCGTGCAGGTCGGTTCCCTGCGCATTCCCGCCGCCATCGGCCGGTCGGGCCGCACCAGCCGCAAACGGGAGGGCGACGGGGCAACGCCCATCGCCGCCATGCCGCTGCTTTCCGGCTTCCTGCGCGGCGACCGGGTCGCTTCGCCGAAGACCGGCCTGCCGCTGCGGCGCATCCGGCCTTCCATGCTCTGGTGCGACGAGCCGCGGCATCCTTCCTACAACCGGCTCGTCCGTGCACCGTTCAAGCCGAGCCACGAAGAGATGCAGCGCAGGGACGCGCTCTACGACATCTGCCTCGTGCTCGACTGGAACGTGACCGCCCGCAAGCGCCATGCGGGCTCGGCGATCTTCTTCCACCTCATTCGCCCCGGCTATGAGCCGACGGCGGGCTGTGTCGCCGTCGCGCGGCGCGACATGCTGCGCATCCTGCCGCATATCGGGCGCGGCACGGTGGTGCGGGTCCTCTGACGATTTTTCCCCGGTGGCGGGCTGAAAGCATGCGATGCAAGGCCTATATCCAGCCTCGACCGTCGCCGGGCTTCAAGGCGCCACGGGAAGCCCGTCCGGGTTCAAGCACGCCAAACCTTTTCATGGAGACATTCTGATGAGCAATCAGCCGACAATTTCCTTTCACGACGGCAACAGCATTCCCCAGGTCGGCCTCGGCGTCTGGCAGGCCCCGAACGATACGGCCGTGACGGCGGTCAAGGCCGCCCTTGCTGCCGGCTACCGCCATGTCGACACGGCGGCGATCTACGAGAACGAGCAGGGTGTCGGCGAGGGCATCCGCGCTTCCGGCGTCGATCGTGCGGAAATCTTCCTGACGACGAAGCTCTGGAATGCCGACCAGGGGTACGACACGGCACTGAAGGCCTTCGACGCCAGCCTCAAGCGGCTCGGTACCGATTATGTCGACCTTTATCTTATCCACTGGCCGGCGCCGAAGCGCGGTCAGTTCGTCGACAGCTGGAAGGCCCTGATCCAGATCCAAAAGGAAGGCCGCGCCCGCTCCATCGGCGTCTCCAACTTCTATCCCGAGCATCTGCAGCGCATCATCGACGAGACCGGTATCACGCCCGTCATCAACCAGATCGAGCTGCATCCGGACTTCCCGCAGAAGGAGGCGCGCGCCTACCACGAGAAGCACCGTATCGCCACCCAGTCCTGGAGCCCGCTCGGCCAGGGCAAGCTGCTCGACGATCCCGTCATTGCCGGCATCGCGGCGAAACACGGCCGCACGCCGGCGCAGGTCATCACCCGCTGGCACATCGAAAACGGCCTTGTCGTCATCCCGAAATCGGTAACCCCCTCGCGCATCGAGGAGAATTTCAAGGTCTTCGACTTCAAGCTCGACGCCGAGGACATGAAGACCTTCGCCAGCCTCGAAGCCGGCGGCAAGCGCATCGGCCCCGACCCGATGACGGCAACGTTCTGACCTGTTTTCAGGTTTACGGGAGGGCGGCTTCGGCCGCCCTTTTCATTGCACCATTTTCGGGGTGGCGAAGATTTCGAGCCGACCCTTGCCCGGCGTGGCGTCGGTCCAGCGCTTGATATCGAGGGCGATCACGGCAAGGCCGGCGGTCGGGTATTTTTCTTTTAGTCGGCTAACGGTTTCGGTCTCACCGGTCGGTGCGAGCAGCGATGCCAGATCTTCGAAGCCGGGATTGTGCCCGATGACGAGAAGGGTCCCGCTTTCCTCGGGAGCCTGCCGGATCGCCGCCAGAATGGCGGACGGATCGGCCTCGTAGATCGAGGGTACGGTGCGGGAGGGGCAGGGGGGCTTGAATTCCGGGGCGACCAGACCCCAGGTCTCCTGCGTGCGCAGGGCGGAGGAAACTAGGGCGAAATCCGGCTGGAGGCCCGCCTTGGCGATATAGGCGCCCATGCGGGGTGCGTCGCGGCGGCCGCGGTCGGCGAGCGGGCGATCATGGTCCGCAACGCCGTCCGGCCAGGCGGATTTGGCGTGGCGCAGCAAGAGAAGCTGTTTCATGGGATCCTCCTCAAACGAAAAGGCCGGGAGACGCTCCCGGCCTTCTATTCTCTCGGACGCCGCGATCGCGATTACTGCCAGTCGCGGATGTCGACGAAGTGACCGGCAATGGCGGCGGCAGCGGCCATGGCGGGCGAGACGAGATGCGTGCGGCCCTTGAAGCCCTGGCGGCCCTCGAAGTTGCGGTTCGAGGTGGAGGCGCAGCGCTCGCCCGGCTTCAGGCGGTCGTCGTTCATGGCGAGGCACATGGAGCAGCCCGGCTCGCGCCAGTCGAAGCCGGCTTCCTTGAAGATCGCGTCGAGGCCTTCCTTCTCGGCCTGCTCCTTCACGAGGCCGGAGCCCGGAACGATCATGGCATTGACGGTGGCGGCGACCTTCTTGCCCTCGACGACGGCTGCGACGGCGCGCAGGTCCTCGATGCGACCGTTGGTGCACGAACCGATGAAGACGCGGTCGATGGCGATGTCGGTGATCCTGGTGCCTGGCTTCAGGCCCATATAGTCAAGGGCGCGCCACTTGGACGAACGCTTCGTTTCGTCTTCGATATCGTCCGGGTTCGGCACGAGGCCTTCGACGGAGACGACGTCTTCCGGCGAGGAGCCCCAGGAAACGATCGGTGGCAGGTTGGCGGCATCGAGCACGACGACACGGTCGAAATGCGCGCCGTCTTCCGTGTAGAGCGTCTTCCAGTAGTCGAGCGCCATTTCCAGCGCCTTGCCCTTGGGCGCGCGCGGCTTGTCCTTGATGTATTCGAAGGTTTTTTCGTCAGGCGCGATGAGGCCGGCGCGGGCGCCCGCCTCGATGGCCATATTGCAGACCGTCATGCGGCCTTCCATGCTCAGCGCGCGGATGGCCGAGCCGCCGAACTCGATGGTGTAGCCGGTGCCGCCCGCGGTGCCGATCTTGCCGATGATGGCCAGCACGATGTCCTTGGCGCCCACACCGGGCATGACCTGGCCCTCAACCCTGATCAGCATGTTCTTGGCCTTCTTGGCCAGCAGGGTCTGGGTGGCCAGCACATGCTCCACCTCGGAGGTGCCGATACCGTGCGCCAGCGCGCCAAAGGCGCCGTGGGTGGAGGTGTGGCTATCGCCGCAGACCACCGTCATGCCCGGCAGGGTGGCGCCCTGCTCCGGGCCGATCACATGGACGATGCCCTGGCGGACATCCTTTTCCGAATAGTATTCCACGCCGAAATCGGCGGCGTTCTTGGCGAGCGCCTCGACCTGGATGCGGCTTTCCTCGTTCTTGATGCCCTGGTGGCGGTCCGGCGAGGTCGGAACGTTATGGTCGACGACGGCCAGCGTCTTTTCCGGCGCGCGGACCTTGCGGCCGGCCATGCGCAGGCCCTCGAAGGCCTGGGGGCTCGTCACTTCGTGAACGAGGTGACGATCGATGTAGAGAAGACAGGTGCCGTCTTCCTGGCGGCTGACGATGTGGTCGTCGAAGATCTTGTCGTAGAGGGTACGGGGTGCGCTCATGGCTCTTCATCCGCTGGGCATGTTAAGGGGGTCTGGAAATCCGCAGCGCGCAGCTAGCGGGATCGCATCGAAAAACGGGCGATCAGGATAGGCGGCTTATGAGCGCCCCGAAGACACGCGCAAAGAAGCGTGCCGGCAGGCGCTTGTGATCCTGCAGCACGACGACATGCTTTTCCGTGCATCCGAACTTGGATTCCATATTCCGCATATAGCGATTTTTCCCGATCTCGGCAAGTTGGCGCCGGCTGCCGCTATTCACGCTGCTTGCGAATATTTCCGCGTGCCCTCCTTGCCGTGTTCACGAATTTTTGAGACTCGATAGACGTCTCCGGCGGGAAGCCGGTTTGAGGGGATCTAGATGAAGACGATTACATGGCGTGACCGCCTGCGCTACCAGTTCGACAAGAGCATGGCGGCAGGGCCGATCGCGCTGATCGGGTGGCTGACCGTCATCTCCCTCATCGTCATTGTCATCGCCGGCCTTTTCCTCGCCATCACAGGGATCGCGCAGGAGGGCGGCGAGCCCGTCTCCTTCATCGAGGGCTCCTGGGAATCGCTGATGCGCACCATGGATGCCGGTGCGATGGGCGGGGATGTCGGCTGGGGTTTCCGCGGCGTCTCGCTGGTCGTGACGGTGGCGGGCATCTTCGTCTTCTCCGCCCTCATCGGCGTGCTCTCCTCCGGTCTCGACGAAAAGCTGGACGAATTGCGCAAGGGCCGTTCGCACGTCCTGGAGAAGGACCACACGATCATCTTCAACTGGTCGCCCTCGATCTTCGACGTCATTTCCGAACTCGTCATCGCCAACCAGAGCCGCCGCAATCCGCGCATCGTCATCATGGCGGGCAAGGACAAGGTGGAGATGGAGGACGAGATCGCCGACAAGATCGCCGATCTCGGCAACACCCGCATCATCTGCCGCAGCGGCGACCCGACCGACCTTTACGACGTCAACATCGTCAATCCGCAGGCCTCGCGCTCCATCATCGTGCTGTCGCCGGAAAGCGACTATGCCGATTCCGAAGTGATCAAGACGGTGCTCGCCCTCGTCAACGATCCGGAACGGCGCAAGGAACCCTACCAGATCGCCGCCGAGATCCGCGACGCCGGCAATGCCGAGGTGGCACGCATCGTCGGCGGTTCCGAGCTTCAACTCGTGCTGGCGGACGAACTGATCTCGCGCATCGTCGTCAGTTCCAGCCGGCAAGCCGGCCTTTCGGCGGTCTATACGGAACTGCTCGATTTCGACGGTTCTGAAATCTATGCCGTGGAGCAGCCGGCGCTGACGGGAAAATCCTTCGGCAATGCCGTCATGGCCTATGACACCTCGACGTTGATCGGCATCTGCGACACGGACGGTGTGGTGCAGCTCAACCCGCCGACGAGCCGGGTGATCGCAGCCGGCGAACGGGCCATCCTGATCGCCGAGGACGATGCGACGATCAAGCCGCGTACGGGCGATTTCGTTGTCGATCGCGAGATCGTGCGCCCGCGCGTCCATCGCGAGCCGGGACCGGAGCGCACCCTGCTGCTCGGCTGGAACCGGCGCGGGCCGATCATCACGCAGGAACTGTCGCGCTACGTTGCGCCGGGTTCGGAGCTGATGATCGCCGCGAACCGGCCGGAACTGGAGACGGAGGTCGCGGGCTTGTCCTATCTTGCGGAGAACCTGAGCGTTCGTTGCGCCGTCATCGACACGACGAACCGCACGGCGCTGGATGCGCTCGACGTGCCCGCCTATGACCACGTGCTGGTGCTCGGCTACAGCGACGACATGGCGCCGCAGCCGGCCGATACGGCGACGCTGGTGACGCTGCTGCAATTGCGCAAGATCGCCGATGCGGCGAACAAGCATATCGGCATCGTCAGCGAGATGATCGACGTGCGCAACCGCAACCTTGCCGCCGTCACCCGCGCCGACGATTTCGTCGTCAGCAACAAGCTGGTCAGCCTGATGCTGGCGCAGGCCTCGGAAAACGAGCTGATGGCACAGATCTTCGACGAGCTGCTCGACGAGGACGGTTCGGAAATCTACATGCGCCCCGTCACCGACTATATCGCCATCGACCGGCCGGTGAACTTCTACACCGTCAATCTCGCCGCGCTCATCCGCGGCGAGGTGGCGCTCGGCTACAGCCGCGCCAATCCGGCCGGGGAGGACCCGCGCAACATGGGCGGGGTCGTCGTCAATCCGGTGAAGTCGGAACTTATCGCCTTCGGGCCGAGCGACCGCCTGATCATCCTTGCCCGCGACTAAAGCGCCGCCGTCCGTTTCGGACGTGCCAGTCGCGGGATGTTTTAGTTTCGCCGCATGCGCCGTTCCAGCGCCCGAAGGCCGAGCGACAGGCCGATGGTGAGGATCAGGTAGACATAGGCGACGATGGAATAGGTCTCGAAGAAGCGGAACGAGCCGGAGGCATAGACCTTGCCCATCTGCGTGATGTCGGCGACGCCGAGCACGGAGACGAGCGAACTGTCCTTGACCATCGCCACGAAGTCGTTGCCGAGCGGCGGCAGGATGACGCGCACGGCCTGCGGGAAGACGACGAGCCGGAAGCGCTGGAAGCGCGACAGACCGAGCGCCTTGGCCGCTTCCACCTGTCCCTTGTCGACCGACTGGATGCCGGCGCGGAAAACCTCACCGATGAAGGCGGAATAGCCGATCATCAGCGCGATGATCGCCCGCCACATCAAGGAGAGATCGCGCACCAGCACGGGTTCCATGTATCCGGCGGCGACCAGCGGGCCGATGGCGACATTGATCACTGCCACCAGCGCCGGCGCGCCGACGAAGGCGATATAGAAGAGCAAGACGAGAATCGGCACGCCACGGATGACCTCCGTGTAGAAACGGGCGATCTGGCGCAGCGCCTTGCTTTCCGAAAGGGCCATCAGCGCGACGCCGAGGCCGAGCATGGTGGCGAGCAGGAAGGCGACGAGGGTCACGAAGACCGTGACCCACAGCCCCTTCAGCACCACGCCGAAAACCTGGGTGTAGAGATCGTTGGCGACGATCACGCCGGCAAGCGCCAGCGCGATCAGGGCGAGGGCGACCAGCCACCAGGGATAGTCGTCCTTGCCGGCGTCAGAGGAAACGGGAGCCATGGCCGCCGGTCACTGACCCATCTTGTAGTCGAGGAACCATTTCTTATCGAGCGCATCGAGAGTGCCGTCCGCCTTCAGCGCCGCGATGGCGGCGTTGACGGGGGCGACGAGGTCGGAGCCCTTCGGGAAGATGAAGCCGAAGTCTTCCGCGCCGAGCGGGCCGCCGACGACCTTCAGCTTGCCGCCCGAGGCGTCGACATAGCCCTTGGCCGCGACGCTGTCGGTGAGCACGAGGTCGACGTCGCCGGCCTGCAGCGCCTGAACCGTCGCGCCGAAGGTTTCGAACAGCTTGATGCGCGGGTTCTGCTCGTTGCCGTCGAGGATTTCGTAGACGGCGGTGTAGAAGGGCGAGGTGCCCGGCTGGGCGGCGATCAGGCCGTCCGCGAAGGCGCCAAAGCTCTTGGCGTCGGTGAACCGGTTTTCGTCACCGCGCACCAGCATGAACTGCTGCGAGCGCATGTAGGGGTCGGAGAAGTCGACCTTGGCCTTGCGGTCGTCCTTGATGGTGATGCCGGTCATGCCGATGTTGTACTGGTTGTCGGAGACGGCCTGGATCATCGCATCCCAGGAGGTGTTCTGGTACTCTACCTTGACGTTCAGCCGCTTGGCGATCTCGTTCATCGCGTCGTACTCCCAGCCGATCTGCTCGCCGGTCTTGGGGTCGACGAACTGCAGCGGCGGATAGGCGTTTTCCGTCACGACCACGACGGTCTTGCCGCCGAGATCGGGAAGGTCGGCCGCAACGGCAATGGCGGGCATGAGAACAGCGGCAGCAAGGCCGGCAAGAACGGTGCGGCGGGAAAACATCAAAATATGCTCCTGAATTGTGGCGGCGGAACACTGTCACAGTTCCCTCCCGATAGGCAAGCCGAGCGGTCTTTCACCTTTGCTCTTTTCGCCGGAAAGGCACGGCGATAGTCTTGGGAAACAACGTGGCCGGGGGGCACTCATGAGATATCTGTTCGTCGTCCTGACCTTCCTTCTGCTGGGCGTGGATCCGGCAGCGGCAAAGCGCGTCGCGCTCGTCATCGGCAACGATGCCTATGAAGCGGTGCCGCAGCTTCAGAAGGCGGTGAACGATGCCCGCGCCGTCTCGCAGTCGCTGGCCAGGCTCGATTTCGCCGTCGATCTCGGCGAGAACCTGACGCGCCGGCAGATCAACGCGAAGTTCGCCGATTTCGTCGAGCGCATCGAACCGGGCGATACCGCCTTCTTCTTCTTCGCCGGGCACGGCGTGGCGCTCGACGGGCAGAACATCCTGCTGCCGGTCGACATTCCCGATACCAGCAATGCCGGACTGGTGCGCGACGAGGCCCATGTGGTCGATGATCTCCTGGCGCGGGTCCAGGGCAAGGGCGCGGCCGTCAGCTTCTTCGTGCTCGATGCCTGCCGCAACAATCCCTTCGCCTCGAAGGGCGGGCGCAGCGTCGGTGCGACGCGCGGCCTGCAGGTCGTGGCGCCGCCGACGGGTACGTTCGTGCTGATGTCGGCTGGGGCAGGGCAGGAGGCGCTGGACCGGCTCGGCGAAAACGATGCCAATCCGAACTCCGTCTTTACCCGTACCCTGCTGCCCTTTTTGCAAAAGCCCGGCATGAGCCATATCGCGCTCGCCAAGGCCGTTCAGCGCGAAGTGGAGGCGACGGCGAAGACCATAGGCCGCAACCAGCAGCCGGCCTTCTACGACCAGATCACCGGCGAGATCGTGCTGCTGCCGGAGGGCAGCGAGGTCAAGCCGGTCGAGACGCCGGAGGTGACGGGCGGAAAGGATCCCGTTCAGGTCGAGATCGACCCGGCGCTGGAGGAGTGGAACGCGATCAAGGATCTGCGCAGCCTGAAGATCCACCAGGCCTTCCTGCGCAAGTATCCGGACAGTCGCTACGCCGACTACGCCCGCGCCCTCGTGGAGGAACTGGAGGCGGAGGTCGCAAGCAAGGCCAAGATCGAGGAGGTCAGGGAGGTGCCCGATGCCGCGGCGGAAGAGCCGCAGACGCGCGGCGGCCTGCAGACGGTGCGCGTCTCGTCCGGGTGGTTCGTGGTTCTCGGTTCCTTCCCGCAGGCCCAGCCGGAAAAGGCCCGCCAGCGCGCCCGCCTGATGCAGAACCAGGGCTACGACGTCTCGATCATCGACACGAACGCCTATCGCAGCCTTGCCGACGGGCTCTATTCCGTGGTGATGGGGCCTTACAAGAAAAGCACGGCGCTGCGGGAACTTGGCACTGCGCAGCAAGTTGTGGGTGACGCTTACATCAAGGAAATCCGCTGATGGGTTTTTCCAGGTCGTCCCTCCTTCTCCTCGCCTTGCTGGCGACGGTTTCGTCCGCAGGCGCCGCCGAGGTGATGAGCCGCAGCGAATGGGGTGCGCGCAAGCCGGTGCTGGCCATGGAAAAGCAGGCGCCCCGGCGCATCACCGTGCACCACACCGCGACACGCGGAAAACACGGCCTTTCCATCGTGAAGAAGATGACGTCCCTGCAGGCCTTTTCGCAGGCCAGATCCAAGCTTGCCGACGGACGGACGAAAGAGGCCTGGGCGGATATTCCCTACCACTTCTATATCGCCGTGGACGGCAGGATCGCCGAGGGACGCCCCATCGGCTTCGTCGGCGATACGAACACGAAATATGACCCGACGGGCCATGTCACCATCGTCGTGGAAGGCAATTTCGAGAAGGAGACGCCGACCGCGGAGGAACTGGCGGCGCTGAAGGACCTGATACGGGACCTGTCGCGGCAATACGGCATCCCGGCCGACAGGATCGGCACACACAAGGATTTCGCGCAAACGGCCTGTCCGGGAAAGAACCTCGAGGGCGAGGTGCGCCGCATCGCCGCCGAGCTTGCGGCCAATCGCTGAGACGTTTTCAGGTCCCGGAAACAAAAAAGCCGCCGGCAGGTGCCGACGGCTTTTTCGAATTCATGCGCTGCCGGATTATTCGGCGGCGGCTTCCGCAGCCTTTGCGGCTTCGGCAGCTTCTGCTGCGGCCTTTTCAGCGGCGAGTGCCTGAGCGGCTGCAACCTTCTCGGCTTCGAGACGTGCCTTTTCCTCGGCAATGGCGGCGCGCTCGGCGTCGTTCAGCTTGCGGGCGCGCGTGCCGGTGTTCTCGACGATACGAGCCGACTTGCCGCGACGATCGCGCAGGTAGTAGAGCTTGGCGCGGCGGACCTTACCGCGGCGAACGACTTCGACGCTTTCGACGAGCGGCGAGTAAACGGGGAATACGCGCTCGACGCCTTCGCCGTAGGAAATCTTGCGAACGGTGAAGCTCTCGTTGAGGCCGCCGCCGGAGCGGGCGATGCAAACGCCTTCATAGGCCTGAACGCGGGTACGCGTGCCTTCCGTAACGCGTACGTTGACGCGGACGGTGTCGCCCGGGGAGAATTCCGGGAGCTGACGCTTGGCTTCAATCTTGGCGGCCTGTTCGGCCTCGAGCTGCTGGATGATGTTCATCGGTCTAACCTTCTGGTTCTTCTGAAACAGCCAGAGCGCTCGACGGTCGCCTTCGAGGTCATGCCTCGTCAGGATAGTCCGTTGCCGGACGGAGCGGATTCGCCATTCTTTGATTGCAGGTCGGCTGGGTAATCCCAAATCCGTGCGGGCCAATACACCAATCGGGCGGGCTTGTCATCCCCGCAAGCAAAAGAATCCGCGCGCGGGCCGCCGGTTTTCTGGCCTTGCCGGTCTTCCGGCACCACGCTATCACGCCGTGGAGGAGGGGACGCGGCCTTTGTGCGCGTCCGGGGATCGCCATGACCGTTTTCGATGCCATCTTTCTGTTTATCGCCGGTTTCCTGTCCGGCGTGGTGAACGCCATTGCCGGCGGCGGCACGTTTCTCACCTTCGGCGCGATGTCGCTGACCGGCCTGCCGCCCATCGTGGCCAATGCCACCTCCTCGATCACCCAGTTTCCCGGCTACGTCACCTCGACGCTCGCCTATGCCAAGGAAATCCGCGCGGACTGGAAGGAAGCAGCGCTGCTCGGCGGCCTCTCGCTCGTCGGCGGCCTTGCCGGAGCGCTGCTGCTGCTGTCGCTCTCCAACCCCTCGTTCCGCGCGCTGGTGCCCTGGCTGCTTCTCGCGGCGACCGCGATCTTCGCGGCCGGCCCCTATCTCAAGCCGAAGACGCTGAGCCCGGAAAAGCCGATCTCGCCGCTCGGTCTTGCCGGCCAGTTCGTGACCTCGATCTATGGCGGCTTCTTCGGCGCCGGCATGGGCATCATGACGCTCGCCGTGCTGGGCCTCACCAAGGGCGGCGACTATCACCGACTGAACGCGCTGAAGAATTTCGTCGCCGTGGTCATCGCGGCCATGGCGGTCGTCGTCTTCGCCAGCGGCGGAGTGATCGGCTGGCCGCAGGCCGTCGTTATGGTGCCGGCGGCAGCCCTCGGCGGCTGGTCCGGCGTCTGGGCGGCCCGGCGGGTGCCGCAGCCGGTGATCCGCGTTCTGGTGGTGACCGTCGGCCTTGCGCTGACGGTTTATTATTTCCTGAAGGGCTGATCGGAGAGAAGGTCCGGACGGCGCGCGCGTGTCAGCTTTTCGGCTTCCTCCCGCCGCCAGCGATCGATGGCGGCATGGTTGCCGGAGGTGAGGACACCGGGGATTTCCAGGCCTTCCCAGACCTGCGGGCGGGTATAGTGCGGATGTTCCAGCAGCCCGCCCTCGAAGCTTTCGTGCTCGCCGGACAGCGCATTGCCCATCACGCCGGGCAGGATGCGCACGATGGCGTCCAACAGGATCATCGCCGCCGGCTCCCCGCCGGACAGGATGTAGTCGCCAATGGAGACCTCTTCGAGCTGCCGTCCGTCGATGACGCGCTGGTCGACGCCCTCGAAGCGGCCGCAGACGATGATCGCGCCGTCCCCGGCGGCAAGCTCGCGCACGCGCTTCTGGGTCAGCGGCTTGCCGCGCGGGCTCATCAGCAGGCGCGGGCGGCCGTCGCCCTGCGAGGCGTGGTCGATGGCTTTCGCCAGCACGTCAGGCTTCAGCACCATGCCCGCCCCGCCGCCGGCGGGCGTGTCGTCAACGGTGCGATGGCGGTCGGTGGTGAAGTCGCGGATCTGCACGCAGTCCAGCGTCCAGTCGCCGCGCTCGAGCGCCTTGCCGGAGAGAGACTGGCCGAGGAGGCCCGGAAACATGTCCGGATAGAGCGTCAGGATGGTGGCGCGGAAAGCCACGTTACGTCCCCTCGCCCTGCGGCGGGCGGCGGCGCCGGCTGCCGGGGCCGTCCTTCTCGTCGTCAACGAGGCCGGCGGCGATGGCATCGATCAGCAGGCGCCCGCCTTCGAGGTCGATTTCCAGCACGGCGGCTTCGGAGAAGGGAATGAGCACGGGGCGCTTGCCGGGGCCCTTGAGTTCCAGGAGGTCGCCCGCGCCGAAATCGAAGATGCCGGTCACCTTGCCGTGGCTGCGGCCGGTCGTGTCGACGGCCTCCAGCCCTTCGAGGTCGGCATAGAAGAACTCGTCCTCGTCCAGTTCCTCATCCGGCAGGTTGTCGCGCTCGATATAGAGATCGACGCCGTTCAGCGCCTCGGCGGCATTGCGGTCGTTGACGCCACGGAAGCGCACGACGACCACGTTCTTCGCTTCACGCACCTCCAGCACCTCGAAGGTCCGGCCGTCCTCGGTGTGCAGATGGCCGTAATCGCCAATGGATGTCGGATCGATGGTGAAGGATTTCACGCGGACCTCGCCGCGCAGGCCCTGTGCCGCGCCGACGGTGCCCATGAGGACGGGATTTTCCAGTTTCGCCATGGTTCGGTTCCGTGTGGTCCTGCAAAGCCTCTTACGACGTTCGCGCGGAGGCTCCTAGTGCCCTTGCAGCAAAAGTATGCAGCGGCTCCGCGGCCGCACGTGCGTCGGATAAAAATGAAAACGGGCGGCATGAAGCACGCCGCCCGTCCTGAAAAGCAAGTCGCGGCCGATTATTCGCCAGCGGCGGCGGCAGCGGCTTCTTCTTCCTTCTGCTTCTTTTCGGCAGCGCGCTCGAGCGCCTTCTTGCCCGGCTTTGCCTTTTCCGGGTTGCTGCGGGCGTCGCGCTTCAGAACGCCGGCTTCGTCGAGGAAGCGGGCAACGCGGTCGGTCGGCTGTGCGCCCTTGGCGAGCCATTCCTTGGCGCGGTCGGTGTCGATCTGGACGCGGCTTGCGTCGTCCTTGCCGAGCATCGGGTTCCAGGAGCCGAGCTTCTCGAGGAAGCGGCCGTCGCGCGGCGAACGAGCGTCGGCAACGACGATCTGGTAGTACGGGCGCTTCTTGGAACCGCCACGGGCGAGACGAATCTTCAGGGACATGTCATTTCTCCTTGGGTAGATGGCCGCTTCTTCAAGCGGTGTGGTTTGTACCGCTGTGTTCAGCGGCAATGGCTTCATGGTGCCGGATCACCTCGCGGATGATGAAGTTCAGGAACTTCTCCGCGAAATCCGGATCCAGATTGGCATCCTTCGCCAGGCGGCGAAGGCGCTCGATCTGGTATTCCTCGCGCGCCGGATCGGCCGGCGGCAGTTCATGCGTCGCCTTCAGCACGCCCACCGCCTGGGTGCAGCGGAAGCGTTCGGCGAGCATATGCACAAGGGCAGCGTCGATATTGTCGATCGACTGCCGGTATTCACCCAGTTGCTGCTTGACCTTCGGATCGATCGTCATGCCTCAGCCCCTCACTTCTTCTTCGGCAGGCCGGGCAGGCCCGGAAGGCCGCCGCCAAGGCCGGGCAGGCGAAGACCGCCGCTGCCGCCGAGGCCCGGCAGGCTGCCCGGCTTGATGCCGGCCGCTTCCGCCTGCTTTGCGAGCGCCTCGAGCTGCTTCGGGTCCATGCTGGACAGGTCCGGCATGCCGCCCATGCCGCCGCCAAGGCCCATCTTGCCGGCAAGGCCGCCCATCATCTGCTTCATCAGGCCGCCCTTCTTGCCGCCCATCATCTTCATCATGTCCGCCATCTGGCGGTGCATCTTGAGAAGCTTGTTGATGTCGGCGGCATCGGTGCCGGAACCGGCGGCGATGCGCTTCTTGCGGGAATGCTTGAGCATATCGGGGTTGGCCCGCTCGGCCTTGGTCATCGAGTTGATGATGGCGATCTGGCGGCCGAACAGCTTGTCGTCGAGGCCTGCGGCCGACATCTTGTCCTTCATGCCGGCCATGCCGGGCATCAGGCCCATGATGCCGCCCATGCCGCCCATCTTCTGCATCTGGCGCAGCTGGTCGGCGAGGTCGTTGAGGTCGAACTTGCCCTTGGCCATCTTGGCGGCCATGGCGGCCGCCTTCTCGGCGTCGATGTTCTCCGCCGCCTTCTCGACGAGCGAGACGATGTCGCCCATGCCGAGGATGCGGTCGGCGACGCGGCGGGGATGGAATTCTTCCAGCTCGCCCATCTTTTCGCCGACGCCGATCAGCTTGATCGGCTTGCCGGTGACGGCGCGCATGGAAAGGGCTGCACCGCCGCGGCCGTCGCCGTCCATGCGGGTGAGCACGAGGCCGGTGATGCCGACGCGGTCGTCGAAGTTGCGGGCGAGGTTGACGGCGTCCTGACCGGTCAGCGCATCGGCGACGAGCAGGATTTCGTGCGGATTGGACTTCCGCTTGATCTCCGCCATCTCGATCATCAGCGGCTCGTCGATATGCGTGCGGCCGGCGGTGTCGAGGATGACGACGTCATGGCCACCGAGCTTCGCGGCCTGGACGGCGCGCGCGGCGATATCGGTCGGCGACTGGCCGGCGATGATCGGCAGCGTGTCGATGCCGGTCTGCACGCCGAGCTGGCGAAGCTGCTCCTGCGCGGCCGGACGGCGCGTGTCGAGCGAGGCCATCAGGACCTTCTTCTTCTCGCGCGTCTTCAGCCGGTTGGCGATCTTGCCCGAGGTGGTCGTCTTGCCCGAGCCCTGCAGACCCACCATCATGATGACGACGGGGGCGGGGGCATTGAGGTCGATGGAGACGCCCTCGGAGCCGAGCATGGAGACGAGCTCGTCATGCACGATCTTGACGACCATCTGGCCGGGCTTGATCGACTTGACGATTTCCGCGCCGACGGCCTTTTCGCGTACCGCATCGGTGAAGCCGCGCACCACTTCCAGCGCCACGTCCGCTTCGAGCAGCGCACGGCGGACCTCACGCAGCGCCGCCGAGACATCCGCCTCGGAAAGCGCGCCGCGGCCTGTCAATCCATTCAGAATGGAGCCAAGGCGGTCCTGGAGTGTTTCAAACATCACGTCTTCCTTCTTGTTTCCACATCAGGCGGAAACGTCGGTGCAATCGGCGACAAAAACAAGACGCAAAGCCAAAAAGCACCCGAGGGCGCATCGCGCTGTCGGGTGTTGACCTCCGGGATCTGTTTATACCGCAATGGGTCCCGGTCGGCGGCTTCAAGCAGTCTCACTTGTCGCAGATGCGCGGCTTAAACAGGAAAGAGGCCGGAAAGTCAAGGATTGGAGTCCGGCACGGCAAGGATTCAAAGACTCCGTCTGGTAATTCCGGCACGTTTGCGCCATATACGCGCGAGAAATGTGCGCCATATGCGCGCTGGAAATGAAGGACTCCGGACGGGTCTTTTCAAGGAATATCCGACATGGCCGCTGAAGCGCAATTTGCCCGTATGAACGGACTGGGAAACATGATCCTCGTCGTGGATATGCGCGGCCGCGACGATGTCGTGACGCCCGCCGCGGCCATCGCGCTGAATGCCGACCCGGCCACACGCTTCGACCAGATCATGGCGATCCACGATCCGAAGGTCGACGGCACGGACGCCTTCATCGACATCCTCAACTGCGACGGCACGAAGGCGCAGGCCTGCGGCAACGGCACGCGCTGCGTGGTGCAGGCTCTGGCTTCCGAGACGGGCAAGAAGGTTTTCACCTTCCAGACGGTGGCCGGCATCCTCAATGCCGTCGAGCACGAGGATGGCACGATCTCCGTCGACATGGGCAGGCCGGTCTTCGAATGGAACCGCATTCCGCTCGCGGAAGAGTTCTTCGACACGAGCCGCATCGAACTCCAGATCGGGCCGATCGATGCGCCGGTGCTGCATTCGCCCGCCGCCATGTCGATGGGCAACCCGCATGCTGTCTTCTGGGTCGACCGCGACCCGATGAGCTTCGATCTCGACCGTTTCGGGCCGCTGCTCGAAAACCATCCGATGTTCCCGGAAAAGGCCAATATCACGCTGGCGCAGGTGACGTCCGCCTCCACCATGACGACGCGCACCTGGGAGCGCGGCGCGGGCTTGACGCTCGCCTGCGGTTCCGCGGCCTGTGCGGCCGGCGTTTCCGGCGCGCGCACCGGCCGTACCGGCCGCAAGGTCGCAATCACCGTCGCCAGCAGCCCGAACCGGGGCACGCTCACCATCGAATGGCGCGCGGACGACCACGTCGTCATGACAGGCCCCGCCGAATGGGAATGGTCGGGCCTGCTCGATCCCCAGACCGGCGCCTTCCGCCGGGACGACGCCGAGGCGGCCGCCCTTTGAGCGGCGTTACCGTCATAACCTTCGGCTGTCGGCTCAACACCTACGAATCGGAAGTGATGCGCGCGGAAGCCGAGAAGGCAGGGCTGAACAATGCCGTGCTGGTGAACACCTGCGCCGTCACCGGCGAGGCCGTGCGCCAGGCCCGGCAGGCGATCCGCCGTGCGCGGCGCGACAATCCCCACGCCCGTATCGTCGTCACCGGCTGCGCCGCGCAGACGGAAAAGCAGACCTTCGCCGCCATGCCGGAGGTGGACGCCGTGCTCGGCAACGAGGAGAAGCTGAAAAGCGCCTCCTACCGGGCGCTGCCGGATTTCGGCGTTTCGGCGGAAGAAAAGCTGCGCGTCAACGACATCATGAGCGTGCGCGAGACCGCGCCGCAGATGGTCAGGCTGATCGACGGCCATGTGCGGGCCTTCGTGCAGGTGCAGAACGGCTGCGACCATCGCTGCACCTTCTGCATCATCCCCTATGGCCGTGGCAATTCGCGCTCCGTGCCGATGGGGGCCGTGGTCGATCAGGCGCGCAAACTCGTCGAGAGCGGCTATTGCGAAATCGTGCTGACCGGCGTGGACGCGACGAGCTACGGCGCGGACCTGCCGGGCAGGCCGAGCCTTGGCCAGCTTGCGAAGACGCTTTTGAAGCAGGTGCCGGATATAAGACGGCTTCGCCTTTCCTCCATCGACAGCATCGAGGCGGACGCGCATCTGTGGGATCTCATCGCCGATGAGCCGCGCTTCATGCCGCACCTGCACCTGTCGCTGCAGCACGGCGACGACCTGATCCTGAAGCGCATGAAGCGTCGCCATTCCAGCGCCGATGCGCGCGCCTTCTGCGAGCGCGTGCGTGCGGAAAGGCCGGATGCCAGCTTCGGTGCGGACATGATCGCCGGGTTTCCGACGGAGACCGAGGCAATGTTCGCCAACGCCGTGCGCCTTGCCGAGGATTGCGGTATCGCCCACCTCCACGTCTTTCCCTACAGCCCGCGCCCCGACACGCCGGCCGCGCGCATGCCGCAGCTTGACCGTGCGCTGATCAAGGAGCGCGCCGCGCGGCTGCGGGAGACTGGAAAACGGCTGCACGAGGCCCATCTCGTTTCGATGATCGGCAGGCAGGAAACGATCCTCGTGGAAAACAACGGCCTCGCCCATACGGAAAACTTCACGCTCGTCGATGCCGCCGGCCTCAAGCCGCGCGATCTTGTGCCGGTCGCGATCACCGGACACAATGGAAAACATCTGACGATGCGGCCCCTTCTCGCAACCGCCTCTTCCCGTAACTAGCGGATACAGTTCATGGCCCTCGGCTTCATCAAGAAGATTTTCACATTCGGAAAAGACAGCGCTGCCGAGCCCAAGCCGGAGGCGGAAACGCCTGCCGCGGAACTGCAGGTCATCACGCCGGCGGTCGAAGAGGTGGCGGAGACCCCGGCGATCCATTCTGCCGAGGACGAGCGCGATGCGCTGCTGGAGGAAGCGGAAGCCGCCAATCCGGAAGCCGAGTATCACATTTCCGAGGATGTCGAGCCGGAAATCTATCCGCTTCCGCATGCGCCCGATCTGCCGGTCGTCGAAGAGCCGGCGGCTGAGGCGAAGGCGGAGGAAGGCCCGGCCGAAGACGAGGCTTCCGCAGAGCCGGACGCCGAGGCTGCAGAAGAACAGGCCGAGGAAGAGCCTGTAGCGCGGGAGCCTGTCGCGCTGGAAGACGACGCGGTCGAAGCCGGTGCCGAAGAGGATGTTGCTTCCGTCGAAGACAGCATGCCGGAGCACTCGGCGCCTGCTGCCGTCGAGGATCCCGTTCTCGAAGAGGCCCTGCGCATCGAACAGCCGGCCGCCGCGCCCGCCTTGCCGAAGGGTTTTGCTTCCGCGGACAAGGCTCCGGTCGAGGACGCCGCGCCGGTTGCCCAGCCGAAGCGCACCTGGTTCCAGCGCCTGCGCGAAGGCCTTGCCCGCACCTCCTCGCAACTGACCGGGCAGATCACCAGCCTCTTCACCAAGCGCAAGCTGGACGACGAGACGTTGCAGGATCTCGAAGACCTGCTGATCCAGGCCGACCTCGGCGTCGAGACAGCGCTGCGCATCACCGACACGCTCGCCTCGGAGCGCTACGGCAAGGACGTGACCGGTGCCGACGTTTCGCGCATCATGTCGACCGAGATCACCAAGGTGCTGGCGCCCGTCGCAAAGCCGCTGGAACTCGATCTCAGCCACAAGCCGCATGTCATCCTCGTCGTCGGCGTCAACGGCACCGGCAAGACGACGACTATCGGCAAGCTTGCGGCAAAGCTTTCCGGCGCTGGCCTGAAGGTGATGCTGGCCGCCGGCGACACGTTCCGTGCCGCGGCCATCGAGCAGTTGAAGATCTGGGCGGAGCGGACCGGTTCCGACATCGTCTCCTCCAAGCTCGGCGCCGACGCGGCGGGCTTGGCCTATGAGGCATACGAGCAGGCGAAGCTGAAGAAGAGCGACGTGCTCATCGTCGATACCGCCGGCCGCCTGCAGAACAAGGCGGAGCTGATGGCGGAACTCGAGAAGATCGTGCGCGTGCTCGGCAAGCTCGACCCCGACGCGCCGCACACCGTGCTGCAGACGCTCGATGCCACCACCGGCCAGAACGCGATGAACCAGGTGGAGATTTTCCGCAACGTTGCGGGCGTCTCGGGCCTGATCATGACAAAATTGGACGGTACGGCCCGCGGCGGCATCCTTGTGGCGATTGCGGCAAAGCACAAGCTGCCGGTCTATTTCATCGGTGTCGGCGAAGGGATCGACGATCTCGAACCCTTCGAGGCCAAGGATTTCGCGGAAGCGATCGCAGGAGTTGAAAGATGAGCAAGGCAACGCTGGACGCCCCGGCCAAGACGGAGGAGAAGATCAGCCCTCTCCTCAAGATGGTGCTGGAACTCGGCCCTCTCGTCGTCTTCTTCTTCGCCAATTCGCGCGGCGAATGGCTGGCCGCGAATTTCCCGATGCTGGCCGAGATGGGCGGGCCGCTGTTCATCGCGACCGGTCTCTTCATGGCCGCGACGGCAATTGCGCTGGCAGTCTCCTGGGCGCTGACGCGGACTCTTCCGATGATGCCGCTCATTTCCGGCGTGGTCGTCTTCATCTTCGGCGCGCTGACGCTCTGGCTGCAGGACGATACCTTCATCAAGATGAAGCCCACTATCGTCAACACGCTGTTCGGCACGATCCTGCTCGGCGGCCTGCTCTTCGGAAAATCCCTGCTCGGCTATGTCTTCCACGCGGCCTTCCGGCTGACGGACGAGGGCTGGCGCAAGCTGACGCTGCGCTGGGGCCTGTTCTTCCTCGTGCTGGCCGCAATGAACGAGATCGTCTGGCGCAACTTCTCGACCGATTTCTGGGTGGCCTTCAAGGTCTGGGGCACCATGCCCATCACCATCCTCTTCACGCTCTCCCAGATGCCGCTGATCATGCGCCACGCCATCGAACCGCCGGAAGAGGGCAAGACGCCGTAACGGGCGCGTCAGGCCGGGCCGCCGAGCGGGCCTCTATCCTCTCATTGCCTCCTCTCCTCCGCGATCCCGGATTTCATCCGGGGTTCGGCATACGCGTGTCTGCGCGCAGGCGGCTCTCCTTCATCCAAGGGGAGGGGCTCCTTACGGCGCGGACGCAGGGTAGTCGGTGTCGGGATCAAATCCGCATGATGGGAAGGAAGAGGCTATCCCGCCTGCGCGGGCGTGCCCAGGGCCTTTTCGATGGCGGGATAGAGCCCGTCCTTCAGGCTCTTGTCGTCGAACGGTCCCACGCGCTTGTAGAGGATCGTGCCGTCGGGGCCGACGAGGTAAGATTCAGGGATGCCGTAGACGCCCCAGTCGATGGCCATCTTGCCGACAGGGTCGAGGCCGATGGCGGAGAAGGGGTTGCCCAGTTCGCCGAGGAAACGCAGGGCGTTTTCGCTGCCATCCTTGTAGTTGACGCCGACGACGGTGATGCGCGGGTCCTTGGAGAGCGCGAGGATGACCGGGTGCTCCTGCCGGCAGGGCACGCACCAGGAGGCCCAGAAATTGACGAGCGTCAATTTTCCCTTGCCGGTTTCCGCCGTCAGCGCGGGAACGGGCGCGCCGTCCTTCGTCGCGCCGGCGAGGGGTTCGAGATCGCGGTAGGGGGCCTTGGTGCCGATCAGCGCGGACGGGATCTCCGAAATGTCGCGGCCGGAATTGAGCTGCGTCCAGAAGATCAGCGCGAGGCCGAGGAAGATCGCCAGCGGCAGGGCGGCGAGAATCAGGCGCGTGCGCGTGCCGGCGCTTTCGGTCTGGCTTTCCGTCTCGCTCATCGCGCGTCCCCGGTGCTGACGTCGTCGGTGCGGGCGGACCGGCGGCGGATGCCGGCGGCTTCGAGCCTTTCCAGCTCGCGGTGCCGGCCGCGATGGTCGAGCCAGACCCAGAGCGTCAGGCCGATTGTGACGGCGAAAGCGGCAATATAGGAGGCGGTGACATAGAAGGTGTGGCTCATGCGGCCTCTCCCGCCGCGCGGGCGGCATGGCGGCGCAGCACGGCGATGCGGCGGCGCAGGATCTCGTTGCGCATGGCAAGGACGTGCAGCGTGAAGAACAGCATGGTGAAGGCGATGGCCATCACGATGAGCGGCCAGAGGAACTCCGGATCGATGGTCGGGCCGTCCATGCGGATGACGCTCGCCGGCTGGTGCAGCGTGTTCCACCACTCGACCGAGAACTTGATGATCGGGATGTTGACGAAGCCGATGAGGATGAGGACGGCGCTGACCTTGGCGGCGCGCGTCGGGTCGTCCATGGCGCGGCCGAGCGCGATGAGGCCGAGATACATCAGGAACAGCACGAAGACGGAGGTGAGCCGGGCATCCCACACCCACCACGTTCCCCACATGGGCTTGCCCCAGAGCGAGCCCGTGATGAGGGCGAGCAGCGTGAAGCAGGCGCCGATGGGTGCGGCGGCCTTGGCCGAGACGTCGGCAAGCGGGTGGCGCCAGACGAGCGTGCCGAGCGCCGAAAGCGCCATGACCGAATAGCACATCATGGAGAGCCAGGCGGCCGGCACATGCACATACATGATGCGCACCGTCTCGCCCTGCTGGTAGTCGCCCGTCGTCGTGAAGGAAAGATAGAGGCCGCCGGCGAACAGACAGAGCGTCAGCCCGGCAAGCCAGGGCCAGAGGGTGGCGACCAGCGCCAGGAACCGCGTCGGGTTGGCGAGATCGCTGAATTTGCGGATGGCAAGGCTCGGTTCGCTCATGTCTGCCCTTCAACGTGTCGGATGGTTCTTTAACGCGTCAGGCCGGCATCTTCAATTGATCTGCCGCAATCACTTTCCTGTCAGTTGACCCGCCAGCCGGCCCTCAGTCGCTCGAAAGACGAAGTGCCGCGGCCGCGGCGACCGGTCCGATGACGGCGAAGAACAGGTTGAGGGCGACGAGGATGAGGAAGGGCGGCAGGAAGGGCGCCGGTTCCTGGATCGCCGCATAGACCGCGCTGACGCCGAAGATCAGCACGGGGATGGCAAGCGGCAGGACGAGGATGGAGACGAGCAGGCCGCCGCGCGGCAGCGCCACGGCGATGGCCGCGCCGGCCGCGCCGATGAAGGTGATGGCGGGCGTGCCGGCCAGCAGCGTCAGCGTCGTCGCGCCGATCGCCGTCTCGTCCATGTTCATGAAGAGGCCGAGCAGCGGCGAGGCGATCACCAGCGGCAGGCCGGTGGCGATCCAGTGCGCGAGGCATTTGACGAAGACGGTCAGGACGAGGGGCGTCTCCTGCATCAGGAGGAGGTCGAGCGAACCGTCCTCGCGTTCGGCCTGAAACAGCCGGTCTAGGCCGAGCAGGGCGGCGAGCAGCGCGCCGATCCAGAGGATGGCGGGGCCGATGCGGGAGAGGAGGTTGAGATCCGGGCCGACGCCGAAGGGGATGACGGCGACGACGGTCATGAAGAAGAGCACGCCGATCAGCGCGCCGCCACCGGCGCGCACGGAGAGCCTGATGTCGCGGGAAAGGAGGGCGATCATGCGGCGATCCTCCGGTGGCGCGGGCACTGCCTGTTCCGCTCCGCCGTGCCCGATGCCTTCCGGTCAAGAAGGGTGAAAGAACCGCGGTGCCGTCTCGCCGGATGCAGACCGCATGTCCGAAGATGGGGGCGCCCGGCGGAGGGGACGGGGAGGACCACATGCGCACCCATTACCACACATCCTCCATAACGCCGGCAAAGCCCTGCATCCGCAATTCCTTCACCCCCTCCAGCCCCAGCGGCTGGTGCGTCGCGGCAATCGCGATGCCGCCGGAGGCGAGATGCGTCGTGACGAGGCCGGCGAACATCGCTTCGGCGGCGGCGTCGAGCGCGGCCGTCGGCTCGTCGAGGATCCAGACGGGGCGCCAAGCGACGAGGAGTTTCGCCATCGCCATGCGGCGTTGCTGGCCGGCGGAGAGATAGCCGAAGGGAAGGTGGGCGATGCCGCCGAGACCGACGGCTTCCACAGCTGCGGCGATAGAGGTGCCCGTGCCGCCCTCGACATCGCCGAGAAAGGATTTCCAGAAGGCGAGATTCTCCTCGACGGTCAGTTCGCGCTTCATTGCATTGCGGTGGCCGAGATAATGGGCTGCCTCGCCGACGCGCTCGACCGGGTGCGCTGCAGCAAGCAATTTCGCCGTGCCCGTTTCGGCCGGCAGAAGACCGGCAAGGACCCGCAGCAGCGTCGACTTTCCAGAACCGTTCGGACCCTTGACGACGAGCGCCTCGCCGCCGGCGATTTCAAAGGAAATATCTTGGAAAATCAGGTCCTCGCCGCGCTTGGCCCCCAATCCCTCGGCGACGAGCCGCATGGTGTTTCACTTTCCCTTTACGACCTTGGTCGCAACGCAAAAAAATTGTCCCGATTTGCCTATAACCGGTCTGGAACGTTTCTTGGAAATTATCTATAACCCCCGCAACACGCCAGCGGTCGGCGTGAATTTCATCCAAGCGCCGAACACGGGAATGATTTCCGCGTACGGACAGCGGAAATGGCCGCACCCGCATCCCATACGCGCTCAACGCGCACGGGCGTTCGTACGTCAGCTTTCTGGCGCCAGACGAGACGGGGTATAAAGTGTCCAAATCCCTAGACAGTTTCAATTGTCGTTCGACCCTTACGGTCAACGGCACCGACTATGTGTATTACAGCCTGCCCAAGGCCGAGGCGAACGGCCTTGCCGGCGTCTCGAAGCTGCCCTACTCGATGAAGGTGCTTCTTGAGAACCTGCTGCGCTTCGAGGACGGCCGCTCGGTCACCAAGGAGCAGATCCTTTCGGTCGTCGACTGGCTGACGAACAAGGGCACGGTCGAAAACGAGATCGCCTATCGCCCGGCGCGCGTTCTGATGCAGGACTTCACCGGCGTTCCCGCCGTCGTCGACCTCGCGGCCATGCGCGACGCGATGGTCTCGCTCGGCGGCGATCCGGAGAAGATCAACCCGCTCGTTCCCGTCGATCTCGTCATCGACCACTCCGTCATCGTCGATGAATTCGGCACGCCGACCGCCTTCGCGCGCAACGTCGAGCTGGAGTTCGAGCGCAACCGCGAGCGCTACGAGTTCATGAAGTGGGGCATGCAGGCCTTTGACACCTTTGGCGTCGTGCCCCCGGGCTTTGGCATCGTTCACCAGGTGAATCTGGAGTACCTGGCCCGCGGCGTGCACAAGACCGGCAAGAAGGCCGGCCAGATCTACTACCCCGACAGCCTGGTGGGCACGGACAGCCACACCACCATGATCAACGGCATCGGCGTGGTGGGCTGGGGCGTGGGCGGCATCGAGGCCGAGGCCGGCATGCTGGGCCAGCCGGTCTACTTCCTGACGCCCGATGTGGTGGGCTTCGAGCTCAGCGGCCGCCTGCGCGAGGGCGTCACCGCCACCGACCTGGTGCTGATGGTCGTGCAGATGCTGCGCAAGAAGGGCGTCGTCTCCAAGTTCGTCGAATTCTTCGGCCCCGGCCTCGACAACATGACGCTCGCCGACCGTGCGACGATCGGCAATATGGGCCCGGAATACGGCGCGACCTGCGGCTTCTTCCCGGTCGACGGCGAGACCGTCAACTACCTCACCATGTCCGGCCGCGAAGAGCAGCGCATCGCCCTCGTCGAAGCCTATTCCAAGGCGCAGGGCATGTGGCGTGACAGCGACGGTTCCGACCTCGTCTTCACCGACACGCTCGAACTCGACCTCGGCGAAGTGGTTCCGGCCATGGCCGGCCCGAAGCGTCCGGAAGGCCGCATCCCGCTCGAAAATATCGCTTCCGGCTTCGCCACCGCGATGGACAACGACTACAAGAAGCCCGGCCAGCTTGCCAACCGCTACGCGGTCGAGGGCACGGATTACGATCTCGGCCATGGCGACGTCGCCATCGCCGCCATCACCTCCTGCACCAACACCTCCAACCCCGGCGTGCTGCTGGCCGCGGGCCTGCTGGCCAAGAAGGCGGTGGAGGCCGGGCTCAAGGTGCAGCCGCACATCAAGACCTCGCTGGCCCCGGGCTCGCGCATCGTCACCGAGTACCTGGAGAAGGCCGGCCTGCTGCCCTATCTGGAGAAGCTGGGCTTCAACCTCGCCGCCTACGGCTGCACCACCTGCATCGGCAATGCCGGCGATCTGGCCCCCGAGCTCAACGAGGTGATCACGTCCAACGACCTGGTCTGCGCCGCCGTGCTCTCGGGCAACCGCAACTTCGAGGCCCGCATCCACCCGAATCTGAAGGCCAACTTCCTGGCCTCGCCGCCCCTGGTGGTGGCCTATGCCATCGCCGGCTCGGTCCAGAAGGATCTCACCAAGGAGCCGATCGGCGAAGACCAGAACGGCAACCCCGTCTACCTCAAGGACATCTGGCCCTCTTCCAAGGAGATCCAGGAGTTCATCATGAAGTACGTCACGCGTGAGCTCTATGCCACGAAGTATGCCGACGTCTTCAAGGGCGACGAGAACTGGCAGGCGGTGCAGGTTCCGGAAGGCCAGACCTATGCCTGGGACGACAAGTCGACCTATGTGCAGAACCCGCCCTACTTCGTCGGCATGGGCAAGACCGGCTCGGGCCTGAAGAACATCGAAGGCGCGCGCGTCCTCGGTCTCTTCGGCGACAAGATCACCACCGACCACATCTCCCCGGCCGGTTCGATCAAGGCGGCCTCGCCGGCCGGCGCGTACCTTACGGGCAACGGCGTGGCGGTCGCGGACTTCAACCAGTACGGCACGCGCCGCGGCAACCATGAAGTCATGATGCGCGGCACCTTCGCCAATATCCGCATCCGTAACCACATGCTCGGCCCGAACGGCAAGGAAGGTGGCTACACCATCCACTATCCGTCCAAGGAAGAGATGTCGATCTACGATGCGGCCATGAAGTATAAGGCCGAGGGCGTTCCGCTCGTCATCTTCGCCGGCGTCGAATACGGCAACGGCTCCTCGCGCGACTGGGCGGCCAAGGGTACGAACCTGCTCGGCGTCAAGGCCGTGGTGGCGCAGTCCTTCGAGCGCATCCATCGTTCCAACCTGGTCGGCATGGGCGTCGTGCCCTTCGTCTTCGAGGAAGGCACGACTTGGGCATCGCTCGACCTCAAGGGCGACGAAGTCGTCACGATCGAGGGCCTGGAAGGCGACATCAAGCCGCGCGAGAAGAAGATCGCCAAGATCACCTACTCCGACGGCACGGTGAAGGAGGTTCCGCTTCTCTGCCGCATCGATACGCTCGACGAAGTGACCTACATGAACAACGGCGGCATCCTGCAGACCGTTCTTCGCGATCTCGCCGCCTGAGCGGATACAGCCTGAACAATGACGTGCCGGGGCCCAAAGCCCCGGCATTTTTCGTTCTGGGGCACGCAAATCCAACCAACAGTTTCACTCCATCGTGACTTCCTGTTGAAGCGGCAAGGGCGTATGACGGGCGCAAATGGCTGGCTCCTGCCGGCGTTCCATTGGAATTGATCATGCCGAGACCGTACATATCGGAATGTCTGGCGATCCTGCTGACGCTGGGAGCCGGCGCCGCTCACGCGCAGGAAGCGATAAAGCCCAAGGGTGTCGTCGAACTCTTCACCAGCCAGGGCTGCTCCTCCTGTCCGCCGGCCGACAAGGCCCTTGAGACGCTGGCCCGCGAGGGCAAGGTCGTCGCACTCTCCTATCACGTCGACTACTGGAACTATCTCGGCTGGGCGGACACGCTCGCCTCCAAGGACAATACCGACCGGCAATATGCCTATGCCCGCATGTTCGGCCGCAACGGCGTCTATACGCCCCAGGCGGTGCTGAACGGCCGGGAGCATATCAACGGCGCCGACATTTCCGGCATCCGCGACCGCATCGCCGCCATGCCCGACGAGGGCAAGGGCTTGGAAGTGCCGGTTGATGTGGCGGTGCAGAACGACGAATTGCGCATCCGCGTCGGGGCGGGCGAGGGCAAGGCCAATATCGTCATTGCCTATTTCGAGCGCGAACGCACCATCGACATCGACAAGGGCGAGAACCGCGGCAAGACGGTGAATTACTGGCATGCCGTGACCGACATGGAAACGATCGGCATGTGGGAGGGCAAGGAGACGAACCTCGTGCTGCCCGCCGATATGCTGAAGAAGAAAAAGAAGGCCGGCGGCTGCGCCGTGCTGCTCCAGCGCATGAAGACGGCCGACACGCCGGGCGCGATCCTGGGAGCAACGGTGCTGACCGGCGACAAGGCATCCCGGTAGACACGCCATACCGGTAAGCGCCTGGCGCAGGGCCGAACCGTGCAGCGATTTGTGAGAACGAGCCGCAGAACACCGAAGCGCCTGCGCTTCGGGGAGGTCCGGTCCGGCTTCTTCGAGGGGCTGGGGCTTGAGGGTTCGAAGATAGACGGACCGGACCGAGACGAAGCTGCCGGCAACGGAATACAGGGCAACTTCGACAGACGCTGGCCCTAACGAACCGTCTTCCCGCACAAGGCAGAAGGCCGGTAGGAGCGGCGACTGGCGGACTGTCTCCTCAAAATTGGGCGTCTGTTTGTCTGAAATGCGGCGGGGCGGATTTTTGCAAAATTGCCCGGCCCGACCCATCCGCCTTGCTTTTCGGCATCGGTCAGGCACACTGTCACCGTGCCGTCACAGAAAAGGTGCGGAGATTCGATGACAGATCAGCCGGATTTGCAGGCGTCCAACGTCGTGGTCGACCTCAAGGAATACCGCAGCAGCAAGGATCCGCTGCCGGTTACCTTCCATCGGCGGGAGCTCGATGCGATTCTCTGGGTCTATGGCCGCATGGTCGGCGAGGGCGAGTGGCGCGACTATGCCATCGACCATATGCGTGACAAGGCCGTCTTCTCGATCTTCAAACGATCCGGCGAAATGCCGCTCTACCGCGTCGAGAAAAACCCGAAGCTCGCCGCCAAGCAGGGCGCCTACAGCGTCGTCAACCAGCACGGCACCATCCTGAAGCGCGGGCACGAGCTGAACCAGGTGCTGAAGGTCTTCGACAAGGTGCTGCGCCTCGTCGAGACGTGACCCGTCTCCGGGCGGTTGACGCCGGCACGCCCGCCTTTTCCGATTTACCCCATCGTTCCCGGATAATCCGCCGCCGATGGTTCCGTCTCTGCGCCATCGCCGAGCGGGCGTTGCATGAAGACGGTGTCGAGCCAGCGGTCGTGCTTGAAGCCGGTCGCCGTCATGCGGCCCGAATGCGCGAAGCCGGCGGCGCTGTGGACGGCGATGGAGGCAGGATGCGCGCCGCCGATGACGGCGACCATCTGGCGAAAGCCAAGCTCCGTGCAGCGGCGAATGAGTTCCGCAAGCAGCGCCTTGCCGACGCCCTTGCCGCGCGCTTCCGGCGCCAGATAGACCGAATCCTCGACGAGCCAGCGATAGGCCGGGCGGGTCCGGAAGGCCGAGGCATAGGCATAGCCGAGAATGAGGCCGGTCTGCTCGATGGCGACGATATAGGGATAGCCCTTGCCGGTGATCGCCACAAAACGCGCCTGCATCTCGTCGAGCGAGGGCGGGTCGATCTCGTAGCTCGCCACGCCGTTCAGCACGGATTCGCGGTAGATCTCTGTGAAGGCAGCGATGTCGCCGGGGGCGGCGGTGCGGATGACGAAGCTCATGGAAGCCTGCGTTTCGTTGAACAATCCGCCGCGTTTTGCGTCCGCCCTTGCCGGAAAGCAAGGGCGAAAAGGGGATGGCGTTAACGCCATCCCGGGTCGCTTGGTAAAACTGGATCGTCAGACGCTGCCGTCATGCCCGAAACCGGCCCGGGCATGACCGTGATTTGCGGTGCTCGCGGTGCCGGTCAGGCGCCGTAGACGATCAGCAGGTCCTTGGCGTCGATCTGGTCGCCGGCCCTGACGAGCACTTCCGAGATCATGCCGTCCCTTTCGGCATGCAGCGCGGTTTCCATCTTCATGGCCTCGATGGAGAGCAGCACGTCGCCGGCCTTGACCGGCTGGCCAGCGGCAACGGCAACCGTCGAGATGACGCCCGGCATCGGTGCGCCGAGATGGGCGACGTTGCCGTTGTCTGCCTTGCGGCGGACGGCCGAGGTGGCGGCGCGGTTGCGATCCGGCACCTTGATGAGACGCGACTGGCCGTTGAGCTCGAAGAACACCTTCACCATGCCCTGCTGGTCCGGTTCGCTGCTCGCCTGGTGCAGGATGACGAGCGACTTGCCGCGCTCGATTTCCGGCTGCAGTTCCTCGCCCGGTGCAAGGCCGTAGAAATAGGCCGGCGTCGGCAGCACGCTGACGGGGCCGTAGGTGTCGACGGCGAGCGCATAGTCGGTGAAGACCTTCGGATACATCAGGTAGGAAGCGAACTCGAAATCGTCGACCTTGCGCTCCAGCTTGTCTTCTATGGCCTTGCGCTCGGCCTCGAGATCGGCCGGCGGCAGCAACGAGCCCGGCACGGCGGTATAGGGCTGTTCGCCCTTCAGCGCCTTCTTCTGCAGGCCGGCCGGCCAGCCGCCCGGGGGCTGGCCGAGATCGCCCTTCAGCATGGAGACGACCGAATCGGGGAAGGCGATGTCCTTGGCCGGATTCTCGACGTCGGCGACGGTCAGGTCCTGGCTGACCATCATCAGCGCCATGTCGCCCACCACCTTGGAGGACGGCGTCACCTTGACGATGTCGCCGAACATCTGGTTGGCGTCGGCATAGGCCTGGGCGACCTTGTGCCACTTGGTTTCGAGGCCAAGCGAACGGGCCTGTTCCTTGAGGTTGGTGAACTGGCCGCCCGGCATTTCATGAAGGTAGACTTCGGAGGCTGGTCCCTTGAGATCGCTTTCGAAGGCGGCGTACTGGAAGCGCACGGCCTCCCAGTAGAAGGAGATGCGGCGGATCCATTCGGGATCGAGGCCCGGATCGCGCTCCGAGCCCTTCAGCGCCTCGACGATGGAGCCGAGGCAGGGCTGGGACGTGTTGCCCGAAAGGGCGTCCATGGCCGCGTCCACCACATCGACGCCGGCATCGACGGCGGCCAGAACGGTCGCGGCGGCAATGCCCGACGTGTCATGGGTGTGGAAGTGGATCGGCAGGTTCGTCGCCTCGCGCAGCGCCTTGAACAGAACGCGGGCGGCGGCGGGCTTCAGGAGGCCCGCCATGTCCTTCAGCGCGATCATGTGCGCGCCGGCCTTTTCCAGCTCGGCGGCGAGATTGGTGTAGTACTTCAGGTCGTATTTTGGGCGGGCCGAATTCAGGATGTCGCCGGTATAGCAGATCGTCGCTTCGCAGATGCGGTTCTCTTCGGCGATGGCGTCCATCGAGACGCGCATGTTGTCGACCCAGTTGAGGCAGTCGAAGACGCGGAAGACGTCGATGCCGCCCCTGGCCGCCTGGCGCACGAAGTACTTCACGACATTGTCGGGGTAGTTCTTGTAGCCGACGCCGTTGGCGCCGCGCAGCAGCATCTGGAGCAGCAGGTTCGGCGCATCCTCGCGGATGCGGGCGAGGCGCTCCCACGGATCTTCCGTCAGGAACCGCATGGAAACGTCGAAGGTCGCGCCGCCCCAACATTCCAGCGAGAAGAGTTGCGGCAGGGCCCGGGCATAGGTGCCGGCGACGCGGGCGATGTCATGCGTGCGCATGCGCGTCGCCAGCAGCGACTGGTGGCCGTCGCGCATGGTGGTGTCGGTCAGGAGCACGCGGCTTTCGGCGCGCAGCCACTCGCCGAACTTCTTCGGGCCGAGTTCATCGAGCTTCTGCTTGGTGCCGGCGGGGATATCGCCGCCAATGAAGGGCACAACGGGCTTGGCGACGTCGGACGGCGGCTTCGGGCGCCCCTTGGCTTCCGGATGGCCGTTGACGGTGACGTCGGCGAGATAGGTGAGCAGCTTGGTCGCGCGGTCCTGGCGCTTGACCTGCTGGAACAGCTCCGGCGTCGTGTCGATGAAGCGGGTCGTGTAGGTATTGTTGCGGAAGGCCTCGTGGCCGATGATCGCCTCAAGGAAGGTGAGGTTGGTGGCGACGCCGCGGATGCGGAACTCGCGCAGCGCGCGGTCCATGCGGCTGATCGCTTCGGCCGGCGTGCTGCCCGAGGCCGTGACCTTGACGAGCAGCGGGTCGTAGTAGCGGGTGATATAGGCGCCGGTATAGGCCGTGCCGCCGTCGAGGCGGATGCCGAAGCCGGCAGCGGAGCGATAGCCGGTGATGCGGCCGTAGTCCGGAATGAAGTTCTGTTCCGGGTCCTCGGTGGTGATGCGGCACTGCAGTGCGTGGCCGTTGAGGCGGATATCGGCCTGGGCGGGCACGCCCGATTCCGGCGTGCCGATCGCCTCGCCGTCGAGGATGTGAATCTGCGCCTTGACGATGTCGATGCCGGTCACGACTTCCGTGACCGTATGCTCGACCTGGATGCGCGGATTGACCTCGATGAAGTAGAATTTGCCGGTATCGGCATCCATCAGATACTCGACCGTGCCGGCGCCGATATAGTTGGTCGCCTTGGCGATCTTCAGCGAATAGGCGGCGAGCTCCTGGCGCTGCGCTTCCGAAAGGTAGGGCGCCGGCGCGCGCTCGACGACCTTCTGGTTGCGGCGCTGGATGGAGCAGTCACGCTCGAACAGGTGCACGACATTGCCATGGGTATCGCCGAGAACCTGGCTTTCGACGTGGCGGGCGCGCTCGACGAGCTTTTCGAGATAGACCTCGTCCTTGCCGAAGGCGGCCTTGGCCTCGCGCTTGGCCTCCGTCACCTCGCGGATCAGGTCCTTCGGGTCGCGGATGGCGCGCATGCCGCGTCCGCCGCCGCCCCAGGAGGCCTTGAGCATGACGGGATAACCGATCTCGGCGGCGAGGCGGTGGATTTCGGCTTCGTCGTCCGGCAGCGGGTCGGTGGCGGGCACGACAGGCACGCCGACGGAAATGGCAAGGTTGCGCGCGGCGACCTTGTTGCCGAGCTGGCGCATGGTGGCCGGGCGCGGACCGATGAAGGTGATGCCGGCGGCATCGCAGGCATCGACGAATTCCGGGCTTTCCGACAGAAGGCCGTAGCCCGGATGGATGGCGTCGGCGCCAGAGAGCCTGGCGACGCGGATGACTTCCTCGATGGAAAGATAGCTTTCGATGGGGCCGAGATCACGCGTCAGATGCGGGCCACGGCCGATCTGGTAGCTCTCGTCCGCCTTGAACCGGTGCAGCGCCAGTTTGTCCTCTTCCGCCCATATCGCAACTGTTTTCAAGCCGAGTTCATTGGCCGCGCGGAAGACGCGGATGGCGATTTCGGACCGGTTGGCGACAAGGATCTTGGAAATGGGCAAGTCGGACTCCTCATTGACTTGAATAGGGGACTTGGAGCGGGAAATGCTGCACCCGCGAAGAGAATTATTAGCGGGTAATTTCCAAAGTGCAATTTTGTAGTCGTCATGGAACAAAAGATTTGCGCCGCCGGAAACAATCCCGACAGCGGTGCAAACGGTCCTGATGTACTTATCGTTTTAAAAACAGAAGCTTATGCTCCTGCGCGCTGGCAGCCGGTCTAGGAGACGAGGCCGAGGCGGAAGGCGATGGCGATGGCATGATGGCGGTTATGGGCGCCCAGCTTCTCCTGGATGCCGTTCATGTACCAGTCGACCGTATGGCTGGAAATGCCGAGAACGCGGCCGATTTCATGCGAGGTCATGCCTTCGGCAAGCAGGCTCAGGGCTTCCATTTCGCGGCGCGTCAATTCGACGTCGACGACCGCCGACAGCCGTGCCGCCGCCTCCGGGTCGGCCGCGTGGATGAGCTTCCAGTAGAGCCGCCGCGCGATGTTGTCGAAAAGGCCGATCTCGACGTTTTCGAGCTCGACGGGCTTGCCGCCGAGACTGAGGCTGCCGAGCAGGCCGCGCCGCCCGTGGATGGGGAACATGTAGCCGTCCTCCAGCCCGTTCTGGCGCGCATCCACCATCATGCGCTCCATGCGCTTGCGGTGCGGGCTGGCCCGGAAGGCGCCCAGCGTGTCGCGCCAGCGAAAGCCCTCCTGCGCGTGGCCGAGATACCGCACGGTCGGATCGACCTGCATGTAGCGTTTGCGCAGATAGGTTTCCGGCCAGCCCTTCGGCCAGCGGCCGGAAAGAAGCAGGCTCGACAGGCTTTCCGCCGGCTTGGGAGCCTGGATGAGGCCATAATAATCGAAGCCGTAATGCGCCAGAAGGCGCTCGAATTCGGCGGCCGTCTCTTCTCGACCGCGCAACTCGTCGATCAGTGCAAGAAACTGCACCAGTAAGTTGATCTTCATGTGCCCCGCGCTTGACTAGCTTTGTTTAACCAACTGATAAAGCTGAACCTGGCCGGCAACCGGCCCAAGCGCCCCACTCAATATCCCCGCCCGACAAATGGCAGGATCGGCGCGCGGAAATCAATTGCTTTGCATGCATGGCTGGCCTGAAATTGCATAATCACGCAAGATTTCAGGGGCGTCATGAAATTTGCTTGACTGGGAAGAACTTTTGCCGCTTCCGCTGATTAATACCCTCAGCGAAGGGACTGAAGGTGCGAAAACAGCACCGCACAACAGCTATTGCCGGAAAGGCTCCATTCCGTGTCTTTGTTTCAGGTCTATGCCAGGGCCCTCAGCTACCTCGGCATCTACAAGCTTCGCGTCGGGCTGGTCGTCGCCGCCAACATCGTTCTTGCGGTGATCACCATTGCCGAACCCATCCTGTTCGGTCGCATCATCGACGCCATCTCCACCAAGGGCGACGTCACGCCGATGCTCCTGATGTGGGCGGGCTTCGGCCTGTTCAACACCATCGCCTATGTGCTCGTCGCGCGTGAGGCGGACCGGCTGGCCCATGGCCGTCGCGCCAGCCTCCTGACGGAGGCCTTCGGCCGCATCATCTCCATGCCGCTCGCCTGGCACAGCCAGCGCGGCACGTCCAATGCGCTGCACACGCTGCTGCGCGCCTGCGAGACGCTGTTCGGCCTCTGGCTCGAATTCATGCGCACGCACCTCGCCACGGCCGTGGCGCTCGCCCTGCTCATCCCGACGGCCTTTGCGATGGACTACCGCCTGTCGCTGGTGCTGGTCGTTCTCGGTGTGCTCTATGTGCTGATCGGCAAGGTGGTGATGAACCGTACGCGCGAAGGGCAAGCCTCGGTGGAGAACCACTACCACACGGTGTTCTCCCACGTGTCCGACTCCATCAGCAACGTTTCGGTCGTGCACAGCTACAACCGGATCGAGGCGGAGACGCGTGAACTGAAGCGCTTCGCCGAGCGGCTGATCAATGCGCAGTTCCCGGTGCTCGACTGGTGGGCGCTGGCCAGCGCGCTGAACCGCATCGCCTCGACCATTTCGATGATGACGATCCTCGTCATCGGCACGGTGCTGGTGCAGCGCGGTGAAATCCGCGTCGGCGACGTCATCGCCTTTATCGGCTTTGCGGGCCTGCTCATCGGCCGCCTCGACCAGATGAAGGCCTTCGCCACCCAGATCTTCGAGGCGCGCGCCAAACTGGAAGACTTCTTCACGCTGGAAGATGCCGTGAAGGATCGCGAGGAGCCGATTGGCGCCGGCGACCTCGGCGATGTGAAGGGCAAGGTCGAATACCGCAATGTCGGCTTCGACTTCGCCAATGCCACGCAGGGCGTACGCGATGTCTCGTTCACGGTGGAAGCCGGCCAGACCGTCGCCATCGTCGGTCCGACAGGGGCCGGCAAGACGACGCTCGTCAACCTGCTGCAGCGCGTCTATGAGCCGCAATCCGGCCAGATCCTCATCGACGGCGTCGATATTTCCACGGTGACGCGCAAGTCGCTGCGCCGGTCCATCGCCACCGTGTTCCAGGATGCGGGCCTGCTCAACCGCTCGATCTCCGACAACATTCGTCTGGGCCGGGAAGGTGCGAGCGAGGAGGAGATCGTCGCGGCGGCCGAAGCGGCGGCGGCGAACGATTTCATCCTCTCGCGCCAGAACGGTTACGACTCCCTGGTGGGTGAGCGCGGCCAGGGCCTCTCGGGCGGCGAGCGCCAGCGCATCTCCATTGCCCGCGCCATCCTCAAGAACGCGCCGATCCTCGTGCTCGACGAGGCGACCAGTGCGCTCGACGTGGAGACGGAGGCACGGGTGAAGGCGGCGATCGATTCCCTTCGCCGCAACCGCACGACCTTCATCATCGCCCACCGCCTGTCGACGGTGCGCGAGGCCGATCTCGTCGTGTTCATGGATCACGGCCAGATCGCCGAGATGGGCACGTTCAACGATCTCAGCCAGAGCAATGGCCGCTTCGCCGCACTCCTGCGCGCCAGCGGCATCCTCACGGACGACGACGTGCGCAAGAGCCATACGGCGGCTTGACCCGCCTGAGGCAATTCCGGTGAATGCCGTTCACCGGAATTGCTCCAGCCTCTTGTGTTTGTCGCATGATCCGACGCGGAAGCGACGGCGCTCCGGCTGGAATGTTTCTAGAGCATGTCAGGTTCAGATTGAACCTGACATGCTCTAAATTCTTTTGTTTTCGTTTGTCTTTTCGGGAAAACCGGTTCCCACTTTTCCCTGACAAACTCTAGCGCTTGCGCGTATCGCTGTTCTTGACCGGCAGGGCCTGCAGGCCCTGCCGTTTCGCATTCTGGGCGATGACGGCGGCCTGCCAATCGAGATAACGCGCATAGGCAAAATGCAACGCGATGCCGAGAAGCGCGTAGAGCGTGCCGAGGATCGGGTTCTTGCCGGTGACGAACATCAGCACCTGGCCGACCATGGCGAGGATGGTGCCGAAGATGAAGACGGCGAGCGAATGCCGGCCGATGGCCACCAGCGGGTGGGCGAGGGGGAGCGCCGCCCAGGCCGACAGGGCCGGGATGGTCGCGACGAGATAGGCGCCGGCCAGCACATGCAGGAGGCGGGTGGCCGAAAGGAAGGTCTTGTCGAAGCCGGTCAGCACGGCCGGCAGTCCATAGGAGAAATCGATGTTCCACCAGGAAAAGACCACCCACAGCATCGAAACCAGGAGATAGGCGGCCGAGAGGACTGTGAGGAAAAGATGGCGCGGGATACCGCCAGCCTTCGCCTTGAGGACGCCGACGAAGCCGATGACGAAGAGGAACTGCCAGGACAGCGGGTTGAGGAACCAGTAGCCGTCGTCGAGGAAATTCGAGGGAGCGATGCGCCAGATGCCGGCGCACAGCCAGATGGTGCCGGAGACGGCGAGCAGGAGGCGCGGGCTCTGCCGGTAGAGCCAGAGGAAGCCGGGCAGCATCAGGAAGAGCACGGCATACATGGACAGGATGTTGTTGTAGCCGAACTGGTGGCCGAGCAGGACCATGCTGACGACGCCCTGTTCTGTGCGGTCGACGACGGCGCGCAGGTTGATTTCCGACAGGAGATCCTGCCGGCCGAACCAGAGGGCCCCGCCGGCGAAGATGGCGAAGGTGATGATGCTCGTCATGATATGGGCGACATAGAGCGTCAGCGCCCGGCGCAGGATGTGCAAGGTGACTGCCAGCCGTTCGCCGACCGCAAAGCGCGACCCATAGGCAAGGCCGACCGACATGCCGGAAATCAGCACGAAGGCCTCCGCCGAATCGGAAAAGCCGACGTTCTTGTGCGTCAGGTGTTCCAGATACTGGCCCGGAACGTGATTGACGAAGATCGTCAGGAGGGCGAGGGCCCGGAAGACATCGAGGCGCGTGTCGCGTTGCCGCGGCACGGCGCCTGTCAGTCTGGTCGTCTCTGTCATGGTGCTTCGATCCACATGGGTGGATCAGAGCAAATAGCCCTCGTTTGAAGATTTGATGACAGAGCCGTTGATTGTCGCCTGCCATCCACCTTCATCCGCGCGGTCGACGCGGATGGAAAGTTTCTTGCCGTCGAGCACCAGCGTCGCCGTGTAGCCGTTCCACGCGGCCGGCAGAACCGGCGCGACGAAGAGGCGGCCGCCTTCCTTGCGGATGCCGAGAATACCCTCGACGGCGGCGCGGTAGAGCCAGCCCGCCGATCCCGTGTACCAGGTCCAGCCGCCGCGGCCGGTGCGCTCGCCTTCGCCATAGACGTCGGCGGCGACCACATAGGGTTCGACGCGGTAGCGCTCCGCGGCGTCCGCATCGAGCGCATGCTTGACGGGGTTGAGCAGGTCGAGGCAGGCGAAGGCATCGTCGCCTCGTCCCTGCCGCGCCAGCGCCAGCACGACCCAGGTCGCGGCATGGGTATACTGGCCGCCGTTTTCGCGTACGCCCGGCGGATAGGCCTTGATGTAGCCCGGGTCCTGCGGGGTTTCGGAAAGCGGCGGGGTGAACAGACGGATAATGCCGTTCTCCCGGTCGACGAGTTCCGCCATGACGGCGTCCATCGCCTGATGCGAACGCTCCCTGTCGCCCTCGCCGGACAGCACGCTCCAGCTCTGGGCGATGGAATCGATACGGCATTCGGCGCTCTCGGCCGAACCGAGCGGCGTGCCGTCGTCATAGTAGCCGCGGCGGTAGTAGCTGTCGTCCCAGCCGGCCGTTTCCAGCGCCTCCTTGAGACGGCCCAGATGACCTTCCCATGCATCGGCGCGACCATGATCTCCGCGCGTACGGGCGAGCGGGATGAAGCCGCGCAAGGTGCCGGCCAGGAACCAGCCGAGCCAGACACTGGTGCCGCGGCCGGCTTCGCCGACGCGGTTCATGCCGTCGTTCCAGTCGCCGCCGAGGATGAGCGGCAGGCCGTTCTCCCCCGTACGCTTCAGGGCAAGGTCGAGGGCGCGGGCGCAATGGTCGTAGAGCGATGCCTCCTCGGCCGAACGGCCAGGTTTGTAGAAGGCGTCGTGCTGGCCTTCAGCGAGCGCCGGGCCTTCGATGAAGGCGAGTGTTTCGTCGAGCACGGCCCCGTCGCCGGTCACCCGGCAGTAATATTCAACGGCATGGGCAAGCCAGACGACGTCGTCGGAGATCATCGTGCGCACGCCGGCGCCGCTGTCCGGCAGCCACCAGTGTTGCACGTCGCCTTCGACGAACTGGCGGGCGGCCGCGTTGAGGATCTGCTTTCGGGCAAGTTCCGGCCGATGCAGGATGAAGGCCAGCGTGTCCTGCAACTGATCACGGAAGCCGTAGGCGCCGCTTGCCTGGTAGAAGGCGGTGCGGGCCATGATGCGGCAGCCGAGTGCCTGATAGGGCAGCCAGTCGTTGACCATGCGGTCGAGCGCCGCATCCGGGGTCTTCACCTGCAATGTGCCGGTGAAGCCTTCCCAGAAGGCGCGGACCGAGGCCATGACCGCGTCGAAATCGGCGGTGCGGGCCTTGTCGGCCAGCGCGCGGGCGCTGTCCGTATCGGCGGTGTCGCCGAGCACGAAGAGCAGTTCGCGCTTTTCGCCCGGCTTCAGCGTGATGTCGACGGTCAGCGCCGCGCAGGGATCGCCGATGCCGTCGGCATTGCCCGTGAGCGGCTCGCCCGTCGCCACGGCGGCCGGCAGAACGATGTCGCCGGTGCGGCCGATGAAGTCGCGGCGCTTGGCGGTGAAGCCCGTCAGCGGCGCATCGACGGCGAAGAAGCTGGTCCGGCCGGCGAAATCGAAGCTGTAGGGATTGGTGGCGAAGAGCGCGCCGCTCTCCTCGTCCTGGCTGGTCAGAACGAAGGGTGCGGTCTTGGCGGGATTGTTGCCCAGCACCCATTCGACATAGCCGTAGACGGAGAGGCTGCGTTCCGTATCGCCGGTGTTCTTCACGACGAGGCGTGAATATTTGACCGGGTCTTCCGGATCGACCGTCTGCACCAGATCGAGTTCGATGCCGTCCTCCCAACTGCGGAAGGCGGTGTAGCCGAGGCCGTGCCAGGTCTCGAATTTCACCGTCGGCTTGCGGGACAGGGCGGCGAAGGGCGTCATGACCGTGCCGCGCTCGCGGTCCTTCACGTAGAAGGCCTCGCCAGGGCGGTTGACGACCGGATCGTTCGTCCAGGGCGTCAGCTGGAAGTCGCGCGAATTGCGGCTCCAGGTGAAGCCTGCGCCTTCCGCCGAAACGTGGAAGCCGAAATCGCGGTTGGCGATCACGTTGATCCACGGCTGGGGCGTCGCCTCGCCGCCGCGCAGGCGCACGGCATATTCGCGGCGGTCGGCGTTGAAGCCGCCAAAGCCGTTCCAGAAGGAAAGGCCGTCGCCATCGATGGTGACGGGGTCGCCCGTCGGCGCCGGCAGTTTCGGCAGCGCGTCCGTCTTGGCCTCTTCCTCACCACGCGGGGTGGAGAAGAGCGAGACCGTGCGGGCGATCTGGTCGGCAAGCGAACCGTTGCGCGCGTGGAAGACGGCGCGGGCGGTCGCCAGCAGCGCCTGCCAGGTGGAGACTTCCATCAGGTCGCGGCGCACGGTGAAGACATGCTGGCGCACGCCGTCCGACTGGCCGCGCATGCGCAGGTTCTCGCACATCTGGTCGAGCGTGTGCTGCATGTCCTGCGCATAGGAGGCGGCGCGCTCGTTGAGGATGACGAGGTCGGCGGTGACGCCGCGATGGCGCAGATATTCCTGGGCGCGCAGCGCTTCGCGGGCGACGTCGAGGTCGATCTCGTCGTTGATGCGCAGCACGAAGATCGGGAAGTCGCCGGAGATCGCCAGTGGCCAGAGCGCCGACTGGGCGGTGAGGCCGGTCTGGATCGTGCCCGTATCGGCCCGCAGATGCATGTCCGGATAGGTGAGGTAGCGACCGAGCATCTGGAAGCTCGCCGCCTCCTGCGAGGTGACGCCGACATGGCGCATATGCACCTGCGAGCGCGTCCAGGCATGGATCATTTCATGGTTGAAGGCGTCGGGGTGGCGGTAGCGGTCGATGGCCGCGTCCACTTCGGCGCGGCTCGGGGCCGCAATGGTCCAGAAGATGACCTTGACCTTCTTGCCGGCCGGCACGCGCACCACGCGGCGCAAGGCCAGGATCGGATCGAGCGTGAAGCCGTCGGTGCCGGAGAGCTGCGCGCCGGCATCGAAGGCGGCGGCATTCGTCAGCGAGCGGCCGCGGCCGATGAAGCGACGGCGGTCCGTCTCGATCTCGGTGCGGCGCGAGGGGCCGGCGTTGTCGACGATCAGGTGGGCGATCGCCATGTCCGGTTCGTTCGGGTTGCGCTTCTGGCGCTCGGCGCGGATGACGTCGCCGCGCTTGCCGATCTCGGTGCGCACGAACATCTTCGAGAAGAGCGGATGGGCGCTGTCGGCGTCGTCCGTCGAGATGACCGGCTCCATATAGGAGGTCACTTCGATGAAGCGGTCTTCGGTGCCGGTATTGAGCAGCGTCAGGCGGCGCCCTTCGGCATCGTGCTCGGTGGCGACGATGACCTCGACCTCGCTGGTGAGCTTGCCGATGGTCTTGACGAATTCCGCCTTGTCGTCGCCGAACTGCGTCTTCGTCTCTTCGCCCTCAATGCGCTTCGGCTCGGCGGTGGCGGACCACCATTCGTTCGTCGCCATGTCGCGCAGGAAGAGGAAGGAGCCCCAGCGGTCTTCCGTCGGATCGGGCTTCCAGCGGGTGACGGACTGGCCGTTCCAGCGGGAGTAGCCGGCGCCGGTGGCGGTGAGCATCACCGAGTAGTGGCCGTTCGACAGGAAGACGGTCTCGCGCTCGCGGGCGATCGGATCCTTGAAGATGCGGATTTCCGGGCGCAGCAGGTCGGCCTGCGTGCTGCCGACGGTTTCCGGCTCGCGCTTGGCGTTGATGACCGGAATGTCGCGCGGGGCCTTTTCCTGCAGCAGCAGTTCGGCCGCCTCTATGACGGGGTCGGCATGGAAGCGTTCGCGTAGTGCGCCGTTGAAGACGACATTGGCGACGGCGGCAATCGACATGCCGTGATGGTGCGCCATGTAGTTCTTCACGACGGCGCAGGTCTTGCCTTCCGGCACGCGGGTCGGCGTGAAGTCGACGGCATCGTGGAAACCGTAGACGCCGAGCGCGCCGAGCTTGCGCAGGCGCTCGAGGTTTTCGAGCGATTCCTTCGGTGCATATTGCGCGGCGAGCAGCGAGGCATAGGGCGCGATGACGGCGTTCTGGCCGAGGCCGCGCTTGAGGCCGAGCGTCGGCACGCCGAAATTGGTGTACTGGTAGGTCAGCTCATGGTCACGGGCGTTGAAGGCCGCTTCCGAAATGCCCCAGGGCGTGCCGAGGCGGCGGCCATGGTTCATCTGCTCGACCACGACGAGATTGTTCGTCTGGTTGAGAATGCCGCCCTGGCGCTCCTGCATGACGAGCGGGGGCATCAGATATTCGAACATCGAACCCGACCAGGAGACCAGCGCGCCGCGCGAGCCGACCGGCACGACCGGACGGCCGAGCTTGTACCAGTGCTCGGTGGGAAGGTCGCCCTTGGCGATGGCGAAGAGGCTCGTCAGGCGCGCTTCGGAAGCGAGCAGGTCGTAGCAGGCCTCGTCCAGCTCGTTGGTCTCGACGCGGTAGCCGATGGAGAGCAGGCGCCGTTCCGGGCGGAACAGGAAGCCGAAATCCATCGAGAAGGCGATGTCGCGCGAACGGTCGCGCAGCACGACGAGGCGGTCGCGCAGGGCCTCGATGGAGCCGAGATCGAAGACGCTGTCGGCGATATGCGCCTCGCAGGTCGCGACCAGCGCGCCGGCCCATTTGGCCAGCTCGCCGCTTTCGGCCGATTTGATCTCGTGGTCGAGATTGACGATCAGCTTGTTGACGTCGCGCGCCAGCACCGAGAGGTTGATGACGCGGATGGAGGCGAATTCGTGCTCGCGCTTGACGGCGGCGAGCGCGTTGCGGAAGCCCTCGATGCGCTCCTCGATGAGACGGCGGAGCGGGCGCACGGTCTTGCGGTCGTCCGGCAGCTGCTTCAGCGTTTCGGAGAGGATGGAGGCGACGTCGCCGATGCCGTCGAGGCTGCCCTGCAGATGCGCGGACGGGGCTTCGGCCCATTCGCGGCACATGGAGGAAATGGCGATGAGATGGCCGGCGAGGTTGCCGCTGTCGACCGCCGAGACGTAGCGCGGGCCCAGCGTTTCCAGCGTGTTGGTGCGGTACCAGTTGTAGAGATGGCCGCGGTATTTCGGCATGCCGTCGATGGTGGCGATGGTCTGCTCGAGGCGGCGGACCGTCTCCTCGAAGCTGATCCAGCCGAAATCGCGGGCGGAGATGACTGACAGCAGGTAGACGCCGATATTGGTCGGCGACGTGCGCTCGGCCAGCACCGGCTGCGGCGTCTCCTGGAAATTGTCCGGCGGCAGGAAATGCTGCTCGGCGGTGACGAAGGTCTCGAAGTAACGCCAGGTGCGGCGGGCGATCTTGCGCAGTTCGGTCGCGACATAGTCGGAGACGACGAGCTGGTCCTCGGTTTCGGCCGTCTGGCTGACATACCAGGCGATCATGGGCGAGAGCATCCAGACCAGCGCGAAGGGCACGCCGATGAAGGGCAGGCCGGTGTCCGAAATCATCGCGAGCGCAACCGAGACCACCGCGAGCGCCGGGGCCTGCCACATGGACTTGTAGTGGGCGAGGATGCCGCCGCGCGCCGCGCTGTCGGCCTGCGCGGCCGTGCGCCATTCCAGCATCAGCTTGCGGCTGACGAAGGTGCGGTAGAGCGAGCGGACGATGGCGTCGGCCATCAGCGCCGCCGAATGGGCGATGAAGGCGATGCGCAGCGCAACCTGCGCATTGGCGGCACGGATATCGGAGAGCACACGGTGCACATGGGCGCGGGCGACGATATCGCTGCTGCGCGGCATGACGCCGGAAATGAGCGAGAGCGTCGGGGCGACGAAGAGCAGGAAGATCAGCACCAGCTGCCAGATCAGCGCCTGGCGCGGTTCCATGTAGTACCAGCCCATGACGGAGGCGACGAGCCAGCCGATGGGAATGAGGCTGCGGCGCAGGTTGTCGTACATCTTCCAGCGGCCGAGCATGGAAATGCCGCTCGACGGGCCGAAGAGATAGGGCAGGAGCTGCCAGTCGCCGCGTGCCCAGCGATGCTGGCGCGAGGTCTCGACGCCGTAACGGGTCGGGAAATCCTCGACGAGTTCCACGTCCGTCACCAGCGCGCAATGCGAGAGCGAGCCTTCGAGCAGGTCATGGCTGAGAACCGAGTTCTCCTCGATCCGGCCCTTCACGGCGGCCTCGAAGGCATCGACGTGATAGAGGCCCTTGCCGGTGAAGGTGCCTTCGCCGGCGAGGTCCTGATAGACGTCGGAAACGGTGAAGACGTAGGGGTCGACGCCGCGGTCGGCGGAGAAGATGCGCTGGAAGGTCGAGGCTTCCTTGCCCGTCGTCAGCGAGGGCGTGACGCGCGGCTGGAGGATGGAGTAGCCGGCGGTAATCTTGCCCGTCGCCTCGTCGATGACGGGGCGGTTGATCGGATGGTGCATCTTGCCGACGAGCTTCGTCACGGCATCGCGCATCAGGCGCGTGTCGGAGTCCAGCGTCATGACGTATTTGACGTCCGCCGGCACGATGTTGGCGCCCGGCAGGAAGGTGGTGTCGCCGTCGCCACGCAGGAGAAGGTTCAGCTCGTGCAGCTTGCCGCGCTTGCGCTCCCAGCCCATCCAGGCCCCTTCGGAGGGGTTGTAGAGGCGGCGGCGATGCAGGAAGTAGAAGCGGGTGCGCCCGTCATAGGCGTAGCGGGCGGAGAGCGTCGCGATCTCGCGCTTGGCGTATTCCAGCACGTCGAGGTCGGCGGGGGATTCCTCCGCCTGACTGTCGGCCCAGTCGCTGAGCAGGGCGAAATAGATCTCGCCGCGCGGATTGGCGAGGTAGTGGACTTCGAGATTGCGTACCAGCTCGTCGACATGGTCGCGCTTGGAGATCAGACAGGGCACGACGAGCAGCGTGCGTGCGTCCTCGGGAATGCCGTCCTTGAACTCGTAGCCGACGAGGCGCGAGGGCGTGACGAAGAAGGTGACGAGCGTGTTGAAGAGGCCCGTCGCGCCTTCCGAGGCCGGCAGGGCGAAAAGCACCAGCATGATGAGCCAGGCGCCGTTCGGAATGTCGAGCTGATCGAGGAAGTAATAGACTGCGATCATCGCCAGCAGCGTGAGGATGATGTTGGGGCCGGCGACGGCCAGCCAGTCGAGCTTGCGCGTCAGGCGCACCACGCGCTGGACCGCGGTCGGACGGTAGCCGATGCGCTTTTCCAGCAGCTTGCGTTTCTTGCCGACGAGGAAGGCGGCGACATTGGCCTCGTAGTCCGGATCGCCCGCATTCGCCGCGGCGTCTTCCGCCGTCATGGCGAGCGCGGTTTCCGTGACCTCCAGCTCGGTCTTGCCGGAGCGGCGGGCGAAGCGCTCGATGGAGTTGCGGTACTTGTTGCGCGAGCCGAAATCGAGGTCGCTATAGTCGGAGCCCTGGCGCAGCGCCTCGTCGAGGCGGCTGACGCTTTCGAACCAGACCGGCCATTCCGTATCGTCCACCGAGCGCAGGCTCTTGATGAGCGAGCTCATGGTGACGTTGCCGGAGGACAGGCGGTTGTTCTCCGCCACGATCAGCTCCTCGAGGTCGCTGCCGCGGCTCTCGATCTTGCGTTCCAGCCACTGGATCACCGCGCCGGAGGCCTGCAGGCCGTCGCGCAGGCGATAGAGCAGCTGGATGACGAAGGTGTTGTCCTCGACGAAGCTCTCCATCGAACGCAGATGCGCGATGCACTTCTCCGGGTCGTTGAGGCGCACCAGCTCGTCGGCCACTTCATTGGCCTTGAAGCGCATCTTGCGCGAGCGCTCGACGCGGCTGGAAATGCGGCGGAGGTTTTCGAGCAGCACGAATCGGATGAAGGACGGCAGCGCCCAGAGTTCGCCGATCTTCAGCGCGTCCTGCTTCTGGAAGCCCTGCACGAAGGCGGTCAGGCTTTCGACGGAGACGCCGCTATGGGTGTGCGCGACATAGATCCAGGCGAGCGCCAGCGTGCGGGGGATCGGCTGGCCTTCGATGTCGATCGTCGGAAGCTGGCGGAAGAAGCGGCGGGGAAAGTCGCGGCGGACTTCCTGGATCGCCTCTTCGATGACGTAGTAATTGTCGAGCAGCCACTCGGCCGCGGGCGTGATCTGTGCGCCGGCTTCCACGTCCTTGGCGGTCGCCTGGTAGACGCGGAAGATCTCCTTCTCGTTTTCCTTGTGCCGCGGCCGGAACTCGAAGGGCTGGTAGCCCGGCAGGGTGGCCGTCCTGTCACGCGCGAGCGCTTCGCCGCAGTCGGCCAGCTCCTCCAGCGTCAGATAGGTGGCGCGGATCGAGTCGTTATAGTCGATCTGCTTGGCATCGGCGTCGCGCGGAGCTTGCGGCGTATTGTGAAGGGGCATGTTTCTGATTCTGGATCCGGCCTTGTTGAACCATTCGGCGATGGCCTTTGCGCCGGAGGGTTTTCCGCGGGCAGGCTTCATCTCGGTGCCGCGATCAGCCATGACACCGGGCTGCACCCAACGGGTGCCTCACGGGGGGAACTGGCTCAAGCGACACGCTGATTGGCATCCTGGCCGCGTGGTGCATGAAAACGGCATTTTTTAGCCGTAAGGACAGAGACTTGCAACCTGTCAACAGGGCGAGATGGCGCAGCATGGACCCTCATCTGCGGTTTTGGTGAATCGCCAGCCCCTCCCAGAAGGCGAGCCCGCGCAGGATGCGGGTGGAGCCAGAATGCCGGGCGAACGGAAAAGTTCCCGCGGCTGTGAACGGATGGTGCGCGCCATTGACTTGGCCTGCCCGCCACGCCAGTGTTGCCGCCGTCAGGGTCTTCCGAGTCGTTTGCGGCTTGGAGGCTAAGAGGGAAGCCGGTGCGATGCTCCAAAAGAGCGGCAAGGCCGGCGCTGCCCCCGCAACTGTGAACGGCGAGCTGCTGTCGCTCCATGCCACTGGTGTTTTCACCGGGAAGGCGAGACAGCGGCGACGACCCGAAGCCAGGAGACCTGCCCTGACAGTTCGTAACGTCCATGGGCGGGGTGTCCCAATGGTGTACGTCTGCTTCCGCCGCGGGCGGAATTCCAGCAGCGTGCGTCCGGCCATCCCCCAATTACCGATTGGGGAAGACATGTTTGCATTCACCGAAACCAAGCCATCGGGCACCGGCAAGCCGGAATCCGTCTTCATCTCCTGGCTGCTCTGGCAACCGCGCGGCGCCGACCTTGCCGTCGAGGCGCTCAAGGAAGTGCGCAAGCTCGCGCGCTATGAGGGGGGCGATCCCGATGTCGCCCGCCTCAAGGCGTTGTTCGCCTCGCTTGCCGGGGCGGATGGGCGCCTGCACTAGACATAAAGACATATTGACATAAAGATATCTTTATGTGACTCCGGTGCAGGTTATCTTGCATCGGAGGGTTTTCCCATGGCCGTTTCTCACCTGGACACCCTGTTCGGCCCCGAACAGCCGAGACGGGACGGCCGCGAAATCCGCGCCGCGCTCGAAGCCGCCGCCCGCGACCGCATTCTCGTGCTCGACGGCGCCATGGGCACGGAAATCCAGACACTGAAGCTGGTGGAAGAGGATTTCCGCGGTGACCGCTTCGGCGATTGCGCCTGCCACCAGCAGGGCAACAACGATCTCCTGACGCTGACGCAGCCCGGCGCCATCGAGGATATCCATTATCGTTATGCCCTTGCCGGCGCTGATATCCTCGAGACCAACACCTTCTCCTCCACCACCATCGCCCAGGCCGACTACGGCATGGAGGACATGGTCTATGAGCTGAACCGCGACGGCGCGCGTCTGGCCCGACGCGCGGGCCTGCGGGCGCAGGAGAAGGACGGTCGTCGCCGCTTTGTCGCCGGCGCGCTCGGTCCGACCAACCGCACCGCCTCGATCTCGCCCGACGTGAACAATCCCGGCTACCGCGCCGTCACCTTCGACGATCTGACGCGCGCCTATAGCGATCAGGTGCGCGGGCTCATCGACGGCGGCGCCGACGTCATCTTGATCGAGACGATCTTCGACACGCTGAACGCCAAGGCTGCGATCTTCGCGACGCGCGCGGTCTTCGAGGAAAAGGGCATCGACCTGCCCATCATGATCTCGGGCACGATCACCGACCTTTCTGGCCGCACGCTTTCCGGCCAGACGCCGGAGGCGTTCTGGAATTCGGTGCGGCACGCCGACCCCGTCTCCATCGGGCTCAACTGCGCGCTCGGCGCAAACGCCATGCGCGCGCACCTCGCCGAGATTTCGGCCGTCGCCGGCACCTTCGTCTGCGCCTATCCGAATGCCGGTCTACCGAACGCCTTCGGCAAATACGACGAGACGCCCGAGGAAATGGCCGCGCAGATGGAGGGCTTCATGCGCGACGGCCTCGTCAACATCGTCGGTGGCTGCTGCGGCTCGACGCCGGACCATATCCGCGCCATCGCCGAGGCCGCCGCACGCCACAGGCCGCGCGAGATCCCCGACATTCCGCGCCATATGCGCCTGTCCGGTCTCGAACCCTTCACGCTGACCGATGCCATTCCCTTCGTGAATGTCGGCGAACGCACCAACGTCACGGGCTCGGCGAAATTCCGCAAGCTGATCACCGCCGGCGACTATGCCGCCGCGCTCGACGTGGCGCGCCAGCAGGTGGAGAACGGCGCCCAGGTCATCGACATCAATATGGACGAGGCCATGCTGGACAGCAAGGCCGCCATGGTGCGCTTCCTGAACCTGATCGCCAGCGAGCCCGAGATCGCCCGCGTGCCCATCATGATCGACAGCTCCAAATGGGAGGTGATCGAGGCCGGGCTCAAGTGCATCCAGGGCAAGGGCATCGTGAACTCCATCTCGCTGAAGGAGGGCGAGGCCGAGTTCAAGCGCCAGGCCAAGCTGCTCAAGCGCTATGGCGCGGCCACCGTGGTGATGGCCTTCGACGAGACCGGCCAGGCCGACACCTTCCAGCGCAAGATCGAAATCTGCGAGCGCGCCTACCGCATGCTGGTGGACGAGGTGGGCTTCCCGCCCGAGGACATCATCTTCGACCCCAATATCTTCGCCATCGCCACCGGCATCGAGGAGCATGACAACTACGCCGTGGACTTCATCGAGGCCACGCGCTGGATCAAGCAGCACCTGCCCGGTGCCAAGGTCTCGGGCGGCGTCTCCAATGTGTCCTTCAGCTTCCGCGGCAATGAGCCGGTGCGCGAAGCCATCCACACCGTCTTCCTGTACCACGCCATCAAGGCCGGCATGGACATGGGCATCGTCAATGCCGGCATGGTGGGCGTGTACGACGACCTCGATGCCGAGCTGCGCGAGCGCGTGGAAGACGTGGTGCTCAACCGGGCGCCGAAGACCGGCGGCACGGCGACCGAGCGCATGCTCGAGATCGCCGAGCGCTTCAAGGGCGCGGGCGGCAAGGAAGCCAGGGAGCGCGACCTCGCATGGCGCGACTGGCCGGTGGAAAAGCGGCTGGAGCATGCGCTCGTCAACGGCATCACCGAATTCGTTGAAGAGGACACGGAAGAGGCGCGGCAGAATGCCGACCGTCCGTTGCATGTGATCGAGGGCCCGCTGATGGCCGGCATGAATGTGGTGGGCGACCTCTTCGGCCAGGGCAAGATGTTCCTGCCCCAGGTGGTCAAGAGCGCGCGCGTGATGAAGAGCGCCGTGGCCCACCTCGTGCCCTATATCGAGGAAGAGAAGCGCCAGCTGGCCGCGGCCGGCGGCGATGTGAAGCCCAAGGGCAAGATCGTGATCGCCACCGTCAAGGGCGATGTGCACGACATCGGCAAGAACATCGTCGGCGTCGTGCTCGCCTGCAACAATTACGAGATCATCGACCTCGGCGTCATGGTGCCGGCGACGAAAATCCTCGAAACGGCGAAAGCCGAGAAGGTCGACATCATCGGCCTTTCCGGCCTCATCACCCCCTCGCTCGACGAGATGGTGCATGTCGCGTCGGAAATGGAGCGCGAGGGCTTCGACATTCCCCTCCTCATCGGCGGGGCGACGACGAGCCGTGTGCATACGGCGGTGAAGATCCATCCCCGCTACGAGCGTGGGCAGGCCGTCTATGTCACCGATGCCAGCCGCGCTGTCGGCGTCGTCGGCAGCCTCCTGTCGGCGGAGATGAAGCCGGGTTATGTCGAGACGCTGAAGGCGGAATACCGCAAGGTCGCGGACGCCCATGCGCGCAGCGAAGCGGAGAAGCAGCGCCTGCCGCTGGCAAGGGCTCGCGAAAACGCCTTCAAGGCGGATTGGTCCGCCTACAAGCCGAAGACGCCGTCCTTCCTCGGCACCCGTGTCTGGCAGGACTGGGACCTTGCGGAGCTTGCCCGCTATATCGACTGGACACCCTTCTTCCAGACCTGGGAGCTGAAGGGCGTCTATCCGAAAATTCTCGACGACGAGAAGCAGGGGCCTGCCGCCCGCCAGCTCTTTGCCGATGCGCAGGCCATGCTGGAAAAGATCATCGCGGAAAAGTGGTTCACGCCGAAGGCGGTCGTCGGCTTCTGGCCGGCGGGCGCCGTCGGCGACGATATCCGCCTGTTCACCGACGAGGCGCGCGACACGGACCTCGCCACCTTCTTCACGCTGCGCCAGCAGCTTTCCAAGCGCGATGGCCGCCCCAATGTGGCGCTCTCGGATTTCGTTGCAC